>NZ_SRHQ01000014.1:0-153194 GCF_004683995.1 Methylorubrum sp. Q1 | reverse complement strand
GTCCTCAACCGGCAGGGGGCCCGAAAGGATCGTGTAGGTGTAGTCCATCTTCTTGTCGTCGCGGGATTGCTCCTGCTCCACAATGGTGCCGCCGCCCTTAAGCGACAGAGTGCGCTCTTCCTTGCCCCCCTTGTCGGACAGCGCGCACTTCTCAACCACGGGGTGCCAATCGCCGATGCCGCAGAAGCCGCCGATGGTATTCCAAACCTTGTCCGGCGAAGCCGCAACGGTCGCTGTCTTTGTCACCTCAAGGGCAAGGGCCGGAGTGGCAGCGAAAGCTGCGAGAGCCACAACCGGCAAGGCAATCTTCAACATCTAGCGTTTCCTCAGCAGGGTTCTTGTCGGCCCCGGACATGGGGAGCCCATTAGGTAGTGCGCAATCGAAAGACGGCCATGACCGGTCAAGTATGTGGGAAAGATATAATCGCCTTTCTTTTGCGGTCGATTAAAGCACCGGGCTTGCGCTGCGGTACGCTTTGCGGCGTTAAGAGTGCCTCACAAAAATCCCGATCTCTGACCGTTCTCGCTTTGGCGAGGACGGCGCAGCGGGAGTTTTGTGAGAGACACTAAGCCGTGGCGATCGCTCCTGCTGAATGACTTCGGATCCGCCCTTGTCCCCCCTCGATACCTCACGCTTCCGCTCTCCCGTTGCGGGCGGCGCCCGATGAGCACCGGCCTGTGGGGCAAGATCGGCGGGGCCGGGATCGGCGTCCTGGTCGGCGGGCCGATCGGAGCGCTGGTCGGATCGGTCGCCGGCCACTTTCTCGTCGATCGCGAGGGCGCGCCCTTCGGCCCGACGCCCCGGGACGTCCTGTTCACGACGGGGCTCGTGGCGCTCGCGGCCAAGATGGCGAAGTCCGACGGCGTGGTGACCGAGTCCGAGGTCCGGGCCTTCGGGCGGGTGGTGCAGGTCGAGCCCGAGGCGCGCGCGGGCGTCCAGCGCCTGTTCGACCTTGCCAAGGCGACGACCGACGGCTTCGAGGCCTATGCCGGTCAACTCGCCGCGACCTTCGGCGAGGAGCCGGCTCTGCTTGAGGACGTGCTCGACGGCCTGTTCCACATCGCCACCGCCGACGGGGCGATCCACGAGGGCGAGGAGCGCTACCTGCGCTCCGTCGCCGGGATTTTCGGCCTCGACGAGGCGGCCTTCCGCCGGATCGCCGCCCGGCACGTGCGGCTCGCCGACGATCCCTATCTCGTGCTCGGCCTCGAACGCTCCGCCGACCCCGCCGCCCTCAAGGCGCAGTACCGGCGGCTGGTGGCCGAGAACCATCCCGACCGGGCGCTGGCGCGCGGATTGCCGCCGGAGGCCGTGGCGATCGCGACGCACCGGCTCGCCGCCATCAATGCCGCCTGGGACCAGATCGCGGCCGAGCGGGGGCTGACGTGAGCTTCTCGCCCGACAGCCCGCTCGCGCAGGCCGTCGTCGCCTCGCCCAACCGCGGCGCGCGGGTCGGCGGCGCGCTCGACATGCTGATCCTGCATTACACCGGCATGCCGACGGCGCAGGGTGCGCTGGACCGTCTATGTGACCCCTCCGCCGAGGTCTCGGCCCATTACTTCGTGTTCGAGGACGGACGCGTCGTGCAGATGGTGCCGGAGGCCGACCGCGCCTGGCACGCGGGCGCCGGAGCCTGGGCGGGCGCACGCGACATCAACTCCCGCTCCATCGGCATCGAGATCGCCCATCCCGGCCATGCCGGCGGGCTCCCGCCCTATCCGGAGGCGCAGATCGCCGCGGTGACGCGGCTTGCCCGCGACATCGTCGTCCGGCGCGCGATCCCCGGCCCCCGCGTGCTCGCCCATTCCGACGTGGCGCCGGCACGCAAGGAGGATCCGGGCGAAGACTTTCCCTGGGAGCGGCTGGCGCGCGAGGGCGTCGGGCACTGGGTGCCGCCGGCGCCGGTGCGGGATGGCCGCTTCTTGGCCATGGGCGATACCGGCCAGCCGGTCGAGGCCCTGCAGGCGATGCTGGCCCTCTACGGCTACGAGCAGCCGGTCACCGGCCAGTTCGATGCGGCGATGCGTGCGGTCGTCACCGCCTTCCAGCGCCACTTCCGGCCGACCCGCATCGATGGCGTCGCGGATTCCTCCACGATCACGACCTTGCGTGATCTGATCGCCACCCGGCCAGCGTCGATTTAGCCCGGCCGAGGCTTTCGGAAAGAATACCGATCGCCCGGCGTTCCGTCGTCACCGTCATCGTCACGGCTGCGCGTCGGATCCACCCTTTTCCATGTTCGTGTTCCACTGGATCGTCGGCGTCCTGGTTGGCGCTGTTCTGCTCGCTGCCCTGGCGCGGCGCCTGCGCGCGCCCTATCCGGCCTTCCTGGCCCTGGGCGGCGTCGGCCTCGCCTTCGTGCCCGGCGTGCCGGGCCTCACGCTCGATCCGGAACTGGCGCTCGCCCTGTTCCTCGCGCCCGTGCTCATGGATGCCGGCTACAGCACGTCCCTGCGCGACCTCGTGCGCAATGCCCGCCCCATCGCCGGGCTCGCCATCGGCGCGGTGGCGGCGACGACCGCGGCGGTCGCGGCGGTCGCGCTGTGGCTCGTGCCGGACATGCCGCTCGCCGCCGCCATTGTGCTCGGGGCGATCGTGGCCCCGCCGGACGCCGTGGCGGCGCTGTCGGTGCTCAACCACGTCTCCCTGCCGCATCGTCTCGCCACGATCCTGCGCGGCGAAAGCCTGCTCAACGACGCCGCCTCGCTGTTGATCTACCGGCTCGGCGTTGCGGCAGCGATGACCGGCCATTTCGCCGTTGCCGAGGTGGCGCCGGCCTTCCTGATCGGTGTCGTCGGCAGCCTCGTGGCGGGGCCGCTCGCCGCGCTCGTCTACCTGCGGATCCTGCGCCGCGTCGATGAGCCGGCCAGCGTCATCGTGTTGCAGTTCGCGGCCGCCTTCGGCCTCTGGATCGCTGCCGAGGCGATGGAACTGTCCGGGGTACTCACCGTGGTCAGCTTCGCGATCACCGTGGCCCGCCGCGCGCCCGGCCAGACCTCGCCGCGCCCGCGGGTCATCTCGAACGCGGTCTGGGAAACGGCGATCTTCGTGCTCAACGTCCTCGCCTTCGTGCTGATCGGCGAGCAGATCGGGCCGATCCTGGCGCGGATGACGCCCGAGCAGGAATTCGCCTACGCCTCCGTCGCCGCAGCCGTGGTCGTCACCGTGATCCTCGTCCGCATCGCCTGGGTGCTGCCGGCGAGCGCCATCCGGCGTGTCGGCTTCGGCGTCGCCTCCGATCAGCCGGACGATCGTGGCCCGGCCCGCGATCTCGGCCTCGGCGCCGGCTTTGCCGTCTCGTGGTCGGGGATGCGCGGCCTCGTCACCATCGCCACGGCTTTGGCCCTGCCCGAGGGCGGGCCCGAGGGCGGCGCGTTTCCCTATCGCGACTTGATCGTGCTCACTGCCTTTTGTGTGGTGATCGGTACGCTGGTGCTTCAGGGCTTGAGCCTGCGCCCGATCCTCGGGTGGCTCGGGCTGGAGGATAGCGATCCTGTCGGCCGCGAGGTCGGCCGGGCGCGGGCCGAGGCCTATGGCGCTGCGGTCGAGGCCCTGAAGAACGACCGCTCGGAGGCGGCGGATGCCCTGCGTCGAGAGTTCCATGCCGCGCTGGCCCAGGCCGAGGCGCATGAGGACGGCCTCGCCCCGGAAGGGCTGCCGACCGACGAGCCCCGCCGCCGCGCGATCCACGCCGCCCGCGACCGCCTCCTGACCCTGCGCCGGAACGGCCGGATCGGCGACGACGCCTATCTCGTGTTGGAAGAAGAACTCGATTGGGCCGAGCTCAATGCGACGCCGCGAGGAGAGGCCTGATGCGCGTCCCGACGGATAAGGTTCGAACGAACTCACCTTAAAATTGCATAAACTTGACTGAAGCTTTAATATTGAGATTATAATGCGAAATTGCCAATTGAATATAACTTCGATTTGCCAAAGTTAATCTTTGTGGCACTATCCGGCCTGCCGCGCGTTCGATCGAATATAATCTTGATGTTCGCTGCCTATCGATAGGTCGGCTTGTGAGATTCGTTTCCAGTGCTGAAATGCGCGCTATGTTCCGCGATATGTTGCAAAGAACTGTGTATCGCCTTTGGAGTCATCCAGAAACCCTGGGCGAATAAAGTGCTCATGCGGTAAGGCTCGCGGGCCCGAGGCGGCGATGACCGGGACGGCTGTCAGAAGCGCGCCGGGCAAACCTTTTGCCGCCGTGACACGTAATGGCCTGCGCCACGCGGCGTGACCGCGATCCCTCATGTCTTCGCGCTGCCATCCGCTTCCGCGGAAGGGGCGGGAACAGGTCCGATGCCGAGATCGATGTTCGAACTGTCAGCCTCATGCCCGACTGCACGGCCGCCTGGGCAGCCCCCAGCGACGTCTTCCCGTATTCCCGGCCATGCCCTCGGGATGGGCTCACGCAGCGACTGTCTCGCGGGCCGGGATGTCGTCCGCCCGCTGGATCGCCCGTGCTGATGGTCGCGAGCACCGCCTGTCTTGTCGCGGGTGTCGGGCTGGCGGCTCAGGCACACCGCTTCGGCGCGCGCTCAGCGCTGGCCGAAACCCTGTCCGGCCTCCTGCTGGTCCTCGGCCTCGCCCTGATCGGGGTCGGGCTGCCGGTCTTTCGATAGGGGCTGATCGAGGCGGGGATGAGCTGATTATCCGAGACGCCCCCGTCTCGGGCGGCGGTCAGGCGCCGAGGCTGCGGCGGGCGGCGAGCCGCACCTCGATCGCGTCCCAGACCGACACCGCGAGATCGGGCCCGCCGAGCCGCTTGATGGTGCGGATGCCGGTGGGGGAGGTGACGTTGATCTCGGTGAGATGTCCGTCGATCACGTCGATGCCGACGAGGATCAGGCCGCGGCGTCTCAACTCCGGCCCGATGGTGGCGCAGATCTCGCGCTCACGCTCGGTCAGATCGGAGGCGCCAGCGGCGCCGCCGCGGACCATGTTGGAGCGGATATCGCCCTTGGCCGGCACGCGGTTGATCGCGCCCATCGGCTCGCCGTCCACGAGGATGATGCGCTTGTCGCCCTCGGTGATCTTTTCCAGGAAGCGCTGCACCACCCACTGCTCGCGGAAGGTGGCGGAGAACAGGTCGAACATCGAGCCGAAGTTCGGATCCTCCTCCGTGACCCGGAACACCGCCGCGCCGCCATGCCCGTGCAGGGGCTTCATCGCGACCGTGCCGTGCTCCTTGCGGAACGCCTCGATCTCGGCGCGGTCGCGGGAGATCAGGGTCGGCGGCATCAATTCGGGGAAGTCGAGGACGAACAGCTTCTCCGGCGCGTTCCGGACCTCGGCCGGATCGTTGACCACCAGGGTGCGCCCGGCGACCTTCTCCAGCATGTGGGTGGCCGTGACGTAGGCCATGTCGAAGGGCGGATCCTGGCGCATCAGCACCACGTCGACTTCGGCGAGATCGATGCGCTCCGGCGCCCCGAGGGTCGCGTGCGCACCCTCGACATCCCGCACCGTCACGGGCTGAGCGTAGGCCGTGACCAGCCGGCCCTGCATCGAGAGCCGGTCCGGCGTGTAGGTATAGAGGCTGTGACCCCGCGCCTGCGCCTCCAGCATCAGGCCGAAGGTGGTGTCGCCCGCGATGCGGATCGACTGGATCGGATCCATCTGGACCGCGACGGTCAACGCCATGCTCGTCCCCGAATTGCTGTGCGTTCCGCCCAAACAGCGGGCGAAACAGCGGGCTCCTGGCGAGCCCGCTCCGTTCCGATCGACGATCCTCCGAGGGGACCGGAATCCGAGTGCCTCTCACATCATGCCCGGTGCAGCGCCGCAGCCGGAGGGGCGATGCTCAGCGCCCGGGCATCTTGCGAGGCACTCCGGGAGGCCCCCTAAGAGCCGTATCCGACCTCGTTGCATCAGGCCGGCGTCTCCAGGTCGGTGTTACGAGACGCATTCTCTCGACGAACCGGTGGCCACGTCGTCGAAATGCGCTCGAGAGCATCGTTCCGAAAGACGGTTGCCGGCCGTCGGAAAAAGATGACGCAAAAACAAGAGGCTAGGGCATCGTCTTGGATCCTGTATCCAGGACGATGCCCTAGCGCTGGCCGCGGGATTGCGAGGCGCCCCCGCTGCGCCGGTCGTAGTCGCTGATGGCGGACTTGCACTCGGGTGAGAGGCGCGAGCGGTTGCGGGTCATGCAGGCGTCGGCATCCTGGCTGTTCGGATCGACGCCGGCACAAAGCCGGAAGTAGTCGTTGGCGCAGCCGAGTTGCAGCCCCTGGTCCTCCCGCTGGGCCTGGGCCGGGCTTGCCGCCACCAGAGCCAGCAGAGCGAGAGGCGCTAGTCTCAGGGCCGCGGACACGCCGCGCGCCGGGCTGCCGAATCGTGTGAAGTCCGGACGCATCCTGCCTTGTCCTTCGCTCGATCAAAGTTGGGTTGGCTCCGCATATCGGGCATCCCCCCTCGTTAGCAAGCGCAGCACGCAGCCGTTGCGCCGGCCCTGTCACGCCCGCCCGGGTCTGCGGCATCACCGAGAAAAACCGCCCGACAAAGAAACGGCCCCGCAGCGCGATCGCGCGGGGCCGAAGTCAAGGGAGGAAACGCCCGCCATGGGCAATGACATTCACGCAAGGACCGTGCCGTCCGCGAAACAGGTCGCGCCGAGGCCGCGCTTCGCCGCGGATGGACGCGGAATGCGACGTGCGTTGAAACACTCCGTTAACCACGTCGTGCTGAGCTTGGCCTGAGATCGCCCGGCCGGGGCGGGCCCGTCCCGCTCACGACGAGCGCCCGCCCGATGCTGCCAGCCCGCTCCGGGTGGCCGCAGGGCGGGAGCCGGCCGCCACACACATCGACGGGACAGGCCCATGACGCCCTCAACGATCGCCCCCTCCAAGACACCTTCTTTAGCGTCCCCTTCCGCTCCCGCGGCGAAGCCGGGCCACCGGGAGAGCGGCGCGACCGGCTCCGTCGTACCCTTCGCCCCCGCGACGACCCGCCGCTTCCGCCGCGAGGCGGACGATGCGCCGCGCGGTCAGATCCTGCTGTTCATGGGCGTGCGCTACGAGAGGATGCCGGAGGCCGAGGCTCTGCCGGTTCCGCGCCGCCGCCGCTCGTGACGCGCCCCGGCTTTCGATCCGCCGGCCTGCTTCTGGCCCTGTTGCCGGGCGCCTGTGCGCAGGAGGGTGACTTCGGCCGTCCGGCGTCGAGCGCCTGGAACGGCCTGATCGAGACCACGGGGACGGTGGCCGCCTACGAACGCGGCGCGCCGGCTTCGGCCTTTCCGCTCACCGACGACGAGACGATCCTGCGCGATCGGGCCTGGCGGTTCTTGATGCCCGCTGACGTCCACGCCGCCTTCCTCGACGCGCTCGCCAACCTGACCCGAGCCCGCGTGCTGCCGCCGCGTTGGCGGCGCGACGATATTCCCGCCTATCACAACGATTTGATCTCCGAGTCGTTTCGCTCCCCCTATTCCCGCTACCGCAGGTTGTCGGACGACGCGGTGGCCGACGGTCGCCTGATCCCGATCTTCGCGGCCGTCGCCGGACGCGTCTTCGACGCGGACGGGGTGCGCCTGCGCGCCCTGCCGTTCTCGAAGAGCTTCGACGATCGGGACGTGCGGCAGGCCGCGATGCGCGTCGCCGAGAACCGCTGTCTCGTGGCGTGGGTGCGCCTGGAAACATCCCTGCGCATCGCCCGCTATCGCTACGCGCTCGAGCATTTTCTGATCGAGATGCCCGGCCGCGAGGCGGCGTCGGCCGAGCAGGCGCTCGCCTTTCTCGAAGAGCGGCGCGGGCTCCTCGACCCGCTTCTGCCGCCGGACGCTGCCGCCCGCTGCGGCCTCGTCGAGCCGCCGGTACAGGCGGTTTTGGCCGCGCCGGTCGTGGCCAAATTTTAGCCTCGGTGTATTAGCCCCGGTCCGGAAACGGCAGACACAGGGCTGAAAGCGAATGGGACCGATGCGAACCATCGTCTATGCGGATGGCGGCTGCGACCCCAATCCCGGCCCCGGCGGGTGGGCGGCGGTGATCCAGGACCCCTCCGGGACGATCGAGCTGTACGGCGGCGAGCGCGCCACCACCAACAACCGCATGGAGCTGACCGCCGCGATCCGCGCCCTGGAGCATTTTCCCGAGGGCGCCGCGATCGAGATGCGCTGCGACAGCCAGTACGTGGTCAAATCCGTCACCGAGTGGATGCGCGGCTGGAAGGCGCGGGGCTGGCGCACCGCCACGGGGCCGGTGAAGAACATCGACCTGATGCAGCGCCTCGACGCGCTGGCCGCGGCCCGCGACGTGCGCTGGACCTGGGTGCGCGGCCATGCCGGCGAGGCCGGCAACGAGCGCGCCGACCGTCTCGCGACCCTCGGCCGGCGCGAGGCCCTGAGCGGCAAGACGTCGGGTGAAGCGATGCCTGCGCCGGCCGATCCCGCCCCAGCCCTGGCGCCGGCGCCGCCTGTGCAACCCAAGACGGTGCAGGTGGCGCTGAGCGCGGATCTGGCCAACGCTCTGTCGCGGGCGGCAGGTCGTGCCGGGATCACCCCTCAAGCCTATCTCGAGGACGCGGTGCGGCTGGCGCTCGAACTCAAGCCGCCGGGCGTCGCCCGTGTTCGGGCCGAGTTGCAGAAGGCGTCCTGATCGGGCGGAGGCGGGCGCAATGAACCCGGCCTTCTTCGACCGCCCCGCCGCGACCGTCGCCGCCGAACTGATCGGCCACGGGCTGTGCGTGGACGGCGTCGGCGGCCTCATCGTCGAGACCGAGGCCTACGACCGGACCGATCCGGCCTCGCACAGCTTCGCCGGGCCGACGCGGCGCAATGCCAGCATGTTCGGGCCGCCGGGCCGCGCCTACGTCTACCGCTCCTACGGCCTGCACTGGTGTCTCAACCTCGTCTGCGAGACCGGCAGCGCCGTACTGCTTCGGGCGCTCGAACCGACCACGGGTCTGGAGACGATGCGCACCCGCCGCGGGCTCGACGCGCCGCGCCTCCTCTGCGCCGGGCCGGGCCGGCTCGCCCAGGCGCTCGGCATCGACCTGTCGCATGATGGCCTGCCCCTCGACCGAGCGCCCTTCGCCTGGGCGGCGCCGCAGCGGCCGATGCCGGTCGCGGCGACGACCCGCATCGGCATCAGCCGCGGGGTCGAGGCACCCTGGCGCTTTCTGGTGCCCGGCTCGCCCTATCTCAGCCGTCCGCTGCCGCGAGCGAAATCCGGTGCCGCGGGGGAGGGGGCTTAGAGCATCGTCCCGAAAGGTGGTTGGCGGCTTTCGAAAAAAAAGATGATGCGAAAACAGGAGCCTCAAGCATCGTCCTGGATCGGCTATCCAGGACGATGCTTTAGGTCTCGGCCAGCCCTGCGCTCGACCCGGAGGGCGCCCGCCCGTGCGGCGTGCCGAGATATTCCTCCGAGCGCATCTCGATGAGGCGGGAGGCGGTACGCTCGAACTCGAAGGCCTCGCGGCCCTGCGCCGCGGTGTAGAGTCCGGTCGGTTCGGCCTCGGCCGAAGCGACGAGCTTCACATGCGCGTCGTAGAGGGTGTCGATGAGGGTGATGAAGCGCTTGGCCTCGTTGCGCTCCGCCTCGCCCATCACCGGAATGCCGGAGACGATCAGGGTGTGGAAGTGGTCGGCGAGCGCCATGTAATCGGAGGCGCCGAGCGGCTTGCGGCACAGGTCGTCGAAGCTGAAGCGGGCGACGCCGCCGGCTTCTTCCGGCACCGGAACCGCGCGGCCCTTCACCTTCACCGTACTCGGCTGGCCCTTCGCGCGCCCCGAGAGCGCCTTGAAGGCGGCATCGAGCGCGACCTCGGCCGCCGCGTCGGCCGGCACATGATAGACCGAGCTTCCGCCGAGCTTCTCCAGGCGGAAATCGGTGCGGGAATCGAGGCGCAGCACCTCGACCCGCTCCTGAAGCTCCGCCACGAAGGGCAGGAACAGCGCGCGGTTGAGGCCGCCCTCATAGAGCCGGTCGGGCTCGACGTTCGAGGTCGCCACCACCGTCACGCCGCGCTTGAACAGGGCGCCGAACAGGCGCCCCAGGATCATCGCGTCGGCGATGTCGGTGACCGTGAACTCGTCGAAGCAGAGCAGCGTCGCTTCCGCTGCCAGCGCCTCGGCCACCGGCGGGATCGGGTCGTCGCCCTTCACCTCACCCCGTTTCAAGGCCTGACGGTGGGCGTGGATGCGCTCGTGCGCGTCGGCGAGGAAGCCGTGGAAATGGACCCGACGCTTCGGGCCCGGCGCGGCCTCGTGGAAGAGGTCCATCAGCATGGTCTTGCCGCGGCCGACCGAGCCCCAGATGTAGAGCCCCTTGGGCGGCCCGACATCGTCGTCCTTGCGGCCGAACAGCCAGCCCAGCGCGCTGCCCTTCTTCGCCCGGCGGCGGCGCTCCAAGTTCTGCACCAGCCGGTCGAGGGCCTGGACGAGGCGGATCTGCGACGGGTCGCGCTCGATCGCGCCCGAGCCCACGAGGGCGTCGTAGCGCTCGCGGACCGGACCGGGCGAGACCGCGCCGGCGCGGGCATGGTCGGAGGGGGCGTAGGTCTCGGGCATCCCGGCCGATCGTTCGCGTGAGGGAGCGGCTCTTCCGGCGGGCGAGCCGGCGGAGGAGACGGGCGGTGTGGCTTGCCGCGCTCTGCCGCGCCGCGGCACCGCGATCAAGCCGGCGCAGGTCAACCTTGCGAACATCCGCAGCGATCCGAAGCGGAGGCTTCCTGCCGGAGGCGATCGTGCGCAACCATGCTCGGACCTGAATACGCCGGAGCCGCTCCCCATGACGCTGCAACGGGGAGCGGCTCCAAGCGCTCATTCTACTATTCCGCCTCGTGCCGAACCATCACTCGGTTCAGAGCAAGGGTATTCTATTGAGTGATGCGAGCAACTCTCAGCGCTTGATTGAACATTGCGCCGAGTGAAGCGGTGATGTCGGCCTGCGTGTTGGCTTTATAGAAAAATCCCGGCGATGCACAATTCCGAAGAGGATCTGCGAGTGTCGGGCTGAATTGATTGACGCGGCCATTCTCCCAAACGATGTAGCTGTCATTGTTGTAATTTTTTACAATGTTGTAGGGTATGTATAGAACCGAGATGGTCGCGCCCGCATTTTTGAGTTCCGTGCATTTCGACGGATCGATCTGAGCGGGTTGCGATCCGTTCCAGTCGGCATTGGGATAGCCTGCAAACTTCGAGGGATTTCCAGAAAATGTCTTCGTATCCTTCCACGCCGAGTACGACTGGCTGTTCTGCATGCCGTCGGTGATCAGAAACACGAACGGCCTCGAGTTCGTTGAGGCGGAACCGTTGCCGTAGGGCTTGATGGTCGACTTCATCTTCGGCAGGGCCGCCTCAAAATGAGTTCCACCGCTGCCGGTGCCGGTTTTCGGATCGTTGTTCGTGAAAAGTTGCGTGCTGCCCGTATCGAGCAGATTGGTGAAAGCGAGCGGCCAAATCTTGTCGCACTGGGCCGCCGTTCTCAGCGCGGCAAGCGAGGTGGTCGTATCGGCGAGGGGTGCGAGTGTCGCCAATTGATTGATGAACGGATAGATGCCGATTCGATACTGGTTCGGCACGACCGGCTTCGAGGCCCGTTTAAGAAGTTCGCAGACCGCGTTGTTCACCGCGTCGGACCGCAACTGGATTTTTCCCGCCGCCTTGGTCCAGCCGACACTATCTGGGAAGTGGCACGCGAATTGGCAGTTTCCCTGCTTCTCCTTGCTTTGCATGGCGAGTGCTTCAGCGTCGGAATCTTTCGTCGGCAGACCCATTGAGCCCGATACGTCCACCATCAGGTAGAAATCGAGGTAGCTTGCGAGGTCGACCGAGGCGTTGACACGGTTGGTCAGGGTCGTCGCCGAAAGCCCGAAGATTCTGCCGAACGTGCTCTGAACAGTGGCCGTATAGCTGACCGTCGCATCGAGGGTTTGTCCGCTTCTTGCGATCTCAAGTTGAGAAAGAGAGACCGTTGCGAACGGGACCTTGCTGGCATTGGCGTTGAAGGCCTTAAGGGCCTGGTACTCGCCGGCCTTGATGCCGGACGCCGTCACGTCGCTCTGCTGCGCGTTGGCGGCGATGAACTCCTTGGCCGTCACGACGCCCGCGAGCGCGGCGGCGTCCGCTGCATTGTCGAGCCGCGTCTTGCTGCTGATCGCCATGCCGTAATCGATGCCGAGGCCGACGAGGCCGATGGTCGGGAGCACAGCGAGCGCGAAGAGGACATTGATGCTGCCCTCGGTGTTCGAGGTCAGGGCCGACGCCCGGCCCTTGAGCCGGCCTGCGCGGGTCAATAGCCGGTGCATTTGGTCGCGATCCCGTCGTTGTTGGTTGTGTCGAAGTTCACCAGCGAAGCGTAGCGCGGCTGCACATAGGCCGTTCGCGCGATCCGCACGGCGGGGACGAAGCCCGACCCGAAGGTCGGCGTAAAATCGAACGCCACATCGATCACCACCAGCGATCCGGGCCCGTAGGTGGATCGCGGCAGGGTGGTCCGAGTCGACACCGCGTCGTCGGCTGTCGGCAGTTGTGGCGTGTCGCAGGGCCGGTAGTTGTTCCCGCCGGGCTGGGCCGTGCCGGTGGTCGTCCAGACCACCTTGGCATCATAGCAGGGACTCAGGTCGACGCTGGTGTCGGGGTTGTTCTGGCAGGCGCTGTTCTTCGCCTTGAACTGGATGCTGGCATAGTTGATCGAGATGTTCTCCCACCACGAACGGCCCCGCCGCTTGGCGTCCTTCATCACGTAGGGAAACAGCACGAGGGTGGCGTCGTAGCTGAAGTGCAGGTCGGTGGCGTTGACCAGGGCGACCGTCGAGCTGTCCGGCGGCACCGATTGCGAGATCATCTGGCTGATCGAGTGCGCGACGAGTTCGACCTTGCGGGTCGCGTCGATGTAGGCGACCACTTGGGTGCCTGCGAACAGCACCAGCAGCAGGGTGGGCAGGATCAGGGCGAACTCGATGGCGGCCACCGCGCCCTCCGCCGCACGGAAGCCGTCCACCTGCGCCCCGAGGCTGGCGCGGACGCTTCGAAGCGTCGCCAGCGCCCGGAAGGCGAGGGTGCTGTCCGGCGCGGCGCCGCGTTGCGCCGCGGGGAGTGGCGTGCGGGGGGAGCCGGCCGCCATCAGTACTGCTCGTTGCGAAAGGCCGCGGCCGAGACCGCGAGATAGGCCGGCTTGCCCTTGTAGGTCGCGCCGCCGCTCAGCCAGGACGAAATCTGCGGAGGCAGGAACGTGATCGGGTAGATGACCTGAAGGTACTGGTAATCCCCCCGGTTGCCGAGATTGAATTGCCCCGACCCCGTGGCGAGATTGGCCACGGTCACGCCGCTCAAGTCGGATGAGACGTAGGAGTAGTACCCGCTGGGCTGCCCAGCTTTGGGCACGACGTACAGATTGACGATGACGTTGTCGCAAGAAATCGTCGCCGGCAGGTATCCGCAGAGGCTTTGCTTGAAACCCGCCTGCGTTGCTGCAGTCGATTGAGACTGAAGGTTCCCGGTCAGGATCTTGCGGGATGCCCGTATCGTCGCATTGTCGATGGTCTGGTTGATGTACACGACGAGTGCGGATGCCATCACGAAAAGCAGTGTAAGGATGAACGCTGCTCCGACGAGGGCGAACTCGACGGCCGTCGATCCTTCATCGTTGCAAATGTAATTCGATTCTCGCCGCATGGATTCAGGGTATCTTGCAGAATTTAAATAAAAGATAACAGGATATCAGAAATCCGGGCCTTTGCTGGCGCAGATCGGTGCGATGCTTCTATCGGCTCTGATTGCAGACCTGAAGGAAGCGGACAGACCAGCCATGCAAGCCCGAGCGGAGATCCGGCACTTTGCTGCATTGCGGTGAGCGCGCCGCCGCACCAAATGGGCTCGGTCTGCGTCGGAGAGGGAGGCCGCGCGGGTGAATCGCCGATCCGGCGCGCTGCAAGAGTTCCTCGCTTCCCCGATGCCCCTCTCAACGGTTCCCGATGATCGTCCCTCGGACCGCCCCCTCGGGGCGGCACGTGGCCGACCGAGTCTGTGCCGCCTCTGGCCGAGCGATGGGCCGGCGGTGCGGGCCTTCTTCCTGCGCCTCGATCCGGAAACCCGCGCCAATCGCTTCATGGCCGCGGTCGGTGACCGGGCGGCCGCGGCCTACGCGGCGCAGGCGATGGTCGCGCCCGGCATGATCGTCGGCGTCTTCGTGGACGGCACCCTGCGGGCGCTCGGCGAATTGCGCCCGTTCGGCCCTGGACATGCGGACGCCCGGCGGGCGGAGGTCGCACTCACGGTGGAGCAGGGGTTTCGGCGGGCGGGTTTCGGGTTGAGGCTGCTGCGGCGTCTGGCGGAGGCCGCCCGCAATCGCGGCCTCGTCGAGCTTCGTCTGCGTTGCATGCCCCACAACGTCGCGATGCGGCGGCTGGTCGCGGGGCTCGGCGCGGAGCTACGTTTCACCGAGGGTGAAAGCGAGGGTGCGATCCGTCTCGCGCAGCCGACGCCGCTCTCCTTGTGGCGGGAGGGGATCGAGGCGACCCTCGATTTCAACCTCGCCATGGCGACCCTGCCTCGATCCCGGCCGCTTCCCTCGCCGTGTCTGCCGCCGTTTCTCGCGCATGCAGCCTGAATCGGCCGTTCAGGCGGCTTCGTCCGGCCATGCGACGATGCGCTCGACCAACTCGTCCTCGGCAAACTCCTCCTCGTTGCCGGCGACGCGTCCGCGCACGGAGATGCCGGCATCGTGGACGCTGGCCCGGCGGCCGGTCTTCAGCGGGTGCCACGCGGGCAGGTCGCGGCCCTCCCGCACGAGGCGGTAGGCGCAGGTCGGCGGCAGCCAGGGGATCGTGCGCACCGCCTCCGGCGTCAGTTGCACGCAGTCCGGCACGCGTTTGGCACGGTGGCGGTAGTCGCGGCAGCGGCAGGTATGGGTGTCGAGCAGCGTGCAGCCGACATCGGTGTGGTGGATCTCGCCGGTGTCGTCGTCCTCGAGCTTGAGCAGGCAGCAGCGGCCGCAGCCGTCACACAGGCTCTCCCACTCCGCCGGGCTCATCGCCTCGAGCGTCTTCACGCGCCAGAACGGCCCTTCGCTGCGCTCGGCCATATCAGGCGCCTCGCTCGCTTTCGATCGTATCGTTTCGGGACAAGGCGCCTCTCCTGCCGCATGCTGACGCCGGGAGCAAGCAGGACCGGACGATCCGCCATCCGCCCGCCGGATTCGGCTGCCACAGACGTCTTAAGGTTAACGTGCGGTGAGCGGTCCGCCGGGGGGACGGTGGCCCGCCCTTCGCGTTCCTTAACGGAAGCGAAAGCTCGCGGGCCGGCGCCTGTCCTGATACAGAACGTATCGGATCATCGTTGCCTGGGCTTTCTCTACGCCGACCCGGACATCGTTTAAAGAAACCGGAAGCCGCCTTGCGCCTGCCCAGCCTCAAGACGCTGACGACGCGGATCAGCCGCGCGGCCCTGGCCTTCGATGCCTGGGTCAATGCGAGCCTGTACGAGGGCGGCCATTCCACGACGGAAGCCTACGAGCGCTTCCAGGCGCGGATGCAGGTCTTCTCGGTCCGCGGCTGGAAGCGCTACGCCCTCGACCTCACCAGCGAGGGTGTCACCATCGGGACGGCGGGCGCCATGCTGCTGCTGTTCCTGGCTCAGCCCGCCTTCAACCTCACCAGCGACAACTGGCTGAAGGCCCAGGATCTCGCCGTCACCTTCCTCGACCGCTACGGCACCGAGGTCGGACGCCGCGGCATCAAGCACGACGACTCGCTGAAGTTCGACGACTTTCCCGAACTGATGATCAAGGCGCTGCTCTCGACCGAGGACCGGCGCTTCTACGAGCATTGGGGCATCGATCCGATCGGCACCGCCCGCGCGCTCGTCTCGAATTCCTCCGGCAAGGGCAACGTGCAGGGCGGCTCGACCCTGACGCAGCAGCTCGCCAAGAACCTGTTCCTGACCAACGAGCGCTCGCTGGAGCGCAAGGTCAACGAGGCGTTCCTCGCCTTCTGGCTCGAAGCGCACCTGACCAAGAACCAGATTCTCAAGCTCTATCTCGACCGTGCCTATATGGGCGGCGGCACCTTCGGCGCCGTGGCGGCGGCGGATTACTATTTCGGCAAGCGCCTGCAGGACATCACGCTGGCGGAAGCCGCGATGCTCGCCGGCCTGTTCAAGGCACCGACCAAATACTCGCCCAACGTCAACCTGCCCGCCGCCCGCGGCCGGGCGGTGGACGTGCTGCACAACATGGTCGAGGCGGGCTTCGTCACCGAAGGGCAGATCCAGACGGCGTTGCGCAACCCCGCCACCCCGGTCACCCGTACCAAGGACATCACTGCCGACTACTACCTCGATTGGGCCTTCAACGAGGTGAAGCGGATGGCCGATGCGGGCAAGCTCCGCAACGACCGCGTGCTGACGGTGAAGACACCGCTCGACCTCTCGATCCAGCGCTCCGCCGACCAGGCGGTCGAGAACATGCTGCGGCGGCTCGGCGATCAGTACGACGTGGACGAGGCGGGCGTGGTGATCCTCGACCCCGACGGGGCGCTCCGTGCCATGGTCGGCGGCGCCGATTACGGTGAGAGCCAGTTCAACCGCGCCACCGATGCGCTGCGCCAGCCGGGCTCCTCGTTCAAGCCCTACGTCTATGCCGCGGCTTTGGCTTCGGGCCTGTTCAAGCCGGACACGGCGGTGGTGGACTCGCCGGTCTGCGTCGGCAACTGGTGCCCGCAGAATTACGGCCGCTCCTATTCCGGCCGACAGCCGATGTGGCTCGCGGTGGCGAAATCGGTCAACACGATCCCGATCAAGGTCACCACAGCCATCGGCAAGGGGCTTGGCATCACCCACGACTGGAAGGCGGCGGAGGCGGGCCGCGAGAAGATCATCCAGCTCGCGAAAGCGATGGGCGTGACGACGCCGCTGACCGACACGCCTTCGCTGCCGATCGGCGCCACCGAGGTAACGGTGATGGATCAGGCGGCGGGCTTCGCGGTCTTCGCCAATGGCGGACGGGTCGCCAAGCCCTACGTCGCCACCGAGGTGCGCAATTCCAGCGGCGAGGTGATCTACCGCCACGCCGACGAGAAGCCGGTGCAGGTGCTCTCGTCCCAGGTGACGGCGGACATGAACTACATGCTCAACAAGGTCGTCGAGGAAGGCACCGCGCGGAAGGCCCAGATCGAGGGCGTGAAGGTCGCGGGCAAGACCGGCACCACCAACGGCTACCGCGACGCGTGGTTCGTCGGCTACACCGGCAACTATGTCGGCGCCGTCTGGTACGGCAACGACGATCACAGCCCGACCAACAAGATGACCGGCGGTTCGCTCCCCGCGATGACGTGGCACGAGATCATGGCCCCTGCCCATCAGGGCATCGAGCTGAAGCCGATGCCCGGCCTGAACGACCGCAGGAGCGCGCCGCAGGCCGCCCAGGCGGCCGACGGCGCGGCCGCCGCCGCCAGCACCGGTGGCCGGCTCTCGCGCCGCTCCTTCGAGGTGCTGTCGGGCCTCAACGGCCTGTTCCGCAACGTCGAGACCAGCCGCTCCGCCGCCAAAAGCGAGCCTGGCAAGGGTGAACTTGGCAAGAGCGAGCCTGGCAAAACCGATCCGGCGCGCTCCGGCGCCGTCGCCCCCGATCGGGTGCGTGCGCCCGGCCTCGTGCCCGTCGATGTCGCCGAGGGCGCGCGCGCCTCCGGCGGCTTCGGGACGCCCTGAGGCCGACCCCATGGCCCTGTCGAGTGGAGTCGGCCCGGCGGCCGGAACATCGCTGCGCGAGGACGCGGGCGCCGAGCCGTCCGGGCGGCTACCCCAGCGGCTACCCCAGCACCTGGGCCGCCTCGCGCGCGGTGCCGCCTCGCGCAGCTCGCGCGTCGGGCTATTCGTCTACGCGCTCACCCTCGGCGGGCTCCTGGGCCTCGCCAGTGCCGATTACGCCACCAGCGGCGGCTATCCCTTCGGCGGGACGGCGATCGGGAGCTGGACGGCGTGGCCGCGGGCGGGCTCGCTCGATTCCGACCCCTATGCCCGCGCCGTCAACGCCCGGCGCGGCGACATTCCCCTTGCGGTCGGGGAGGGCATGTTGCTCACCGCTGCCAGCGACGACGAGGGACGGACGCTGGACGCCGCCTGTAGCTATCGCCTCGCGGGCGTGACGCCCCCGGCCCGCGCCTGGACCCTCACCGTGACCGGCCGTGGCGCGCTGGCGCCGGGGCAGGATCCGGTGCGGACGGGCTTTACCTCCACCGAGATCCTGCGCGAGACCGACGGTCGCTTCGCGATCCAGCTGAGCCCCGAGGTCCAGCCCGGCAACTGGCTGCCGATGCCGCGGCCGAGGGGGCCGGTGCGGCTGGCGCTGCGCCTCTATGACACGCCGGTGGCCGCCAGCGTCGGCTCGCTCGACCGGGACACCCTGCCGGCGATCGAGCGCACGGGGTGCGGTTCATGAGCCGCGGCGCGTTCTGGCTCGCCACCGCCTGCGGCCTCGTCATCGCCGGCATCGTCCACATCGCCACGGTGCTGGCGATTCCGCGCTTCTCGGAGGGCGACGCCTTCACCCGCGCGCGGGCGAGCGAGACCCTCGACCACCCCTTGCGCATCCACGGCCTTGCGGGCGCACCCGCGGCGAACGGCGAATGGCTGCCCAATCCCGATCCGGCTGTCTCGGTTGGCGTGTGCTCCTACGACCTCGATGACGGGCCGATGCGGGTCTCGGCCCAGGCCGGCTCGCTGATGCTGTCGGTCTCGATGCACAGCCGCCGGGGCGCCTTCTACGCGGTGACCGATCAGGCGGCGGTGCGCGGTGGGCTCGACCTCGTGGTGATGACCCGCGCCCAGTACGACGAGGCGCTGGCCAACGACGTGGCCGGCGAGGTGACCCGCGACGTGCGCATCGTCGCCCCCGCCCGGCGCGGCTTCGCAGTGGTCCGCGTGATCGCCGCGCTGCCGAGCGAGCGCGCGGTGGCCGACGCGGCGGTGCAGGCGGTGTCCTGCACGATCGACAGCCCGGCCGAGCCGACGGGGGAGGAGCCGGGGAAGGGCAAAAGTTAGTGTCTCTCACAAAACGCCCGCCGCGCTGTCATCGCCAGAACGAGAACAGTCGGAGACCAGGAGTTTTGCGAGGCACTTTTGAAGGCAAAAGTTGAACTGCTCCGCTGCTGCAAGCGCCGGTGCCGTTGTGGCCGTCCACAGCGATTGCAGGGGCGCGGGGGCCCATTGCCCGAGGCATCGACGCCCCTCGCCGCCGGTTGCCCCGATCCCAGTTCGGCCCCTCGGACGCGTCGGTCGCTCTTCGAGAAACGAGCGGATTATTTCCGTCTCAGCGGCTTTCGGGAGCGCCGCGTCCATGCGGATGGCCGTGAAAGCCATGCGCGTGGTTCGATTGTACCCACGGCGATTTTTCTTTAGGGTCCGCGTCTTAGGTCTGTCGCAGGGATTCTGCCGCGCGGCTGCCATTGGCCGGGATGCGTATCGCGCGAAAGCGCAGGGGCCCAAGGGGCTGCTGCCTTTTCACGCAGGTATCTCATCCGATGGCGGCGGCGGATCGCGGGGCGGTCCAGTGATTCGCGGAGGCGGCTCGCCGTCCCCATATCCGTCGGTGCCGAACCCGTTTGCGGGTCCGAAACGCCAGTGCGCCGTGGGCGCACCGAGGAAGAGTGTCATGAGTCAAACGGGCCGCGATGACCCGCAATCCCTGGACAGCCAACTCTGCTTTGCCGTCTACGCGGCGGCACATGCCTTCGGTCGCGCCTATCGCAGCCTCTTGGCCCATCACGAGCTGACCTACCCGCAATATCTCGTGCTGCTGGTGCTGTGGGAGGAGGAGGGGCTCTCGGTCAAGGAAATCGGCAGCCGCCTTTTCCTCGATTCCGGCACGCTCACGCCGCTCCTCAAGCGCCTCGAAGCCTCCGGTCATGTCCGGCGCGCCCGCGACCGTCCGGACGAGCGCCAGGTCAGCATCTTCCTGACGGACAAGGGGCGCGGGCTCAAGGGCAAGATGGACTGCCTGCCGCATACGGTGGGCGGCATGACCGGGATGACCCTCGACGAGCGGCGCGCACTCCTCGACAACCTCGCCATGATGCGCGACGAGTTGCATGCCCGCGCCGGCAGCACCGAGGTGCCGGCCGCGAACGCGTCTCGCTGACGCACCCGCCGGTCGATCAAGTGTTTCAAACGAGAAAAGCCGCCCCGAGGGGCGGCTTTCCTATTTGATCCGATCGAACTCCGGAGGCGCGGGGCCTCAGGACTTCGTCTTGAGGTAGGCGATGATGTCGTCGACCTTCTTCGGGTCCTTGACGCCCGGGAAGACCATCTTGGTGCCGGGCACCTTCTTCTTCGGGTCGGTGAGCCACTCCTTGAGGTTGGCTTCGTCCCAGGTGATGCCGGACTTCTTCAGCGCGTCGGAGAAGGCGTAGCCGTCGGCACCCTCACCGGCCTTCATGCCGACGACACCCTTCAGGGTCGGGCCGACGCCGTTCTTCTCGAAATTGTGGCAGGCCTTGCAGGGCGCGAACGCCTTCTCGCCGGCGGCGGCATCGCCCTCGGCATGGGCGGCGACAGGCAACAGCAGCGCGAGGGCGGCGCCGAGGATGAGATGACGCATCGTTGTTTTCCTCCTTGGAACGGCCGAAGCCGGCCTGCTTATGGCAGAGCTTTTAGCCTTAGAACAGATATAGACTATGCCGGGCACGCGTCCAGCCGAGGCTGGTTCACGAAGACGCTTCCGCTCCTTTCGGTGGCTGCATGGGTCGGTGGGAACTGCCGTGCGTCTCGGGAGACTTTCCGCTAAGACGTGTGCCCGACGTCGTCCAGGCGAACCTGAACTGCGGCGGCTGAAGCGGGGCTGAAGACCCCGCACGCCCCTGTGGATCGCCGAAAGCGAAGTCGAAAATACAAATCTCTTGAGGAGATGCCGGCCATGTCGATCGCCTTCCCCGCGCCGGATGCGGATGTCGTCGCCCGCCGCGAGGCGATCATCGAGGGGCTTTCCGCGCTGGTGGCGCCGGAGGCGCTGGTGACGACGGAGGACGAGCGCCGCGCCTTCGAGACCGACGGTCTCACCGCCTACCGCAAGATGCCGCTCGCCGTGGTGCTGCCCTCCACGACCCGGGAGGTCTCGGCGGTGATGGCGTTCTGCCACGCCCACGGTGTGCGGGTGGTGCCGCGCGGCGCCGGCACGTCGCTGGCCGGCGGTGCCATCGCCCAGGAGGACGCGATCATCATCGGGGTGGGCAAGATGACGCGTATCCTCGATCTCGATTTTTCCAACCGCATCGCCCGGGTCGAGGCCGGCATCACCAACCTCGCGATCTCCGGGGCGGTGGCGCATGAGGGCTTCTTCTACGCGCCGGACCCGTCGAGCCAGCTCGCCTGCACCATCGCCGGCAACATCGCCATGAATTCCGGCGGGGCGCACTGCCTGAAATACGGCGTGACGACCAACAACCTCATGGGCGTCACGCTCGTGACCAACGACGGCACCGTGGTCGAGCTCGGCGGCGAGCATCTCGATTCCGGCGGCTACGACCTGCTCGGCCTGATCTGCGGCTCGGAAGGCCAGCTCGGCATCGTCACCGAGGCCACCGTGCGCATCCTGCGCGCCGCGGAAGGCGCGCGCCCGGCCCTGGTCGGCTTCTCCTCGGTCGAGGATGCCGGCGCCTGCACCGCGGCGATCATCGCGGCCGGCATCATCCCCGTCGCCATCGAGTACATGGACCGCGAGGCGATCCTCATCACCGACGACTTCGCCAAGGCCGGCTACCCGCGTGATGCTGCCGCGATGCTGATCATCGAGGTCGAGGGCTCGGACGAGGAATGCTCGGACATGCTGGCGCGCATCGAGGCGATCGCCGCAGGGTTCAACCCGACCAGCATCCGCGTCTCGAAGTCGGAAGCCGAATCCGCCGCGATCTGGAAGGGCCGCAAATCCGCCTTCGGCGCCACCGGGCGCATCTCCGACTACATCTGCATGGACGGCACGATCCCGACCGGCCAGCTCGGCCACGTGCTGGAGCGGATCGAGGCGATCTGCGCCGAGCAGGGGCTTCGCGTCGCCAACGTGTTCCATGCCGGCGACGGCAACCTGCACCCGCTGATCCTGTTCGACATCAACACGCCCGGCGAGTTGCAGAAGGCCGAGGCTGCGGGGGACGCGATCCTCAAGCTCTGCGTCGAGGTTGGCGGCTGCCTCACCGGCGAGCACGGCGTCGGGATCGAGAAGCGCGAGCTGATGCGCTTCCAATACACGCAGGACGACCTCGAACAGCAGATGCGCGTGCGCAACGTGTTCGATCCGGCTTGGCTGATGAACCCGGCGAAGGTCTTCCCACTCAAGGGCCGGATCGCGGCCTGAACGGGCCGCGGAACGGATGCGGTCGCGGCCGGTTGGCGTCTCACTCGCTTCGCATCGGCCTGCCATGATCGCGCCGGGACGATGCGCCAACCAGAGGCTCACGTGATGAAGCATCCGATTCTGGCCGCTGCCGTCCTCGCTCTCGGAGCGGCCGCTCTGGCCGGCCCGGTCGAGGCCAAGGGCTGCCTCAAGGGCGCCGTCGTCGGCGGCGCGGCGGGCAGCATGGCCGGCCACGGCAAGGCCGGTGCCGCCGCCGGTTGCGCCATCGGCCACCACGAGGCCAACAAGAAGGACAAGTCCGGCGGACAGAACCCGCAACAGGGCTCCGCGAAGTAAGGCCGCCTTCCCCGGTGCCCCGCTACTTCTTCCACACCCGCATCGGCGCCGACGCCCTCACCGACGACGAGGGCGTGGAACTGCGCGATCCCGATCAGGCCTGGCGTGTGGCGCGGGCGACGATCCGCGCCAGCCTGGAGGATGAGGGGAGCGATCCGCGGCTGGTCACGGCGATCCTCGTCGTCACCGACGAGGCCGGGGAGGTCGTCCTGGAATTTCCCTTCGCCGAGGGGATTCCCGAACCGGGCGCCGAGCCCGAGCCGGGGGAGGGGACGCTGCATTGAGGGCGAGGCGGGTGTTCTACCCCGCCGGCCCGAGCCGCTCGCTGCGGAAGGCGCCGTAGCCGCTGCGGGCCAGCCGCTCGGCGAGAGCCGGCATGAACAGTTCCGCTTCCGCCGCCAGGGTCCAGGGCGGGTTGACGACCACGAGCCCGGTGCCGGTCAGGCGTGTCGGATCATCGGGCCGCTCGATCATCAGGTCGAGGCGCAAGGCGGGCCGCTCCAGCCCCGCATCGAGCATGGCCGCCATGCGATCGACCCCGGACACGTCCTTGATCGGATACCAGCCGAGATAGATCCCGGTCGGCCACTTCCGCGCGGCCTTCATCAGGTGCGCGCCCAAACGGTCGATCTCGCCGCGCTCCTCGTAGGGCGGGTCGATCAGCACGAGGCCCCGGCGCTCCGGCGGCGGGATCAGGGCGTTGAGCGCGGTCCAGCCGTCGAGATGCATCACCTTCGTGCGCGAATCGCTGGCGTAGCGCTGTGCCAGCGTCTGCGCGTCGGCCGGATGCAACTCCACGAAGACGCCCTTGTCGCCGGCCCGCAGGGCTTCGCGGATGATCGCGGGCGAGCCGGGATAGGTGGTGGCACCAAACCGCGCCCGCACGGCGGCGACCGCCTCGCGGTAGGGCGCGAGCAGGGCTTCGACCTCGGGCGCGAACGGCACGTCGAGCCGGCCGAAGCCCTCGTGCCACTCGCCCGTGCGCCCGGCTTCCTCCGCCGCGAGATCGTAGACGCCGAGGCCCGCATGGGTGTCGATGGCGCGGAACGGCTTGTCCTTGGCGCAGAGATGGACGAGCACGCGAGTCAGCACGAGGTGCTTGAGCACATCCGCGAAATTGCCGGCGTGGAAGGCGTGACGGTAGTTCAGGGCGCGTGTCCAGGATCAGGAGAGGCGACGTCGAAGGCATGCTGAGTTGAGGGCACGGCGCCGTCATCGTTGACGGGCGGAAGCGCAACCGCTCATACGTGGTCGTGTCGGACGTGAACCTTCCCGGTTGCGACGGCCCCGTGGCCAGCGGGGCTTGCGGTGGAGCCAGCCGGCCACCGCCCATCGCGAGCAGGCGAACCGGGAAGGAGGTGAGAGAATGTGATCGATTTCCCGATTGCGGTCAGCATCACCGTGACGAAAACGCGAGATGGTTGGCGCTTAGCCATCCACCTCGCGCTGATCTGATCAGGATCGTCTGACCGGCGGGCGGCCACCCGCCGGTCTCCACCCACAACATAATGTCGTTCTGCGGAATTCCACAATCCGTGGACTTCGGGCTTCACACAAACCGACGGAATATCCGCGCCTTACCTTGCCGCGTCGACCGACACCTCGCCGGCCCGGCAGTTCTGGCGCGCCACCTCGGGGCAGGGGGTGAAGCCGCGCAGATCCTTCGAAAAGCAGATCCGCACGTCCTGCAATTGCCCCCGGCGGCACGTCACCGACATCATGTCCGGGCGCAGGCCCTTATTGGCCATCACGAACTGCCGGGCGATCTCGATCGGGGCGGCGCGCAGGCTCGCATCCGGCTTCGTGAACGCCTCGGGGATCGTCACCGCCTCGCGCGCCGTCTTCACCGCTTTGAAATAGGCGACGGGATCGAGGCCGGAGCAGGTGCCGTGGGTGCGCCACTCGTGGCGGGCCAGCCCCTCGCTCGGCATGATCTCCCCCGCAGCCTCGACCGCGTTGCGGGTCAGCGGGCGCTCCACTGCCGAGCAGTTCGAGGGATAGCCGCGCTCGTATTGCGGCCACAGCCCGTGCACCACGAAGCCGAGTCCCCGGCCCGGGGCACATTGCCCGTTGCGGTCGCGGCGCGCACCCTCGCTGTCGCAATAGGTCGGCGACCACGACAGCGACAGCACGTAGAAGTCGAAGCTGCCGGGCTCGCCGCCGCGGCGAAACCCGCCGAAATCCTGCGCGCCCGCACCGGAGGCCAGGGTCAGACCGAGGGCCAGGGTCACAAGGCGGCGGAGGCGGAGCATGGACGGGTCTCGGGAGCGGCGGGACGCTCTCAGGACGATGCCGGGCGCGGCCTGCAAGTCAAGCTTGCATCCGCGCGGCGCTGCCGCTTTCCCGCCCCGATCAGGGCCGCGCCATCCGGCAGGCGCTGGCGTAGGCGTAGGCATTGTTGCGGTCGAGGCCGTGGACGCAGAAATCGACGCCCCAGGTCGAGCCGATGATGCCGAGGCTCTCGCGCACCGAGTAATCGACCTTGCGCCGCACCCCGTCCGAGGTCGTGGCGAGGGCCGAGCAGAAGCGGCGCGGGATGAAGTCGACGCCGTAGGGGCGCCACGCGGTGCGCTCGATCCGCTCGTAGGAGACGATCGTCAGCGACGAGTTCCAGAACTTCGCCTCCTTCTCGGCGAACTGGGTCGAGACCTTCTCCAAAACGCCGGTGTCCTGGCAGCCGGGGATGTCGGCGTCGTAGGGGAAGGTCTGCTCCTCGGCCGGCGAGATCTCCTCGCGGCCGGAGCGGGCGAGCGCCGGCAGCACGGACGAGGCCGTGACGAGGCCGAGCGCCAGGACGGCGAGGGGAAGGTTCGGGCGCATGCCGCTCAGATCCGCCAGTTGAGGGTGCCGTGGCGCGACGCAGGCCCGTTCAGGGCTTGGCGCAGCGGGCACCGGATGGGCGAAAGACGATGCGCTGCCCTCGTGCCAAGTCAAGCTTGGACCCGTCGCGGAGACCGCTTTTGGGCTGGGCTGGGGTGTTGGAGGCACAGTGCCGGAGCGTCGCGGAGCAAGCGGGAGGCTTCGCGTCGCTCGCGATGAGGTCGCTTGCCTAATCACTCATATGTACGGGATAAAATTCATTCAACAGGCAAGAAAAGGCCGCATGCAAATTTGATCAATTTTCGAAATCTCTATCATGTGCCAAGATGGCTTCTTCTAAATCATCGAACCACTTTGGCTCTCCTTTTTTCTCTGGATTCCACATCAAAATGGTTTCGACGAGTGTTCTTTCCTGCAGATCTGAGTACTGAAGATCGGGTTCAACAAAATCGCACGAATAGACGCGGAATTTTTTTGTATGAAGGTTTTTCATGCAATTGTAACGAATGACGCGCGATGGTGAGAGTTTGCGCCAGACAGTAATCTGTTTCAGAAGATGTGATTTCATTCAGGATTTTGCTTTGAAAACAAAGCGTCTTAAGCTGGCCATCCGGAAGTATGCAGTGTGCTATCCGCTGCATGTTTGTTGATGGTCAGGTTTCGGAAAACGTGCTGTCTGGGGGTGTCCAGATGGATATGAAATTCTTGTCGCAAAAATCCAGTATGAGTTCATCATCGTCGGAAAAATTGCCTTCGATGGTGATCTCGCCGCCCGGCTTGAGGTCTTCCCGATCTGTCCACGGTTCGAGCATGAGCCCAAGCTCGACGGAGGATACGTTTCTGATGACCAGTCGACGCATAGGGATCGATCTCTCCCTGATATCGCTCAAACTCAGACTGGCGGAGATTAGCTGCGATTGGAGGTAAGTTCCAGTTTTTCAGTAGATCGGCTCGTCGGACGCGTGATCCGCGGTGTGAGGCGCGGCCAGCGACAGCGGCGCGTAGGCCGCGTCATGCGCCGGAACCGGAGAGCGCGGCCGGCTCGGGGCTGGGGCGGCGGCGTAGGCCGTGGGCGCCGGGGCAGCCGGCGCGCGGGCGAGGCGCGTGCCGGTCGTGCGCGAGTAGGTCGGCGCGACGCCGTAGGGATCGTCCTCCTCGACGTCGATCGGGGCCTGGGTCGGGACGGTCTGGCGCGCGGGCGGGCGGGGCGAGGCCAGCGGCCGCGGCGAGCCGTCGGCAAGGTTGAGCTGCGACTCGAACTTGAGCAGCGGCTTGCAGATGCGCTTCAGGCCGCGCGGGTCGTGCATCGCCAGATCGACGTGGATGTGGTCGTAGTGGAACACGTTGGAACCCGGCGCCAGCACGGTCGAGAACCGGGCACAGGCCCCCACGAACACCTCGCGCAGAAAGGCTTGCTCGGCCTCGGTGCCGCGCCAGCCGCCCTTGACGGTGATGACGTGCCCGTTCGCGAGCGTGAAGGACATGATGTCGAGCGCGTTGCCGAACGAATGCTCGGAGAGCTTGGCACCGGCTTGGTTGTTGCGACCGCGGCAGGAATAGGTGCCCGCGTTGATCTCGGCCACCGGCACGCCGAAATAGAGGTTGGCGGCGGGCTGGATCGTGTCGGCGAGCCACGCCTCGGCCTCGGCGAGCGCCGGGCAGGCCAGCGTCATGCGCTGCTTGAGCGCCACCGTGCCGCCGCCGAGCCGGGTGACCTTGAACGGCTGCTGCATGCCGCAGGGGCCGGGGCCGTCGATCTCCTTGGCGAGTGAGACATAGGCCGTCGGCTGCACGAGCTTGCGCGCGATGCACATCTGTTCGGCTTGGTCGCGCCATGCTTCCCGGCGCTCGAACCGGTTGATCGCACAGCCCGTGAGCCCCGCGCCGAACAGCACCAGAGCCGAGAACGCTAACGCTTTACGCCACATGGACGCGACGATGCGCATCGTCCCGTAAACGAGGCGCTAACGATGCGCGGTCGGATCCGCCCCCATGTGGAGCGCTGTTGACAGATTCGACACGGACCGTGACTCGGATGGGCATGATCTCGCTTCTCGACATCCGCGCCCGTGTCGCGGACGGCACCCTTTCGGCGGCGGACGCGATCCAGGCGGCGCGCGAGCGGATCGCCGCCCGCGACCCCGCCATCGGCGCCGTGCTGCGCACCGCACCCGAGGCCACAGCGCCCGCGCGTGGGCCGCTCGCCGGCATCGCGGTGGGGATCAAGGACATCATCGACACCGCCGACATGGCGACCGAGTCCGGCTCGGAGATCTATGCCGGTTGGCGACCGCGGGCCGACGCGGCGATCGTTTCGCGGCTGCGCGCGCTCGGCGCCGTGCCGCTCGCCAAGACCGCGACCACGGCCTTTGCCGGCCTCGACCCCGCCGCCACCGTGAACCCGCACGATCCCGGCCACACGCCGGGCGGCTCCTCCTCGGGCTCGGCCGCAGCCATCGCCGCCGGGATGCTGCCCCTGGCGCTCGGCACCCAGACCGGCGGCTCGGTGATCCGCCCGGCGGCCTTCTGCGGGATCGCAGCGATCAAGCCCTCGTTCCGGCTGCTGCCGACGGTCGGCGTCAAGACCTTCTCCTGGGCGCTCGACACGGTCGGCCTGTTCGGCGCCTCCGTCGCCGACATCGCCCACGCGCTCGCGCTGATCGCGGACCGGCCCGGTCTCGAGGCGCCCGCCCCGGAGCACCCGCGCCTCGCCCTCTGCCTCCAGGATTTCGCGGGGAGCGCCGACGCGGACGCGTTGGCGGCGCTCGATCACGCGGCCCGTGCCGCGGAGCGGGCCGGGGCGGTTTTGCGCGATCTCGTCCTGCCGGAGCCCTTCGCGCGGGCCTGGGCCGCGCACCCGACCGTGCAGGATTTCGAGGCGCGCCAAGCGCTCGCCTGGGAATATGCCGAACACCGGGAGGCGCTGCCGCCGGTGCTGCGCGGCCAGCTCGACCGGGCGCAGGATCTCAGCGCCGCCGATTACGACGCCGCCCGCCGCGAGGCGCACCGGGCGCGCCGACTGCTCAAGGCGCTGTTCGCGGATGTCGATGCGATCCTGACGGTTTCCAGCGTCGGTCGCGCGCCGAAGGGTCTCGGCTCGACCGGCGATGCGCGCTTCAATCGCCTCTGGACCCTGATGGGCGTGCCTTGCGTCACCGTTCCGGTGCCGGGGGACGGGTTGCCGCTCGGCGTGCAGGTGATCGCCCGCTTCGGCGACGACGGACGGGCGCTCGCCGTCGCGCGGATGATCGAGGGGGCGCTGGCGCGGGCATAGACATCGCCCCGCGGGGCTTTGTCCTTCGGCGCTCGAGGCTGAACGGAAGACAGGACCTCGCTCAAGCCGTCTTCGACCCCATTGCATCAGGCCGGCGCCTCTCGGTCAGGCGACGTCGCGCGCGAAGGCCGCCCGGCACGCTCGATACGCTGAGACGAAGGCTCGCACCTGCCCCTCCGCTTCCGGCCTGGACCCGACGAACAGGTCGAGCCGGCCTACGCGCTCCGCTGCGATGCCGTTCTGCCGCGCCAGCACCTCGGGCAGAAGCGCGACGCCGAGACCGGCGGCAACGCAGCCGAGGATTCCCTCCACCGAGCCAAGTTCGACGATGCGGGCGCCGATCCTGCGTTCCCGCAGCACTTGATTCAGTCGCTCGCGGCAGATGCAGCCCGCGGCGAAGGTGAAGGCTTGGCCAGCCGTCTCGGCCGGCATGCCTGCGGGACGCAGCAGGGCGAGCGGGAGACTGTCGAGCGGACGGGAGATGATGGCCGCATGGATCGAACGGTGACCGAGGATGGCCGCATCGAGCTTCCCCTCCGCCAGTAAGGCGTCGAGGTCGCGCGAAACGCCGGTCGCCACTTGCAGGTCGAGCCCCTCGTGGTCCGCCAACAGCCGGGCCAGGACGGGGGGAAGCACGGTGGTGGCTGCGACCGCGATCGCACCCAGTCGGAACGGGCCGGCCGTCTCGGTTCCCCGGGCCGCCCGCATCGCCTCGGCGGCGAGGATCTCCATCTGCTCCGCGTAAGGCAGGAGTCGTGCCCCCGCGGCTGTCAGGCGAACACCCCTGGGGAGTCGTTCGAACAGCCTCATTCCGATCGCGGTCTCGAATTGGCCGATGCGCGCCGACAGCGCCGACTGGACGGTGCCGAGCCGCTCGGCCGCCGCCGTCATCGAGGAGGCCTCAGCCACGATTCTGAAAGCGTGCAATCCGCGAAGGTCCATCAGTCATCGTAAATTGTGATCGCTGCTGCCTCAAGGCAGCGTTCGTCGCGATACCGAGGCCACGACATGTTCGGCCCATGACGACGCTCCTGCACACCGCCACGACGCCGCTGCTTGACATTGCCTACGAGGTCGGCGGCCCGCCTGACGGCTTTCCCGTGCTGCTCCTGCACGGCTGGCCGGACGATATCCGGACTTGGGACGCCATCGTCCCCACTCTCCACGCCGCGGGTTTCCGCACGTTCGCGCCGTATCTGCGCGGCTTTGGCCCGACGCGCTTCCGGGGAGCCGACATTCCCCGCTCGGGCCAACTCGCGGCGCTCGGAGCCGACCTGCTTGATCTCGCCGATGCATTGAACCTCGACCGCTTTGCGGTCGTCGGCCACGATTGGGGGGCGCGGGCGTCGTACATCGCGGCCTGCACGGCTCCCGAGCGCATCGTGGCTTGTGTCGCCCTCTCGGTCGGCTGGGGCACGAACGATCCGGGCCAGACCCTGACGCTGAACCAGACGCAGAACTACTGGTATCACTGGCTGATGGCCCTGCCACGCGGTGATGCCCTGGTGCGGGACGATCGACACCGTTTCACGCGCCACATCTGGACGATCTGGAATCCCGGCTGGCGGGTGCCGGATGCGGCTTTCGCCACGACGGCCGCCGCCTTCGACAATCCGGACTGGGCGGACGTGACGCTGCATTCCTACCGCGTGCGATGGGGGCATGCCGAGCCAGATCCCCGCTATGCCACACTCGAAGCCCAGCTCGCGGCTGATCCGGTCATCCAGGTCCCGATCCTGACGCTCCATGGCGGTGCCGACCCCTGTAACGATCCGGCGACTTCGAAGGACAGGGACGCGTTGTTTGCAGCTTTCTATCGCCGCATGGTCTTGCCCAATCTCGGCCACTTTCCGCAACGTCAGGCACCGGAGGCCGTACTGAAGGAGGTTCTACCCTTCCTCATGCACGCGGTGGGTCGGGAAGGCTCGGCGTCCCGTGTCGGTCGTTGCATGACGCATGCAGACGGCGCGACCCGTCGCTCCTGCTCGAAGTCGCCAGCTTCCTGCCGATGAGGACCCCTTTTCCGGTGATGTTCCGCGACCTCCGACCGATTCATGGTGCGGATCGCCGCCGACGATGCTCTATCCTCTTGTTTTCGCATCATCTTTTTTTCAAAAACCGGCACCGCCTTTCGGGACTCTGCTCTAGCCCGACACGGTCCCACGCGGCGCCGCCTTGCGCCGTTCCGTGAGCGGCAGGTCGATGGAGCAGTGCAGACCGGTCTCGCTCAGTTCGTAGCGCGTGCGCGCGTCGAGGGCGTAGGGCAGCGCCTTCTCGATCAGCTCGCGCCCGTAGCCGCGCCGTTGGGCGGCGCCCTCTTCCTGCGAGCGCTCGACCTCCGTCTCGCTCCAATGCAGGGCGAGCCGCATCCGGTCGTCCTCGGTATAGGTGCGCCACGTCACGCTCAGCCACCCCGTCTCTCCGGCGAGCGCGCCGTATTTGCGGGCATTGGTGGCGAGTTCGTGCAGGGCCAAGGCGAAGGTCTGCACCGTCGCCTTGCGCAGCCGCACGGATGGGCCGTCGAGATAGATCCGCTCGGACGCCTCCCAGGCGCCGAGGGCGTCGAGTTCCGTGACGATGAGTGCGTGCAGGGTGATCGGCTCGATGGTGGAGCGGGAGAGCAGGCCCTGCACCCGCGAGAGCACCGCGAGCCGGTCGTAGAACCGCGCGCGGAACATCGGCATGGAGTCGCTTCGGGCCATGGTCTGCTCGGCCAGCGAGCGCACCACCGTGATGAGGTTGCGCGTGCGGTGCTGCAACTCGGCCACCATCACGCCCTGCTGCTCCTGAAGCTGCCGCAGGTCGTCGATGTCGGTGGAGGTGCCCAGCCACTCGAGGATGCCGCTTCCCGCGCGCAGCGGCAGGGCGCGTGACTGGAACCAGCGATAGTGGCCCTCGGGGGCGTGACGGATTCGGTAGTCGACGGCCAGCACCTCGGCCATGGCGGCCCCGCTCCAGGCATCCTGGACCCGGTCGCGATCCTCGGGGTGAACCGCGTCGAGCCAGCCGAAGCCGCGGCTCTCGGCCTCGCTCTGGCCGGTATAGCGGAACCATTGCGGGCTCGCCCAGCTCCACGCGCCGCCGTCGCCCGCCCGCCAGACGAGCTGGGGGATGCCTTCGACCAGAGCGCGCTGCCGGGCTTCGCTCGTGCGCAGCTCCGTTTCGGCCTGCGCCCGCTCGGCCGCCTCCCAGGTCCGCGCGGCCACCTCCTCGATCAGTGTCGTCTCGGAGCGTGTCCAGGCGCGGGGCTCGCGATGGGTCAGGTAGAGGACGGTGCGGATCCGGCCGTCGCGGACCAGCGGCACCGCCACGAAGCTGCCGACGGCGCCCTGTCGCCAGACGCCGGGGGCCGCAACGGCCGCGGTATCGTCCACGATGATCGTCTCGCCGTCCCCGAGCCGATCGAGAACCGCCCGGCCGAAGGCCGTGATGGGCATGGGGCCGAGCCGGGCCTCGGTCTCGGCGTGATAGCCGACCTGCCGCTCGACCCGCTTGCCGTCCGCAGAGAGGCGCGCGTAGCCAACCCGTCCGGCGCCCAGATGGCGCCCCAGCGCCTCGACCACGGTTTGAAGGGCAGCCTGCGGGTCGGTCTGGTCCTGAAGCCGGTCGGCGAGATCGAGAAGGAAGGCCTGCCGTGCCTCCTCCGCCCGCAGATTCTGGGCGGCAAGGTGCTGATCGTGGATGTCCGTGGCGGCGCCGATCCAGCGCGTGATTCGCCCTTCCGCGTCCCGCGCCGGGGCGTGGCGGATCAGGAACCATCGAAACGGGCCGTCGCGGCGGCGGATGCGCTGCTGTCGCTCCACCGGCCGGCCGGCGGCGAAGGCTTCGGTGAAGATGCGCTTCGTCTCCGCTCTCTCGTCGGGGGGGATGGTGGCCAGCCAACCGCCGTTCTGGACCTGCTCCTGAGTCTGGCCGGTATAGTCGCCCCATTGCTGGTTCACGACGATGACCTTGCCCTCGGGATCGCAGTTCCAGAGCAGGCTCGGCACGAGTTCGGCGAGGGTCCGGAAGCGCCCCTCGCTCTCGCGCAGGGTGTCGGCGGTCCGCTTGCTCAGCAGCGCCTGGAGGATGGCCGGGGCGAGGGCCTCGGCGGCTTCGCGATCCTCCGACCGGTATCCGCCCGCGCGGTTGCCGAGCCCGATCATTCCGATGGTCTGTCCGTTCCACTTCAGCGGGACGCCGAGAAAGGCCTTCAGGCGCGGGTGGCCCGCCGGTGTACCGATCCGGTCCGGGTGCGAGCCGGGATCGTTGGCGATGAGGCTTTTCCCCTCGCGCAGCACCCGGCCGTAAAGGCCGTGGATCTGGAGTCCTTTTGGGCCGACGCCCTTCGGAAAAGCGGGATCTTCCATCGCGAAGTTCTGCCAGCCGCGATCGCTGATGGAGAGTTCGTCGAACCGGTCGTTCTCTTTGTCGATCTCCCCCATGAAACTGAAGACGCTCTGCGTCACATCCTCGGCGACCGCGAGGCAGACGCGGCCGAGTTCCTCCTCGGTGGGGGCTGTCAGCGCCTCACGGAAGATGCGGTTGATCCCTTCCAGCACCGCGTTCTTGCGCCGGATGTCCGCCTCCGCCCGGCCGCGCTCGACCGCCGACCAGATCCGCTCGGCCACTTCCCGCAGCAAGGCGAAGTCGGCCTCCACCCACTGCCGCGGGGTCGAGTGGCTGACGCAGAGCGCGCCGACCAGGTTGCCGTTCTTGATCAGCGGTGCGCCCATGCAGGCGCCAATCTGCAGGGCGGCGAAGGCGGGACGGCTGGCCTCCGGAACCGAAACGCAGGCCTGCGTATCGGCCAGGACGTGGCACTCCCCGCGGCGGAGAATCCCGGCGGACCATGCGAAGTCCGCGAGCTTGTGCTCGCCGGCGACCGAGAGCGCATCGCCGCGAATGTGGTCCCACGCGATCCGGATGATCCCCGCGGTTTCGTCGATGGCGGCGTAGTAGCACCGGTCCACATCCAGCCGCTCACCCACCAACCGGCATGCCGCGCTCTGAATCGCCTCCGGATCGGTCAGCGTGCGCACCGCATCGCTCAGCGCCAGGAGGAAGGCCTGTCGCTCCTCGCGATCGCGCAGGCCCGTCTCGGCGACTTTACGCTCGGTGACGTCGTCGTAGAGGATCAGCACACGGTCGTTCGCCTGCGGGTAGACGGAGACCTCGAACCAGCGCCCCATCGGCGTGTCCGTGTGCTCCAGCCGTGCCGGCAGGCCCGTCGCGGCGATGCGTTCGTAGGTCTCGACCCACCAGCGATCGAGGTCGGGCACCACTTCGCGTCCCGTCCGCCCGCGCGCCTCCGCTGCCGGCAGGCCGACCAGCCGCTCGAAGGCGGGATTCAGCTCGATGTAGCGGAAATCGACGGCCCGGCCCTGCTCGTCGCGCACGAATTCGAGTTCGCAGAAACCCTGCTCCATGGTCTGGAACAAGGTGCGGTACTTCTCTTCGCTCGCCCGAAGGGCCGCTTCGGCCCAATCGAATTCAAGGATCCGTCGCGCCGTTGCGTCGCGATTCGACGGCCACCCGGGCGGGTCTGTTCTTTCGCCCATCCTGCGCCCTGTTGCGGCTCGATGGGCATCACCTAATCGATAGGCTGCCGCTTTTGTAAAGCACGTGGGCGTTGTGGAGGCGCGCCTCGCTGAGATGTGTACGTGGTCGGCCCGCCGGTCCCGGCCCGGAGCCGGCGGAGAGGGGGCACGGCGCGCCCCGGTCCGGCGGCTTACGCGCCGCGCAGGCTCGACAGGTCGAGCGGCAGCGAGCGCAGGCGCTGGCCCGTCGCGGCGAAGACCGCGTTGGCGATGGCCGGCGCCAGCACCGGCACGCCGGGCTCGCCGATCCCGGTGGGGGCAACTTCGGAGGGCACGATGTGAACCTCGACCCGCGGCATCTCGGAGATGCGCGTCGGCTGATAGCTGTCGAAGTTCCGCTCCTGCACCACGCCGTCCTTGAGGGTGATGCGGTTGCGCAGCACCGCCGACAGGGCGAAGCCCACCGCGCCCTCGACCTGGGCGCGCACCACGTCCGGGTTCACGGCGATGCCGACATCGACCGCCGCCACGATCCGGTTGACCTTCACGCCGGACTCACCCGCCGTGACGTCGGCCACCATCGCGACGTAGGAGCCGAAGGATTCGTGCACGGCGACGCCGAGGCCGCGGCCCTTCTCCGAGGGTTTTCCGCCCCAGCCGGCCCGTTCGGCGGCGAGCTTCAGCACACCCGACAGGCGCGGTGCGCGGGTCAGCAGCGACAGGCGGTAGGCGACCGGATCGGACCCCGCGGCATGCGCCAGCTCGTCGATGAACACCTCCATGACGTGGGCGGTGTGGGTGTGGCCGACCGAGCGCCACCACAGGACCGGCACGCCCTCGCGGGCGTTGTGCACCTCGAAGCGGTAGGCCGGCAGCGCGTAGGGCGTGTCGGAGGCGCCCTCGACGGTGGTGGAGTCGATGCCGTTCTTGACGAGCATCGCCTCGAAGGGCGAGCCGATCATGATCGACTTGCCGACCATGGTGTGGCGCCAGCCGGTGATCTGGCCCTTCTCGTTCAGGCCCGCCTTGACCGTGTGATAGACCTGCGGGCGGTAATAGCCGGCCGCCATGTCGTCCTCGCGGGTCCAGACGAGGTGGACCGGCGCCTTGCCGTCCCAGGCCTTCACGATCGTGGCGGCCTCGGCGAAGTAGTCGGCGCCCGGCGTCGCCCGCCGGCCGAACGAGCCGCCGGCCCACTGGGTGTGAAGCCGGACCCGGTCGGTCGTGACGCCCAGCGTCGCTGCCACCACCGCCTGCTCGATGGTCTGGATCTGGCAGCCGGCATAGACGTCGTAGCTGCCGTCCGCCGCCCGCTCGATCGTCGCGTTCAGGGGCTCCATCGCGGCATGGGCCAGATAGGGGAAGGAGAACTCCGCCTCCAGCACCTTGGCCGAGCCCTTGATGGCGCCGTCGGCGTCGCCCGCCTGCGAGGCGACGAGGCCGGACGACCTGGCCGTCTCGCGGTACTCGGCGAGGATCGCGTCCGAGGAGCGGGTCTCGGCGGCGGAATTGTCCCAGGTGATCTTCAGGGCCTCGCGGGCCTTCATCGCGCTCCAGGTGTCGCGGGCGATCACCGCCACGCCGGTCGGGATCGTGACGATGCCGACGACGCCGGGCATGCCTTGCGCGGCCTCCGCATCCACCGACTTCACCGTCGCGCCGAAGCGCGGCGGATGGGCGACGAGCGCCGTGACCTGACCGGGGCGGCGGATGTCGAGGGAGTAGATCGCGGTGCCGTCGGTCTTCGCCGCGGAATCGATGCGCGGCACGCGCCCGCCGATCAGCGTCCACTCGGCCGGCGTCTTGAGGCGGGGCTCCTGCGGCACCGGCTTGGCGGCGGCGGCCTCCGCGAATTCGCCGAAGCGGGCCTGCTTGCCGGACGTGTGGCCGATGACGCCCTTCGCGACGGTGATCTCGCCTGCCGGCACGCCCCACTTGTCGGCGGCGGCGGCGACCAGCATGGCGCGGGCAGCCGCCCCCGCCTTGCGAAGCTGGAACCAGGAATTGGCGATCGCCGTCGAGCCACCGGTGCCCTGGACCGGTCCCATCAGCCCGTTGGCGTAGAGCTTGGCGTCGGCCGGGGCGAAGGCGACGCGCATCTGGCTCCAATCCGCGTCGAGTTCGTCGGCGAGGATGGTCGTGAGCCCGGTCGTGTTGCCCTGGCCCATATCGAGATGCTTGATCATCACGGTGACGGTGTCGTCGGCGGCGATCCGTACGAAGGCGTTTGGCTGGGCCGGGGCCTTCGACAGCGCGTCCGAGGCCTCCGCGGCGCGGGCACCCTTCAGGTCAAGGCGGAAGGCGAGCAGCATGGCACCTGCCACCGCACCGCCGAGGAAGGCGCGCCGCGAGGGGACGGGCGCATCAGTCATGTCTAGCTTGAGCATGCCGGGCTCCAAATCTTGATAGGCTGCGGGGCGGCTCAGGCGAGCGTGCGGGCGGCTTCGTGGATGGCGGCGCGGATGCGCTGGTAGGTGCCGCAGCGGCACACATTGCCGTCCATGGCACCGTCGATATCCGCGTCGCTGGGCTTCGGGTTCTCGGTGAGCAGGCCGATGGCCGACATGATCTGGCCGGACTGGCAGTAGCCGCACTGCACCACGTCGAGGCCGCGCCACGCCGCCTTGACCGCATCGGCCACCTTGCCTTCGACGCCCTCGATCGTGGTGATCTTGGCCTCGCCCACATCGCCGATGCGGGTCTGGCAGGCGCGCACCGGCTGGCCATCCATGTGCACGGTGCAGGCGCCGCATTGGGCGATGCCGCAGCCATACTTGGTCCCGGTCATGTCGAGGCGGTCGCGGATCACCCAGAGCAGGGGCATGTCGGGGTCGGCATCGACCTCCCGGGCCACGCCGTTCAGGTTGAGGGTCAGCATGGGCGCACTCCGAAAGGAAGGTGTCGCACGAAGCGCCCAGGCTCAGGGCCACCATCGGGCCGCGAGATGCGCTTCGGGGCCGTCACGTGGTGTCGGCACTTGGAATCGTTCCGAGTTTGATCCTGTACGCTCGTCCCCGATGTGCGGGAGCGCACCTGAATAAGGATGAGACGTTTCCGCCCCCGTATCCGCGCAATTCGCCGGATCGTCGAAGCCGCTTCTTAACGGTTCGCACGGCACCCTGCGGGCTCTCCACCTCGCCCTCTGCGCCGCAAGACCACGACCGGGCGCCCGGCGTTCCGATCCCGATTGGCGATCTCGACTGTTATGCCCGACCTCACAGCGGAGATGGTTCAGCGCGGGCGCGGGCCCTCCTCGCAAGAGGTGGCCAAGCGGCGCGGCATCGCGCGCGAGATGCGCTCGGCGCGGGAACGGCTGACCTCCACCAGCGGGCTGGAGCGGGCCTTCGACACCGAACTCCTGCGCCTCTATGCCCAGTACCGGGTCGGGGCGGGCATTCCGCTCCTAGTGCTGGCGCTCATGGTTGCGGGTGCCTCCTCGATATGGGTGCCGGCCGTGACCGCGGCGATCTGGGCGGCCGGGGCGATCGCCGCCACCACCCTGATGCTGCTCCTGAGCCGCCGCTTTCTGCGGCAGGCGCCGGAAAGCCTGTCGCTGAAGCACTGGGGGCGCGCCTTCGTCGCCGCCGAGTTCGGCCAGAGCGCCGCCTGGGCGATGCTGCTGCTCGTGGGCGTTCCCGAAGCGCGCACCTTCGCGCTGTTCGGCCTCGTCATCGTCGCGGCGGTGACGACGATGCTCGCCGCGACCGTCCCGGTCGCCGCCCTAGCCGGTCTTGTGCCGCTCATGCTGGCGGCGCTGTCGCTGCTGGTCTTCTCCAGCGACATGGACACGATGCTCCTCGTTGCGATGACGGTGGCGAGCCAGATCTTCTTCGCCGGACTGGCACGCCGCCTCTACGCTTCCGCGGTCGGCACCCTGCAATCGCGGGCGGAGAAGGACGCGATCTTCGCCGAACTCGAACAGGCCAAGGCCAATTCCGACGAGGCCCGGCGGCGGGCGGAGGAGGCGAACCTCGCCAAGTCCCGGTTCCTCGCCACCATGAGCCACGAGCTTCGCACGCCGCTCAACGCCATCCTCGGCTTTTCGGAGGTGATGAAGAACGAGGTGTTCGGCACCCATGTCGCCCCGGCCTACCGGGAATACGCCACTGACATCCACGACAGCGGGATGCACCTGCTCAATCTCATCAACGAGATCCTCGACCTCTCGCGCATCGAGGCCGGGCGCTACGACCTCACCGAGGAGGCGGTGCAGCTCGCCCATACGGTCGAGGAGTGCCGCCACATGATGACCCTGCGCGCTCGCAGCAAGGGCCAGACCTTCGCCAGCCTGATCGACGATTCCCTGCCGCGTCTCTGGGCCGACGAGCGGGCGCTGCGCCAGATCGTGCTCAACCTCCTGTCGAACGCGGTGAAGTTCACGCCGCCGGGCGGCGAGATCACGATCAAGGTCGGCTGGACCTCGTCGGGCGGGCAATATCTCAGCGTCAAGGATTCCGGGCCCGGCATCCCCGAGGACGAACTCGGAACGGTGATGTCCTCGTTCGGGCGCGGCTCGCTGGCGATCAAGACCGCCGAGCAGGGCTCCGGCCTCGGCCTGCCGATCGTGAAGGGTCTGATCGACCTCCATGGCGGCGGCTTCCAGCTCAAGTCGAAGCCGCGCGAGGGCACCGAGGTGATCGTCACCTTCCCCGCGAGCCGCGGCATGGACACCCTGCCCGCGATGAATCTCGGTGCCGAGAAGGCCCCGGCCGAGGCGGCGTCCGCCCGGCATGCGCGGGCGGCCTGACGCGCGTGTCGGAGCCGGATCGACCGGTTCCGGCAACCACGACGGTCCTCATGCCCAGGAGCTGCGCAGCAGCCTCGAAACACGCTGCGGCGCTTCTCCTGGCAGACCGACGCGACAGGATCGATCGTCGGGATCGACCGTTCGGGCGTGCTTCGACAGCATCCTCCCGAAAGGTGGCCTCCGGCTCTCGGAAAAGACGATGCTCTAGCTCTCGCTCTTGCCCGAGACCCCCGCCTGCTCGAACGTCGCCATGTCGCGGTGGCAGGCGAGCGCACCCTTCAGCAGGCCGAGCGCCAGGGCCGCGCCCGAGGCCTCGCCGAGGCGCATGTCGAGCGACAGGACGGGCTTGAGGCCGAGCCGTTCCAGCACCTCGCCATGCGCGCCTTCGGCCGAACAATGGCCGGCGATGCAGTGGTCGAGGGCGTGCGCGTCGGCGGCGTGCAGGACCGCCGCCGCAGCGGTCGCGACATAGCCGTCGAGCACCACCGGCACCCTCTGCAGCCGCGCGGCGAGGATGGCCCCGGCCATGGCCGCGATCTCCCGGCCGCCGAGGCGCGCCAGGATCGTCAGCGGGTCGCCGAGATGATCCTTGTGGGTGTCGAGCGCCAGCCGCACGGCCTGCGCCTTGCGGGCGAGGCCGGCCGCATCGAGGCCGGTGCCGCGCCCGACCCAGTGCTCGGCCTCGCCGCCGTAGAGCGCGGCGTAGATCGCCGCCGCGACCGTGGTGTTGCCGATGCCCATCTCGCCGACCGCGAGGCAATCGGTCCCCGCCGCCACCGCCTCCATGCCGAAGGCCATTGTGGCCACGCACCCTTTCTCGTCGAGGGCCGGGCCGGAGCAGATGTCGCCGGTCGGCAGATCCACGGCGAGGTCGAACACCCGGAAGCCGAGGCCGTAGGCGGCGCAGAGCTGGTTGATCGCCGCCCCCCCGGCGGCGAAGTTGTCGAGCATCTGTCGGTTGACCGCGGCGGGGAAGGCCGAGACGCCGCGCTCCACCACGCCGTGGCTGCCGGCGAACACGCAGACCATCGGCCGGTCGAGGGTGGGTTTGGCCTTGCCCTGCCACGCGCCGAGCCACTCCACGAACGCTTCGAGCCGCCCGAGCGCGCCCGGCGGCTTGGTGAGGCTGGCATCCCGCGCGCGGATCGCGGCGACCGCGTCCCCGTCGGGGCCGGGCATCTCCGTGAGCAGGCGGCGGATGTCGGCGAAGGGCGAGGCGTCGGCGGTCGGGCTGGAGGTCATCGGCAGGGCTCGTGCGCGTCGGATGCGGGAAAAACGAAGGAGGTCGCCCGATCGGTGCGGGAATTGCCACCGGATAGCCAGCGGCGCCGCGTAGCAGGCAGGAGGCTCCCGGCGCTATAGAAGCGGACGGGCCCGCGGTACAGGCGGCCGAGGGGAAGGGACGCGGAATGATCGAGCGCAGTGGCCGCGATCTCGGGCCGCCCTTTCCGGGGGCGGAGCTGGTCTACGATCTCGCCGCCTGCCTCCGCTTCTTCACCCGCCTGCCGGTTCCACCGCTGCCGGACGAGCCGGCGCCCTATGCCGCGCCGGATTTTCGCACCGTGCCGCGGATGCTGCCGCTGGCGGGGGTGCTGATCGCCGCGCCCGCTGCCCTCCTGCTGGTTCTGGCCTGGGAGATCCGGCTCGGGCCGTTCGTCGCCGCCGCCCTCGCCCTCGTGGCGCTCGCCCTCATCACCGGCGCCATGCACGAGGACGGCTTGGCCGATGTCGCCGACGGGTTCGGTGGCGGGCAGAGCCGCGAGCGCAGCCTGGAGATCATGCGCGACAGCCGCATCGGCGCCTATGGCGGTACCGCCTTGTTTCTCGGGCTGGCGCTGCGGGCGGCGATGCTCGCGACCCTGCTCGACCGTTCCGGCGGACTCGCCGCCGTGTCGCTGCTCTTCGCCGCCGCCCTGTCGCGGACGGTGGCGCTGGTCCCGCTCGCGATCCTCGACCCTGCTCGTCCCGGCGGTGCGGGCGCTGCCGTCGGCCGGCCGACCCGGGCGACCCTGGGCATCGCGGGAGTGATCTGCCTGATCCTGGCCGGGATCGCCGCCGCCCTCGGCCTGCCGCCGCTGGGTCTCGGCCTTGCGCTGATCCTGGCGCCGCTCGCGGCCTTCGGCCTCAGCGCGCTCGCCGAACGGAAGATCGGCGGACAGACCGGCGACGTGGTCGGCGCCTGTCAGCAAGTCGGCGAGATCGCGGTGCTGCTGGCCCTGGTGGTGGCGACGGCGTAGGCGGGAGCCGCGTGATGCTGAGGATCCTCCGCCGGCTTTTTCAGGGCCGGACGGGAAAGGCGCAGAACCAAGCCCCGTCCGATTCACCCGTGGAAACGATCGACCGCGCCGACACTGCCGAGCGGATCGAGATCCTGGCCCGCGGCGGCTTCGAGACCGAAGCCTCGACGCTCGAAACGATCCTGGACGAGTATCTGACCCCGGACGCCATCGCGCCCGATGATCGCCGCTGGGTCGAGGCGGAGGTGGCCCGCGCCTTCGCACGCAAGCGGGCCGACGAGGCGACGTGGCCGCTGGAAACGGATTTCGATCGCCTCGCCATCGCCTTCGATGCGCTCGACGCGAGCGGGATCATCGCGCTGCACGATGCCGGCTACACCCGCTCGGACGGCGTCTCGGATGCGGCCGAGGTCTATCACCAGCGCCGGGAGCGCGGGCGCGCCTCGCGGGGGTTCGTCTTCTACCACGGTCAGGATGTCGAGGCGGTCGTCTTCGATCAGGGGCTCTACCTCGCCTTCGGCTCGTTCGACGACCGCGACGCGACCATGGCCGCCATCGCCGCCGAGATCGTGGCGGCCGTGGAGGCGCAAGGATTGCGGACGCATTGGGAGGGTGATGTGGGAACGCGCATCCTCGTCCACCCGATCCACTGGTTGAAGCGCAGCCCGTCCGACGACCCGCGGGCGGCATAAGGTTTCCGGCAAAACCCTTGATTCACGGCCCCGCTCCGTCCCATTTGCACGGGCGATGCTGGCGACTCCTTCGAAAAAAACCTCCTCTCCCTGCACCAAGCTCTGCGTGCTCGATGCCGTGACGGGCCTGTGCGAGGGCTGCGGGCGCACGCGCGACGAGATCGGGCTGTGGGGCTCGCTTTCCGAGGCGCAGCGCCTGGCCGTCATGGCCGCACTGCCCGAGCGGCTGCGCCGGGCCTATCCCGGCCGGGAGGCGTGCGCGTCATGATGTGGGCCGGCCTCGCCATTCTCGGGATCGGCCTCGTCGTCCTGATCGCCAACCATGACGGCGGCCCGATGATGGGGCTCGATTCGGATCAGCTCGCCGGCGTCGTCTCCATGACCGCGCTGCTGCTGCTCCTCACCGCCGGCCGCTGGCGGCAGGCGCTCGTCATGCCGGGCAAGACCCTGGTTTCGATCCTGATCTGGCTCGCCATCGGCGCGGTGATCGTCGTCGGCTACACCTATCGCGACGACGCGCAGCGGGTGGGCGCCGATGTTGTCGGGGCCCTGCGCCCCGGCACCGCCGTGGTCGGCCCCGGCGGCGAGGTGACGATCACTCGCCGCTCGGATGGCGACTTCTCGGTGCTGGCGGCGGTGAACGGCGGCGGCGAGGAGCGCTTCGTGTTCGATACGGGGGCGAGCAGCGTCGTGCTCACCGCCGAGACCGCCGAGCGTCTCCGCATCCGCCCGCCGGAGAGCGCGTTCACGCAACGCGTCTCCACCGCCAACGGCACGGCGCTGACCGCGCCGATCCGGCTCGACTCGATCACGGTGGGGCCGATCACCGAGCGCAACGTCAACGCGATGGTGAGCCGGCCCGGCGTGCTGACCACCAACCTGCTCGGCCAGAGCTTCCTCGACCGATTGCCCTCTTACGAGGTGCGCGGCGACCGGCTGATCCTGCGCAGCCGCTGACGGGCGTCGGCGGCGCCCGCCACTCCGAAGCCGCCCAGGCGCGCCGGGCCCCTGACGACTCGGGTCCTGACGACTCGGGTCCTGACGACTTGGAGTCTGGCCACTCGGACCCTGGCCACTCGGACCTTGCCCGCCAAAGCCTTGGCCCCGTGCCGACGCGTCACCGCGCAGCGATTCCACCGTCGTCCCTCCATCCCGACCGAGCCCGGTGCCGATCACGGCGGGGCGCCCCGAGCCCGGCAGCGCCGAGGGGGAGACCCGACCCGAGGCGGCGAGTCCGGAGCCGAGACGCAACCCGCCGTCGTGCGGTGCGACGTCGGCCTCGATCGAGGCACGGACGAGCCCCGCCGGGATCGGTCGGCTGACGTCGCGGGTTCGCTCGTCTGAGACATCGCCTGAGCTTGGTCGAGGACGTGGGAGACAATCCCACGCAGTGCGGGCATCGAATCCGCGCTGACGGAGCGTAGCTCGGCGAACGTCGAAGATCTCTACGCCGATCTCGGCAGGCAGGGCGGCGGCGCGACCGTCTACGATGCGACGGTGCCTGCCCAATATGGCACGGGCCGCTCGGAATCAGGCTTCGGCGTCGTTCGCGGCGGGCTTGAACGATAGGTTCTAACGCCGGTGGGATGGCTTGCTTCTTGCGGTATGGAGTGAACCACGTCCACGGACAAATCGTTTGAACGGCTCGGCCTTCCCGGTGCGGGTGACGATCCTGGCCGCTGAAGTGCTGTGAGGGGAGCGTTTCGAACGGAGTTTTCCGACCGTGGCTATACTTGCCTACCGCGCCGCCCGGCGTCGTCCCCTCGTTGCCGGTCTCTCGGCCGTCCTGCTCGGCCTCGCACCGCTCGCCGTCTCGGCTCAGTCCGTGGTCACACCGGACGTCGAGGCACCCTCCGTCGAGGCGCCGACCGTAACCGACCTCGGCAACGGACTTCCCCAGGGCGCATTGGTCTTTCACGGCAATTATTGCGGCCCGGGCAGCCGCGGCGCCGGCCTTCCCCCGATCGATGCCCTCGACCGGGCCTGCATGCACCACGATGCCTGCTCGCCGTCGGTGGGCCAGGGGCTGCCCACCTGCTCCTGCAACGATCGTCTGGCGCGCGAGGCCAAGCAGGTGGCGCGAACGCCGCGGATCGACGACGAGCTGCGCACGGCGGCGGAGTTCGTCGCCATCGGCGCGAAGGCGCTGGCCTGCGAACCCTGAAACCTATCCCCAGATGCGGATCGGCCCGGAGCGCTCGTTCCGGGCCGATTCTCCGTTGCGAGATGCAGATTACGTTCGAAGCACACTGAGCCGTGCCTCGTCGGGCTTGCCGCGGGCGTTTGCCGTAGCCTGACGCAGGATGGGACGCCTCAGGCCTCGGGCGTCTCCATGGGAATTCCCAGCGCGTCGAGACCTTCTTCGAGGAGCGGCGCCGCATCCGGCGTGCCGAGCAATTCGCGGATCACCGTATCGCCGGCCGCCTCACGCTCCTTGGCGAAATTGACCGCCGTGCGCCATTCCGCCGCCTCGTAGTCGCCGCGGCCGATATACAGCAGGGCCCCGAGATCGGCGCGCTCGTCCTCGTTGAGACCGGCGATCATGCTGCGGATTTCCTGCTCGGTGGCGTCGTCGGTGCCGCCGACCAGCATGTCGATCGAGCCGTCATCGGTCGGGTTGGAGCCCGAATCCGGATCGGTCGCGCCTTCCTTCACCTCGACCGCCCGCAGCCGCAGGATGATCTCGGTGATCTTGTCGAGGGCAATGTCCATAAGCGGCTCCAGCATCGACGGCCCGCCAAGCGCGGCGCGTCGGGTTCGAACGGAACGCGCCGTGTCCGCCACGGGCGTCCGGCCAGGCCGGTGCCGTCGGGCTTGCGACAGGGCGCAGAGCCTCGACAACCCGTGGCGTGGCCGTTGGTTCGGCCGGGCCGGAGCGCCATGCGGATTCGGGAGAGGAAGGGAGCGGCAGGCGGAGGGCGCCCCGATAAGCCTCAGGCTCGCGGCGGGTATCCGCCCGGCTCGGCGTCCACGGTCCGCGCCGGGCGTTCCGCCTCCCGCCGGTGCCACATCAACAGCAGGGCGGAGATCACGAGCCAGGGACCGGCGATCCCGATGAAGAACGACATGAGCGCATCTCCCCGCGGCGGCGTCTGTTGTTTCGAGACAATCCGTTCCGCGTGAGAGAGGATGATAGGGTCTGCCGACCGGTCCGCAAGCGGCGCGTCAGGCGAACAGTTCGGGGCGGCGCAGGCGGAGCGAGAGCAGGAGCACCAGCGTCTTCATGTCGACGATCTCGCCGGCCTCGCTCATGGCGGCGAGGGTGGAGAGCGGCATCTCGACCACGGTGATCGCCTCGTGCTCCTCGGCCAAGCCGCCGCCCGGCCCCTCCCGGTCGCTCTCCGCGTAGGGGGCGAGGAACAGGTGCATCCGCTCGGTGGAGATGCCCGGCAGGCTCCACACCGTGGAGATGGGCTCCAGATCCGACAGCCGCAGGCCGGTCTCCTCGAAGGCCTCCCGGCGCACGCCCTCCGCCGGATCGGCCTCGTCGAGCAGGCCCGCAGGCACTTCCAGCAGATCGGTCACGCCTGCGGTGAAGAAGGGGGGCGCGCGGAACTGCCTGATCAGCAGGGCCACCTTGCGCTCGGGATCGTAGGGCAGCACGCAAACCGCCTCGCCGTGATCCTCGATCTCGCGGGTCACCGCGGCGCCCTCGGGGGTCGTCACCTCGGCGACGAGGAAGCTCGCCCAGCCATCGTGGACGGTGCGGGTGCCGCGGATCTCGGGGGGCATGGCGTCTCCGGTTCGGCGCTTCAGGTCGGAAATCTCGGGGTCAGGCTCGCGCAGGCGGGCGGTCGGCGCCGCGGCGGATCAGGAAGCGCGCGGCCGGGCCGCGGCGCTCCATCGCCTCCAGCGCGGCTCCTTCCTCGCGGACGACGTTGGGAATGTCGATCCCGGCCAGCGGATCGGTCGCGGTCACAGCCAAGCATGCCCCGGGCGCGAGGGCCCGCAGGGCCTTGCGCGTGCGGAGTGCAGGGAGGGGGCATTTGAGGCCGCTGAGGTCGAGTTCGACCGTGCCGTCCTGCGAGATCTCGGACATGGGAGCGGCGCATAACACGAAAACGCCCTGCCGGCTGAACCCAGCCGCAGGGCGTGATTTTTCACGGGCGGAGGAGATGGCTACCAGCCGTAGGGGCCGTAGCCGTAAGAGCCGCCATAAACCGGGTAGCCGTAGCCGCCGTAATAGCCGACGGGGACGCCGTAGCCGTAGCCGTAGTAACCGCCATAGGCCGGATAGCCGTAGTAGCGCGGGGCCGCGCTGGCGGCGATCGCGCCGCCGATCAGGCCGAGCGCCGCACCCGCGAACAGCGCACCCGCGACGTTGCGGCGGCGATACCCGTAGCCGTAGCGGTAACGGGGGCCGTAATAGCCTCCGTAATATCCGCGGCGCCAGCCGACGGTCTCGACGGTGATGCCGCCGCCGACCTGCGCGGCGCTCATCGCCGGCAGCGGCGCGGCCTGGGCGGGCGGAACGGCCGTCACCGTCAGGCTCGCCGCGGTGAGGCCGGCCAGCGTCAGGGTCGTGATGCGGGACATGGATGCGAACTCCTTACGCGATAAGGAACACGCAGAGGAACAACGCGGCGCAGAACGCGTTCCGACGGCCCCGCTTGCCGCGGACGATAAATCTAAGGTGGTACCCGAACGATCAGAACGTGCAGGCCGTGAAAGCCGGATCGACGGACTTCTCCCAGGGCCCCTCGTAATCGGCGAGGCGCTCCTGTGCATGGCTGCGGCCGGCGGCCACGATCGCCTCCAGCGGCTGGAGATAGACCGCCTCGTCGCGGCCGTTGCCGTCGCGGCGCGCCCGCGCCTGCAGGCCGGTGCGGGCGATGGCAAGCGCCTCCGCAGCGACCGCGCCGAGGCAGCGTCCGCCGATGCTGGCATGGAGCCCGAGCCGCGGCACGGCGGCACGCATGGATTCCCGCTCGCCGGCGGACCAGCCGCGCACCAGATCCCAGGCGGCGGAGAGGGCGGTCTCGTCGTAGAGGAGCCCCACCCAGAAAGCCGATTGCGCGGCGATCATCGCGGGCCCGCCGACATCGGCGCCGCGCATCTCGAGGAAGCGCTTGAGCCGCACTTCCGGGAAGACGGTGGAGGCGTGGTTCGCCCAATCCGAGACGGTGGCCCGCTCGCCCGGCAATTGCGCGAGGCGCCCGGCCATCAGGTCGCGGAACGAGGCCCCGGCGACGTCGTGGTAGGTCTCGCCGCGCTTGACGAAATACATCGGCACGTCGAGCAGCCAATCGACGTAAGACTCGTAGCCGAAGCCCTCGTCGAAGGCGAAGGCCAGCATGCCGGTGCGGTCGGGGTCGGTGTCGCGCCAGATCTCCGAGCGGCGCGACAGGAAGCCGTTGGGCCGCCCGTCGGTGAAGGGCGAGTTGGCGAAGAGCGCCGTGGCGATGGGCTGAAGCGCGAGGCTGACGCGCATCTTGCGCACCATGTCGGCCTCGGAACTGAAATCGACGTTCACCTGCACGGTCGCGGTGCGCAGCATCATGTCGAGGCCGAGCTTGCCCACCTTCGGCATGTAGTTGCGCATGATGCGGTAGCGGCTCTTCGGCATCTGCGGCGTCGCCTCGCGGGTCCATTTCGGACTCATGCCGAGGTCGAGGAAGCCGATGCCGAGGGGCTCCGCCGCGCGCTTCGTGGCGGCGAGATGCTCGTCGAGTTCGCTCGCCGTCGCGTGGATGTCGGGGAGCGGCGCGCCGGAGAGTTCGAACTGGCCACCGGGCTCGATCGAAATCGCGCCGCCGCCCTCGGGTCCCGCCAGACCGATGATGTGGCCAGCATCCAGGATCGGCTCCCAGCCGGTCTCGCGACCGAGATTTTCCAGAAGCGCCCGGATGCCGCGCTCGCCCTCATAGGGAACGGGCATGTGGTCGGTGGTGTAGAACGGGATCTTCTCGTGCTCGGTGCCGATGGCGAAACGCGAGCGCGGTTTCTCGCCCGCGGCGAACCACGCGATCAGTTCGTCCCGCGTCGTGAGCGGGGTGGTGTCGGACGTGTCGCGCGCCATGCGCTGCCTCGAAGGTAACGTCGGTCGAAGGGTCAGCGGCGCGCCGAGGATCCGCCACCGGACGGGGCCGGCAGCGGCCTCACCGGATGTCGTGTCCTTAGAGGACGCCGCAAGGGTGAACAACGCGCCCGCCGACCGCATGGCAGACATGACTCAAGCTTCTGTTTACGGCGCTCATCCCGCCGATCACGGATCCGCGAAGTAGGGGGCGTAGGCCGCCCGATCGAGCCCCGCCCGAAGGAGAAGCTGCAGCATCAGCCGCGCTTTCACGCCCGACAGGATGCCCGTCGAGAGTGCGCCGCGGGCCAGCAGATCGATCTCGCCGCCGGGATACCCGTATGTGCGCGAGAACACAGGACCGGTCTCGGTGCGAGAGGCGAGCACCACCGGAATCCGCCCGACCAGGGTGGAAACGATCGCCGCCAGCGCCTCCGGCACGTGGCCCGCGCCCATTCCCTCGATCACGACGCCCGCGAAGCCGAGATCGGGCAGGGCGGCGAGCAGCCGTCCGTCGTCGCCGATCCCCATCTTCAGGAGTGCCACGGGGGCCGGCTCGTCCGACAAGGGACCGGTCAGGGTGAGGCTGCGGTGGGATCGCAGGAAAATCCGGGCCTCGCCCTCGATCACGAGCCCGACCGGGCCGGCGAGCGGTGAGCGGAAGGCCGAAGGCAGAGCGGTGTGGGCCTTCTGCACGAGGCGGGCGGCGTGGATCTCGTCGTTGAGGACGGCGAGCACGCCCATGCCTCGCGCCGCCGTGCTGCCCGCGACGATGGTCGCGGCCAGCAGGTTGCCGGGCCCGTCGGCGCCAGCGCTTTCCGGCCCGCGCATCGCGCCCGTGACGACGACGGGCTTGTCGCCGGCGACCAAGCTGTCGAGGACGAAGGTCGTTTCCTCGATCGTGTCGGTGCCCTGGATCACCACCGCGCCGTCGAGGTCGCCCGCGAGACGCTCGTTGAGCGTGCGCGCCACCCCGATGAGGTCGTCGAGGGTGAGCCCGGCGCTCGGCCGGCGCAGGGGCGAGAGCGTCTCGATGGATGCCACCGCGGCCAGCCCCGGCACCGAATCCGCGAGGTCGGCGGCCGTCAGCGTCGGCACGATCCCGCCCTCGAGGCTCCGGGTCATGGTGATCGTCCCGCCGAGGGACAGGAGGAGGATGCGGGGGAGGGGCATGGCGCGTCAGGCTCCGGCGGCCACAAGGCCGGACATCGTGCCCGTATCATTCCGGCGTCGATTGTCGAGGAAACAGGACAAGACGAATTGCAATGCCGAGATGGGTCGAGCACAACTCGGAATACAATCAGGGCGCGATTGCCCCGAGATACCCGTGCCCCGCTCCCGTCTGCGATCCGCCCCTCTTGCTCTGATCCTGCCGTTCCTGCTCTGGCTCACCGCAGCCGGATCTGCCTCGGCGCATCGCCCCTACTTCACCGAAGCGCAGCCGATCCTTCTGCCGGACGGTCAGAGGGGCGAGATGCGCATCATCGCCGGAGACGGCATTTTCGTTGCTGACCCTTTGCGTATCATCATCCTTGATGCCGAGAGCCGGCTGATCGCGGAGGGGCCGAAAACGTGGTCGCTCTCAATCGTGTGCGATACGCCGCTTCGCTGCCATGGCTATGATCACAGCTCGGGCGAGGTGATCGAGCCGGACCCGACGACATTCGGACGAGACGGTCCGATCGTACCGCCCTTCGACGAGCGGGACGACCTCTGGAACATCGAGGCGGGAGAAGGCTCGTGGGGGATCAAGGTGCGGCCGGCGACGTGGGGTGAATGGTTGCATGCGGAGTGGAGCCTTTGGCGCAGGACATCACCGCTCGCTTACGCTGTCTTCGTGTCGCTTGGTGTCATCGCTGGATTTTCAACCTTCGGCTTGCACGAGCCCAAGCCGACACTGTCCGGCAAAATGCTCTGGCTCGCGGAAATGCTGCTCCGGCTCTGTGGTCTGGGATTCGTCGTCGTTGTGATGCTGTTCGCCCTCGTTATGGGTGAGGCGTTTCCGAGCGTTATGGTCGGGGTGGTCTTGATCACTTACTTCCTGCTTCGAGGGGCTCGGGCACTTCTAATTCGTCGTTCCAAGCAGGCAGCGGTTGCCGCCTGACGGGCGTTCAACCGCTCGCGCCAGGAATCTCACCGCGCATCTCCCAGCACCGCCTGCACCAGCGCCAGCACCGCCACGGCGGCGGTATCCGCCCTCAGGATGCGCGGGCCGAGCGACAGCGCGACCGTGTTGGGGCGGGCGGCGATCAGTGCGCGCTCCTCTTCGTGGAATCCGCCCTCGGGACCGACCAGCACGGCGAGCGGCGGCGGGCGCGCCGGATCGGCCGCGCCGCGTAGGGCCGTTACCGGGTCGGTGACGGGCGCATCCTCGTCGCAGAACACGAGCAGGCGATTCGCTTCGAGGGCATCGAGGCAGGCGGGCAGCCGGGCCGGCTCGCCGATCTCCGGCACGGAAAGGATGCCGCATTGCTCGGCGGCCTCGATCGCGTTGGCCTGGAGACGATCGAGCTTGATCCGCTCGCCCTGGGTGAAGCGGGTGAAGACCGGCTGAAGGCGCCCCGCGCCCATCTCGACCGCCTTCTGCGCCATGTAATCGATGCGGCCCGTCTTCAGCGGCGCGAAGAGGTAGTGCAGGTCGGCCGGCGCCGGCTGCGGCCGGGTCTGCGCCACCACGCGCAGGTCCGCGCTCTTGCGGCCCTGCGGCACGATCTCGGCGCGCCACTCGCCGTCGCGCCCGTTGAACAGCAGGACGGGCTCGCCCTCCGCGCGGCGCAGCACCGTGAGCAGGTAGTTCGCCTGCGCCCGCTCCAGCGGCAGGACGCGCCCCTCCGCCAGATCCGCTTCGACGAAGAGGCGTGGGGCGGTGAAGTCGTAAGCAGCCATGGTCTCTCGCAGGCAAGCTGGTCTCGTCGCGTGGCGGCCCCAGCCTGTCAATCGGCGGTTCCGACACTGACTGGTGCAAAAAGAACACGCCTCGAATGTTTCAAGGCGTTTCCCACGCTCCTGGCATTCGGGCGGCGGAAGGCACCATTGGCGCCACAATCCCGTGCGCAGAAGACTGCCGCATCGAAACACTTCAAGCCCCTCTGCCGGGCCCGCGGCGCGAGCCGCCAGGGATTCGGGCCGGATGGGCGCTGCGGGATCGGGGGTACACCCGTCGCGGCATGCGGGGAGAAGGACCGGGCCGAATGTCTGCCAGGATTGTTGCACCGACGAAGACCGCCGCCGCTCTTGTCGGCCTTGTCCTGCTGGCCGGGCCGGCTCTGGCCCAGAGCATGGGCGGGATGCCGCTGCCGTCGATGGATACGCCGGCCGAACCTGCGCCCTCGGCCGGCGCGCCGATGAGCGTTCCCGCGCCGATGGCTCCGGCCGCGCCGGCCCAGTCCGTGCCGCAGCAGGCGGGCACCGATTGCGGCTCGATCCAGAAGACGCTGATCGAGCGCAAGAACCTCGTGGCCAAGGCCAATTCCGCCTCGAACTCGAAGAAGAAGATGACGCCGCAGGAGGCGTGCTCCCTGTTCGGCCAGCTCCAGGCCAACGGCGCCACCGGCATCAAGTGGATCACCGCCAACAAGGAGTGGTGCTCGATCCCGGATTCCTTCTCGGAAGGCTTCAAGGCCGACCACAACAAGGTCGCGGCGATCCGCACCAAGGTCTGTGGCATCGCCGCCCAGGCCTCGAAGATGGAAGCCCAGGCCAAGACCCAGGCGCAGAACGGCGGCGGCGGCGGTGGTCTGCTCGGCGGTCCCGGCCTGTCGGGCGCCTTCCGCATGCCGCAGGGCGCACTGTAAGTTTTCAGCGCCGCGTCACCGTTGCCCTCTCCGTCCGAGCCCGGCTCCGGCCGCGTCGCCGACGCGGTCGCCGGCCATTGGGCCGACCGGCTCGCGCCGGCCGGGGCGCGGCCGTATCTGCGCCTCGCCCGGATCGAGCGGCCGATCGGCTGGTGGCTGCTGCTGCTGCCGTGCTGGTGGTCGGCGGCACTCGCTGCGACCGCTGCCGGGAATCCCGGCCCCCATCTCGGCCATCTCGTGCTGTTCCTGATCGGCGCGGTGGCGATGCGCGGCGCCGGCTCGACCTACAACGACATCGCCGATCGGAAGCTCGACGCACAGGTCGAGCGCACCCGCTCGCGCCCGCTCCCCTCGGGACAGGTGACGACGAAACAGGCCGCCGCCTTCCTCGTGGCGCAGGCGCTGGTCGGCCTCGCGGTGCTGCTGCAATTCAACGCGACCGCGATTCTCGTCGGCATGCTCTCGCTGGCGCCGGTAGCGATCTACCCCTTCATGAAGCGGGTGATGCCGATGCCGCAGGCGGTGCTCGGCCTCGCCTTCGGTTGGGGCGCGCTGATGGGCTGGGTCGCCGTGTTCGGCCGCCTCGATCCGCCGGCCCTGTGGCTCTATGCCGGCACGATCTGTTGGATCGTCGGCTACGACACGATCTACGCGGTGCAGGACATCGAGGATGACGAGATCGTCGGCATCCATTCCTCGGCCCGGCTGTTCGGCGCGCGCCTGCGGCTCGCGGTGGGGCTCTGTTACGCGAGCGCCGTCGCCCTGTTCGTGCCGGCGCTGGCCGGCGCCGGGGCCGGCCCGTTGAGCTGGATCGGGCTCGGGCTGTTCGCCGCCCATCTCGCTCGACAGGTTCTGCATCTTTCCGAGCGCGACGGCCTGCGGGCTCTGGCGCTGTTCCGCTCGAACCGCGATGCAGGCCTCATCCTGTTCGCGGGGCTTGCCGCCGACGCGCTGTGGCAGGGTCTGCACTGAACCGGCCGGGGCGACGGCTCGTCCCCGCGCCATATCCGCTTCCATGCGGGAGACAGATCCGCACCGACGATCCGATCACCCGGGGCGCCCGTGCCCGGATCCAGGGGCGTCCGCGCGACGCCTGCCCCTATCCGGTGAATTCGCCCGAGCGCACGGCGTGGCTCGAGGGCTATGACGGTTCTCCGGCCGAGCGCTCGCCGGACAGGCCGCTCGACAACGGCTGAGGCGGGAAGCCGTCTCAGCCGCGGGAGATGATCTCGCTCTCGCCCCGGTGGATGCAGGGCCGGGCCGGGAGGCGGGCGGGCTTGCGTCGCACGAGGAAGCGCGGGCGGCGTCCGCTGAGCGCGGCGTGCCGGCGGCGCTGGCGGCCCTTGCCGAGCACGACCGGGCCGAGCTGCTGCGAGACCGGGACGATGGCGCCGTCCTCGCGCAGCAGCATCCGGGCGAGACCGCCCGTGGTCGAGATGTCGCGCCACACCGCCACGACATCCTCCTCCGCGAACGGCCCGAGCCGCATCGTCACCTCGCCCTCGTCATCGACGAGAAGCAGGGAGAAGCGGTCCTCGCCGCAGGCATCGGCCGCATCGTCGGCGAAAGCCATAGCCACACCGACGGGCGTGATGGCGTGGGTCACTCCGAGAAGCGGCAGCGGCGTCGCCTGAACCGTGATGCAGGGCGCAGCCGCTTCGTCGTCGATGCCGGGCCGACAGTTCTGATTCATGATCTCGAAAGTCATCATCGGTTCGACGCCCTATCCCGTGTCGCGGTCTCTGTCGGACGCGCTGATCTGACAAGCACAGTGCCGGTCGTCTCCCCCAAGGCGCCTTAAGAGTGAGCGTTAAGCGATCGTGGATCGAGCCCAAGTCTGCCGGATGCTCAACGGACCCTTGCCGGGATTGGTGCAAATGTCGGTAACCGTGCGGGCGAGCCGGTCCGGGCGTGCGGCCGGTACGGCCGCGGCTGCATCACTGCGTTCCGAAATCCGATGGCCACTTTTTCCACCGATGCTCTAAAACGAAAGGGCGTCGGCGCCGTTCAAACGGCATGAGGCCGGCTTTGCACGAACGGCTCCGACCGGGATCCATGACCCAGACGACATCCTCTCTCGCGGCGCTGCGGCCCGTGCTGCACGACGCGATCCGGGAGGCCGCCGCGCTCGCGCTGCCCTTCTTCCGCCAGGGGGAGCAGACCAGCGCGCGGGTCTGGTCGAAGGCCGGCGGCTCGCCGGTCACCGAGGCGGACGTCGCCGTGGACACCTTCCTCAAGATCCGCCTGTCGCAGATCGAGCCGCGGGCCGCCTGGCTCTCGGAGGAGACCAGCGACGATCCGGTGCGGCTCGGCCACGACTTCGTCTGGATCGTCGATCCGATCGACGGCACCCGCGCCTTTCTGTCCGGGCATCCGGATTGGTCGATTGCCGTCGCTTTGCTGGCTCGGGGCGAGCCGGTGCTCGGCGGCGTCTTCGCGCCCGCAACCGATCAGTTCTACGAGGCCGTGGCGGGCGAGGGCGCGACCCTCAACGGGGTGCCGATCCGCGTCGCGCCGCAGGCGACGCTGGAGGGCGCCCGCATCACCGGTCCGAAGCCAATGCAGGACCGCCTGCTCGACGGCGCGGCGCGGCTCGGCCCGCGCCCCTCGGTCACGATCGTCGATCGCGTGCCCTCGCTGGCCCTGCGGCTCGCGCGGGTGGCCGAGGGCCGGATCGATCTTGGCCTCGTCTCCCGGGATGCGCGGGATTGGGATCTCGCCGGCGCGGACCTCATCGTCCGCGAGGCGGGCGGCGTGGTCTGCGATCTCCAGGGCCGGCCGGCGGTCTACAACCGCCCGGAGCCGCGCCACGGCGAACTGATCGCCGTGCCGCTGTCGCTGCGCGATCCTGCTCTGGCCGCGCTGGAGGCGTGAGCGCCGAAGCCGCCGCAATCGGGCTCGGTCGTTCGGTTCAAGGGATAGCGGCGGCCGCTCGCAGCCCTATCGCGCGGTGTTCACCCACCGCACGAGGTCGGCGAGGACCTGGCCCAAAGCCGCGTCGAGGCCGGCGGCGGCGCTCTGCGGATCGACCGTCTTCACCGGGACGCGGGCGGTGAAGACGCGGGCGTTGACGACCCGTCCGGTTCCCTCGGCGATCAGCTTGGCCGAGAGGTCCACCACCGCTTCGCCGGTACCGGAATTGACGTCGAACTCGCGGATCTCGCTGACGAGCTGGTAGTCCGACGGCACCTTGTCGCTGGGCCGCGAGACCGAGCGCAGGCGGCCGGTATTTTCGAGGCTCTGGATCACCCGCGTCTGGATCAGGCGCGGCAGGCGGTCGGCCCACTGGCCGCCGCCGAGGAAAGACAGGGAGCCGCCGGGCTCGCGCACGATGATGCGGTCGGCCTCCATCGGCTGCAGGCCGACGGGCTCAGACACGACGATCGAGCGCGCCGCGCCGCCCGCCCGCGCCTGACCCGGCAGGGCGGCGAGGTCGAAGGTGAGCGGCGTGCCGCCGCCGCAGCCGCCGAGGAGCGCGAGCGGCGCGAGAAGGGCGCCCGCCCTCAGGATGCGGCCGGACAGGGGGCGACCGGGAAGAGCAGGCGAGAGAGGAAGACGCGTCATACGCTCGGGCACCGTCCGTTCGCTGTCGGGGAGACTGACACCCCCTCTAGCACGCGGGAGCATACGCCAACGCTCAAGCTGCGCCGTGCGTGCCGACACATCGTCCGGAAACCGAACCGCTCAACGGCCACCGTTGTATTCCGGCAACGATGGTTTGCCGCCGAAAATAACCTGCGATGGGTCGCGCTCCAGGCTGCGGGCCGCCCGGCTGAGGGTGTTGAGGGTGCGCTGGCCGTCGCTCGACAGGGCCTCGACCTCGCGCCGGCTCGTCCCCGACAGGCGGTTGAAGCTCGTCGAGATGTTGGCGGTGCGCTTGTCGAGGTTCTCCGACAGCGCCCGGAACGCCCGGCCGGCGTCGCGCACGGAGATCGCCGCCTCGCGAATCTCGGCGAAGGTACCCGCGCCCTGCTGGCCCGAGGCCGAGCCGAGGAAGCCCTCCGCCCCTTTGAGCACGCCGTCGATCTTGTCGGCGGAGGCGTTGAGCTTGGCGGCGAGGCTGCGGGCGTCGTGCAGCCCGGCCTGGATGTCCCCGCTCGAATTCGCCAGCGCGGTCGAGAAGGTCTCGGCGTTCTCGATCACCCGGTTGAGGCGCTGCCCGTCCACCGATTTGACGAGGCCGGCGATGGAGGGCCCGGCCTCGGCGAGCGTCTTCGAGAAGGACTCGACGTTGGCAAGGGTGCGGTTGATCGCGCCCTCGTTGCCGGCCACGACCTTGTCGAGGCGCTGGAGCACGTCGTCGGCCCGCTGCGCGATCTGCTTGGCGGCGGCCATCATGTCCTGGATGTCGCTCGAATCGGCGAAGATCGTCGGCATCTTGTCGCTCGATCCGGGCGTGAGGGCGGGCGCGTCGGCGCTGCCGCCGGAGAGTGCGATCTGCGAGACGCCGGTCAGCATCGCGGAATCGAGCCGCGCGCGGGTGTCGGCGCGCAGGGGCGTCGAGGGATCGACCTGCACGGTCGCCACGACCCGGCGAGGGTCCTGCGGCAGCAGGCGCACGTCGAGCGCCTCGCCGACCTTAATGCCGTTGAACGACACGGTCGAGCCCTTGGCCAGCCCCCCGACCGAGCCGGAGAACACGATGCGGAGCGCCTGGGTCGCCTGTCCCCGGGAGCCGCCCTGGAGCCAGAACACGAAGCCGAAGGCGGCCAACACGACGCCGATGGTGAAGGCGCCGATCAGGACGTAGTTTGCGCGAGTCTCCATCGGCTCAGCTCTAATCCCGATCCGAGGGGGCGAAGCGGTGCGAAACCGCACCGGGGGCGATCATCGGGGCTTTACGCATGGGCATAGCCGGGCCGCGACGCTTGGCCGGTCTGCGACGCTTGGCCGGTCTGCGAGGCTTGGTTCGGCGTGGCGATGGCGCGGGCGCGCTTGCCGTGGAAGTAGGAGCGCAGCCAGGGGTGGTCGCTCGCCAGCATCTCCTCGATCGTCCCCTGCGCGATGATCCGGCCGTCGCCCAGCGCCGCGATGCGGTCGCAGGCGGTGTAGAGGCTGTCGAGATCGTGCGTCACCATGAAGACGGTCAGGCCGAGCGTCTTCTTCAGGGTCGAGACGAGGTCGTCGAACTCGCCCGCGCCGATCGGGTCGAGGCCGGAGGTCGGCTCGTCGAGGAACAGGATCTCCGGGTCCAGCGCCAGCGAGCGGGCGAGCGCCGCCCGCTTGATCATGCCGCCCGACAGCTCCGAGGGGTACTTGTCGGCGGCATCCGGCTTGAGGCCGACCATCTCGATCTTGAGGCGGGCGAACTCGTCGAGCAGGCGCTCGGACAGCTTGAGATGCTCGCGCATCGGCATCTGGATGTTCTGCTTGACGGTGAGCCCCGAGAACAGCGCCCCCTGCTGGAACAGCACGCCCCACCGCTGCTCCAACTGGCGCCGCCGGGTGATGGTGAGCCCGTCCACATCCTCGCCGAAGATCTCGATCGTGCCGGAGCGCTTCGGTACGAGGCCGAGGATGGTGCGCGTCAGCACCGACTTGCCTTGCCCCGAGGGACCGACGAATCCCAGAATCTCGCCGCGGCGGATGTCGAGGTCGAGCCCCTTCATCACCGTGCGCGGGCCGAAGCCGACCACGAGATCGCGCACGCGAATAATCGCGTCGCTCTGGGCGGCGTTCTGCCCGGCCGGGGAAAGATGAGGGGTGGTCAAGGGGTCCGTCCGAACGTCGTCTGCCCGCATGCTTTAGGTTTTTGTTTTCGCATCATCCCGAAAGCCGGCGGCCACCTTTCGGGATGATGCTTTAGAAATCGATCGCGGCGAAGAAGACCGCGAACAGGCCATCCAGCACGATCACCATGAAGATTGACTTGACGACTGAGGCGGTGACGTGGCGCCCGAGCGACTCCGCCGAGCCCTCGACCGCGAAACCCTCGATCGTCGCGATGATACCGATCGTCAGCGCCATGAACGGCGCCTTGATGAGCCCGACCGCGAAATGGTGGAACGACACTGCCGCCTGGAGCCGTGCCAGGAAGGCGTCGGTGGTCATGCCGCCATAGATCGCGGCGGTGAGGCCACCGCCCGCGAGCGCGGCGAGCGATCCGAGGAAGGCCAGGATCGGCAGGCCGATCACAAGGGCGAGAATGCGCGGCAGGATCAGGATTTCGATCGGGTCGAGACCCATCACACGCAGGGCATCGACCTCCTCGCGCATCCGCATCGAGCCGATCTCGGCGGTGAACGCCGAGCCGGAGCGGCCCGCCACCATGATCGAGGTGAGCAGCACCCCGAGTTCGCGCAGGATCAGCAGGCCGATCAGGTTCACGACGAAGCTCTGCGCACCGAAGCGCTGAAGCTGGAAGATGCCCTGCTGCGCGACGATGCCGCCGACCAGGAATGAGATCAGCACGATGATCGGCACGCCGCGGAGCGCCACCTGTTCGAGCTGGTTGACCAGCGCGGCCATGCGGAAGGTCTGCGGCCGGCGCGCGACCCGGCCGCCCGCGGCGACCACCTCGCCGAGGAAGGCGATGCCGGACAGGATCTCGTTGCCGCCGCGCGCGACGCGCTGACCCGTGGCGTCGAGGAAGCGCAGGGCCGGGTTGCGGGTATCCTGCGGTGCTGGTTCGGGCTCGCGCAGGCCCATCTCGCCGAGAAGGATGCGGTGCTCGGGCCGCGCCCCGGCATAGGCCAGCCGCCCGCCCGCCGCCTCGATCTCGGCGCGGGTCCGCTCCAGCACCCAGGCGCCGAGGGTGTCGAGCCGCGCCAAGCCGCTGAGGTCCACCAGCACGGGCTGGTTCCGGCCCTGGGCGGCGATGCGCGCCGAGGCGCTCTCGACCGCCGGACCCTGGTCCGCCGTCCAGCGGCCGTGCAGGATCACGCGGCCACCGCCCGCATCGAGGTCGGCGCCCGCGGCTTCCGAGATGCCCGAGCCGTCTGCGATCCGCACGCGCCGCTCCCGCTTCCGCTCTAGCCTATCGTTTTTGAATCATCTTCGTCCGAAAGCCGGAGGCTGCCTTTCGGGATGATGCTCTCGGGATCTTGAAACGAATTCCTTACCAAGACGCGTCGAATCCGAATCTTCGGGCTCGCTGCTCCGGCGGGCTCAAGCCGCCTTTCGGGGCTCGGCCAAGAGCGACGACTTTTCGCCCCGCCAAAGGGATGATCTCTTCGGGATCCCGATACCGGGCGCTGGCTATACCTTATGGGGGGAGCTGCCGCCAAATCGGCGGGGATCATGGATGCGTTGCGCCAGCGCTACGAGGACGAGGCCGGCGAGGGCCAGCGGCGCCATCATTAGGAAGGTCGAAGGCCCGCCGAACGAGCGGTAGACCGCGCCGCAGGCCAGCGTCGCCAGCGCCGAGACGAGCGCGGTCGAGGCGCCGACCGTCCCCTGCGCCCGGCCGCGGGCGCCGTCGGGCGCGAAGCCGGAGACCGCCGCCATGATGCCGAGATGGGTCGCGCCGAAGGTGAGGCCGTGCAGCATCTGAAGCGGCAGGAGCACGGCCAGCTCCCCGTCGGCGAGGCTGAGGCCCAGGGCCCGTAGCAGAGCCGCCGCCGCCCCGAGCCCGAGCAGGCGAAACGGGCTGCGCCAGCGCGCGGGAAAGCGGCCGACGAGGGCGAACAGCGCGATCTCGGCCGCGACGCCGACCGCCCAGAGCGCGCCGATCCAGGGCGGCGAGACGCCGTGGCGGGCCCAATCGAGGCTGCCGAAGGCGTAGATCGCCGCATGACTCGCCTGGATCAGCGCCGCCGCGGCGATGGAAAGCCGGAGCACCCGCGGCAGGGGCGGGGCCGCCGCCAGCCCCGAATGCGGCTCGGTGGGCGGTGCGACCTCCTGACCGGAGGCTGCGACCAGGGTCGCGGCGAGCGAGAGCCCGGTGAGCAGCAGCGGCACCGCCACCCGGTCGCCGAGTACGCCCAGCAGCGCACCGCCCGCGAGGTTCGCGGCCAGGAAGGCGACCGAGCCGCACAGCCGGATACGGGCATAGTCGATCCGCTTCGAGCGGCGGGCGGCGGCGAGCGTCAGGTAGTCGATGCTCGGCACCAGCGGGGCTTGCGCCACGGCGTTCACGACGATCAGCGGGACGAGCAAGGCTGCGGCGATGGCGGCGGCGGCCGGCATCAGGGCGTAGCTCAGCGCCAGGGTGAGGCTTCCGGCGACGAGCAGGGTGCGCGGGCGCACGCCGCGGTCGATCAGCCCCGTCAGCGGCCGCGTCGCGACGACCTTGGTGGCGATCGGCAGGGCAAGCAGCAGGCCGATCAGCCCGGCATCGAGGCCGAGCGCGCCGAGCCACACGGGCATGAACGGCATGGCGATGCCGATCTCGACGAAGACCACGGCGTAGAGGAGGCCGAGCCGGACGGGATCGGGCTCGCCGGTCGGGGCAGTGCGTGTCACGAGATCGCGGCGAAGCGGGCCGCCCCTTTCGATCGGTCAAAAACATCGCACGGCGGGGCGAAGCGACGGAAAGCGTAAGCCGCCGTTAAAGCGCGCCTGTCAATCTGCCGCCGACCGTCAATCGTCGCGGCACTCCTCGCGGTGGGGCCCGAGTCTTTGCGGGGTGTGATGTCGAGTTCCCGTTCCCTGACGCCTCTGGACGCGTCGCAATACGATGCCATCGAGGATGCCGTCCGGGAAACCGAGCGCGGCCGGTGGTTTTTGACCGAATACGCTCGCCGTAACCGTAATGCCGACACCGAGGTGCTGCTGGACGCGATCCGGCGCATCGAGAACGTCGTCACGACGGATCGGCCGGACGATGTCGGGCGCTTCCGCGGCGACCTGATGGAGATGGCCGATGCCATCGCCCGCACCCGCGCGGAGGTGGCCGCCCTCTCGACCGCCGAGCAGGGTGAGAGCCGTCTCACGGTCGCCTCGGAAGCCCTGGATGCGATCGTGCGCGCCACCGAGCGGGCGACCTCCGACATCCTCAGCGCCGCCGAGGAGGTGCAGGAAGCCGCCTGGACCCTGCGCGAGACCGGAATCGATTCCGAGCTGTGCGACGCCCTCGATCGGCACGCCACCCAGATCTACACGGCCTGCTCGTTCCAGGATCTCACCGCCCAGCGCACGAGCCGCGTGGTGCATACCCTGCGCTACCTCGAGAACCGCATCGCTTCGATGATCGGGATCTGGGGCAGTCCCGAGGACGCGGTGCCCCCGCTCGGCGAGGACGCACCTGTACCGGCCGCCGCCCTCGATCAGAGCGATGTCGATCGCTTCCTCGACATGGAAGGGCCGCCGCCCGCGCCGGTTCTGTCGACCCTGCGGCCGCTGCCGACCGTGGCGCTCGACGATGATCTCGACTTCCTGCCGGCCAGCCCCGAGGCGCCGGAACCGGCGCATGACGAGGAGCCGGCGGAGCGGATCACGACCGGGATGGCGACGCCCGTCGCTGTTCTGGCCAATGAAATCCCGGCGGATCTTTTCGCGTTGGAAATGCCGGAGATCGAAGCCGCATTCGAACCGGAAGCCGTCTCCGCGATCCTCGTTCCGGCTCCGGCCGAGCCGGAGTTCGGGGAGGAGTTCGGCGCGGACGACGCGGACGCGTTCGAGATGATGTCGGACGTCGAAGCGTTCGACGTGGTGGACGCGGCCGAACCGGCCGCCGAACACACCATTCCGGCAGCCCCCGAAGCGGTCATGCCGCTGGCCGAGCCCCTGATCGTGGCGGCGGTCGAGCCGATGGCGGCCGACGATCTCGCCGCGGCCTTCCCCGATCTCGATACCTTGAGCATCGAGGAAAAGATCGCGCTCTTCGCGTGAGAGAGCGGTTCTGGGGGCGGGCGATGCGGTTCTTCTCGCCGCATCTTTCCGCCTGAAAACCGGCAGCCCGTTTTCCGGCAGATGGCTTATACGGGCCCCGTCATGGCCTTGCATCTTCTGAAATTGTGCGTCGGTCCCTCCTCCATCGAGGAGTTGGAGGCGCGGATCGCACATTATCGGGCGGAGGCCCTACGCCTCGGCCACGAGCCGGAGACGGTCCACGTCACCCGCATGTTCCCCAAGCGCGCGGGGGCCATCGCCGGCGGCGGTTCGATCTATTGGGTGCTGAAGGGGACGCTGACCTGCCGTCAGTCGATTCGCGCCATCGAGCCGATCACGGGAAGCGACGGGATCGACCGCTGCCGCCTCGTGCTCGATCCGGCGGTGACGCCGGTCTCGCCGCGCCCTTGCCGCCCGTTTCAGGGCTGGCGCTATCTCGAAGCGCGTGACGCGCCCGCCGACCTCGACCGGGCCAGTGCCGGGGAGGTCGCCGAAATGCCAGAGACCCTGCGGCGGGAATTGGCAGCGTTGGGTTTGATCTGACGCGGCTTTCGCTTGAACCAAGCGGGACGCCGATTGCTCAGCCCGAGCGGCGCTAGGGCCGAGGCCAAATCCGCTATTCCCGAAGGGATCCGTCGGACTTGGAGTGAGGCCGCCACCTCGTGGCAGCGGCCGATTGGCCTCGCTCCGAATGGGTGCGAGGCCGGGTCGGTCAGGCGGCTTCCTGCAACCGGACGACGGCCGGGGTAACCCCGAGGCGGTCGGCAAGGTGCCAGCGCAGTTCGCGCGGTGAGTGATACTCGTAGGAAGCGTCGATGAGGTGGCTGAGGTCGGCCTGCGGGCTGCGTGCCTGCGTATCGACCAAGCTGCCCACCCGGAATGTCGCCGCGTTGGTGACGGGCGAAATGGCGCCATCCTGGCGCCGGAACTCGAATTTCATTGTTTTTCTTCTTCTCGCACCGGATCCCGCGCCCTCTCGGCGTGGCCGGTGTCGTTTCTGGTTGTTTTGGTCTGGTGATTTTGGCGTCGGCGGCGCCCACCGCGAGACATCCCTGGAAACGCGTTCCGAGAATCTTCGTCCGGTGGGTGCCACTTCGTTGGTTTAGAATGCGCGGTCGGGCCGGTTCAACGCCGGTCCCGAGGCGGCTCAGACGGCCTGCAGGTTGCCGGCCGCGTCCTTGCCGCTGCGCTTGTCGGTCAGGACCTCATAGGACACCTTCTGGCCCTCGACGAGGTTGCGCAGGCCAGCACGCTCGACAGCGGAGATATGAACGAAAACGTCCTTGCCGCCGTCATCCGGCTGAATGAAGCCGTAGCCCTTGGTCTCGTTGAACCACTTAACAGTCCCAGTATCCACGAATAGTTCCTTCGTTCTTCACACGCCAAGCGCAAGCATCTGCTCGAAGCGAGCACTTGGCAGCGTCCGCCGATTTTGCGGGATGACAGGCGGGTTGCAAATGGCCGAAGCCATCCGCTCCGCCGCGCCCGTCACGACGACATGTAGGCTGACGATGCGGCCTTAACAAGGCGGAACGGAACGCTGCCGCCCCGGGGCCGCGCGCGCGAGGCGACCGCCGAGCTTGGAAATCGAGCCTGGGGTACTGCCTCCGCCACCCTGTGACAAAGCACGGGGCCGGTGCATATATGATCGTCAATCCAGGCGGTTACGCACCGCTCCAAGGCAGTGCAGTCAGGCGGTTCATGGCGGGCATCTCGGTTTCCCTCGAAGGCGCGAACATCCAGCTCTCGTTCCAGAAGGACGACCAGTCGACGGCGGTGGTCATGGATGCCCGCGCCGCCCGCGCGCTCGTGCGCGCCGTCGGCCAGCTCCTCACCGCGATCGATGACGACGGCGAGGTCGATCTGCCCGACGAGAACGGCGACGAGGAGGTCGCCATGCTCGACGTGACCTCCTCGGCCATCGAGGTGGGCACCGACGAGCAGGGTCAGGCGGTGGTGGCCCTTCAGGCCGGTGCGCTGCCGCCGTTCCAACTCCGCCTGACCGACGAGGAGGCACGCCACGTCGCCTCCAGCCTCAGCGAGATCCTGGCCGCGCCGCGGGACGTCCGCACCTCTCACGGCGGGCATTGATTGAAGGTTCGCTCCGCTGAAGCGCCGTGCTTTGGCCGAGCGGCGATCCGCCCTTGATAGGGTCAGACGTCCGGCCTGGCGCGGCGGCGACGCGTGCGCTCCCCGCTCGGCAAGGCGTCGGGCACCAGGGTGACGGCGACGGGATTGGGGGTGTGGTCCATGGCCGCACCGGTATAGGCATCGACACCCATGCCGATGACGCCGCCGGCCAGGACGTTGCCGGCGAACCCTGCGGCCCCGGTGCCGGCGAGCTTGGTGCGCACCGGCACCGTTTGCGGCTGGAATCCGGGCTTCGTGAAGGTCACGTCGAATTCCTCCGAGCGCGGCACATCGAGCGAGCAGGGCGTCGTCGGGCAGTACCGGTTCGTCGTGGTGGCGACGGCGGCGCCGGGCGGCTCGGAGGTGAAGGCGATCAGCTCCGACGTGCCGCGCGTGACGCTTCCGCACGCGGCAAGGCTCACCGCGACGAGGGCGGCGGCCAGAGATTGCTTGAACATGATGTGGTATCCCCCAACCGCCTCTGCGGACGGTAGGGCGGTTGTTGGGCCGGCTTCGTCTCAACGCAAGCGTGCGTATGAGGGGAGGCCGGGGGCAGACCGAACGGCCATCGACATGTGATAAAAATGTGATGTCGGGTGACCGCGCCCCGCTCGGCGGGGGCGCGGCCTCGGGATCGGATCAGAGCCGGATGCCGGGATCGGTCGGCCCGCCGGGCAAATAGTCCGGCTCGGAGCCGGGTCCGCGCGGTTCGTCGATGTTCGGATCATCGACGGGGTAGGGCGTGCGCGGTCCGGTCGGGCCGATATCGGGCCGATCGTCGGGCTGCGGCGGCGGGGGAAGATCGCCGGGGATCTGTCCGCCGGGGGTGGGCTCGGGGGTCGGGGCGCCGGGATTGGCCATGAACCGCCTCCTGTCTGGCTTCGGGGATGGCGGTCCAACACATGCCCTTCGGTCCGGTTCCGTTCCTCGTCCGTCTCATGGGACGTACGGGTGCGGCGGTGTGACGGCGCGGTCATGGTTTCAGGAACCGCGCCGGGAGCGATCGGTTGGCCCGGCAGTCCCCGACATCAATGGGGCGAATCCCCATGCCCGATATTCGCGAGGCCAAGATCCTCATCGTCGCCACCGACGGTTTCGAGGAAAGCGAGCTGACGGTGCCGCAGGCCAAGCTGAAGGAGGCCGGTGCCACGGTCACCGTGGCGAGCCCGCAATCACGCCAGTCCAAAGAGACCATCCGCGGCTGGGACAAGACCGACCGGGGCAAAGACGTGCCGGTCGATCTCGATCTCGAAAGCGTGAACCCCGCCGACTACGATGCGCTGGTTCTGCCGGGCGGGCAGATCAATCCGGACAAGCTGCGCCTCGAGCCGAAGGCGCTCGAAGTGGTCCGGAACTTCCTCACCTCCGGGAAGGTCGTGGCCGCGATCTGTCATGGTCCGTGGCTGCTGATCGAGGCCGGCGCGGTAAAGGGGCGTACGCTCACCTCGTTCGCCTCGATCAAGACCGACGTGATCAACGCGGGCGGCGATTGGCAGGACAAGGCGGTCGTGACCGATGGCGGCATTATCACCAGCCGCAACCCCGGCGACCTCGATGCCTTCTGCGCCAAGATCGTCGAGGAGGTGAAGGAAGGCCGCCACGAGCCGCGACAGCTCGCCGCCTGAACCTCGCCTCGCCAAGGCGACAACGCCGCCGATCCTTGGATCGGCGGCTGTTTTTTTGCCTGACGACGTGCCGCCGTCAGCGCTTGGCGACGGCCTTCTGAATCTTCGGCCGTTCCGAGGCGGCACCGGCCATCAACTTGGCGAGGTGATCCTTGTCGACGCCGCCGCCGAGGGTCGCCGGCATCACGGCCGCCTCCGGTGCTAGGCGCTCGGACTTGCGCGCGGCGATGGAGCCGGTGGTGACGGGATCGGCGAGCGCGGCCACCGGCAGAGCCGGCGATGCAGGTTCGCGTTGGACGCGCATCGCCCAATGGGCGGCTGTGGAAAGGACGGCGATGGCCAGGATCGCCTTGATGCCGCTGGTCAGGAAACGCCGCATGGTCAGGCCCAAAAACTCTGGGAACGCAGCCGGTTCCCCGGCCTGTCCCCAGTATCGCGCAAGATCGTGAACGAACTCTCCCAGGCATTGCGAGAGAAGCGTGCCGGAGCGGGAAGGCGCGCTTCGCCGATCTCGCCTGCGTCAGGTTCGGTGCGCCACTTCCGCGCGGGCCTTCTCGGCCTCCGGCTCCGCCGCGCCGCGGGTGCGCCACAGGCTGTAGACGACGCCGAGGGTGAGCAGGACCAGGGTGACGACGAGCGAGACCCACGGCGGCAGGTGGACGAGTTCCAGCGTGTCGGCGACCACGATCTTGGTACCGATGAACAACAGGATGAGGGCGAGCGCCGTCTTCAGGTAGGCGAAGCGGTCCACCATGGCGGCGAGCGCGAAGTAGAGCGCGCGCAGACCCAGGATCGCGAAGATGTTCGAGGTGTAGACGATGAACGGGTCGGTGGTGATGGCGAAGATCGCCGGCACGCTGTCGACGGCGAAGATCACGTCCGCGATGTTGACGAGCACCAAAGCCACGGCGAGCGGCGTCAGCCAGCGCACCAGCTTGCCCGTCTTCGGATCGGGCTTGCGGACGATGAAGTGCTGGCCCTCCGGCTTGTCGGTGACGCGCACCCACTTCTTGAGCAGGCGCATGGAAGCGCTGTTCTGGATGTCATGCTCGTCCTCCTCCTTCGAGACGAGCATCTTGATGCCGACATAGATCAGGAACGCGGCGAAGACCGAGAGCACCCAGTGCGCCTGCTGGACCAGGGCCGCGCCGAGCCCGATCATCAGGCCGCGCAGCAGCACCGCCGCGAGGATGCCCCAGACCAGCACCCGGTGCTGGGCCGCCCGCGGCACGCCGAGCGAGGTGAGGATCACCGCGATCACGAAGACGTTGTCCATCGACAGCGACTTCTCGATCACGAGGCCGGTCACGTATTCCTGGGCCGGGTCGAACCCGAGCATCCACCAGATCCAGCCGCCGAAGGCGAGGCCGAGGGTGAAGTAGAAGGCGGTGAGGAGCAGGCTCTCCTTCACTCCGATCTCGTGGTTCTTGTCGCGGTGGAGCAGGCCGAGATCGAAGGCGAGCAGGCCGGCCACCAGGGCGTGGAAGCCGAGCCACATCCAGACGGGCTTGCCGAGCCACTCGTGGTTCAAAAATTCCATCATCATCGCGCGGGACCGGATGCTTCACTTTTGGGAGAGCATCGACTCCGACATCGCGGAAGCGTCTGCCGTCTCCCTCCCGAACGGGCCGCCAATCCGGCGGACGGATGATCTCACCGGAGTTCCGGGAGCATCGCGAGGGGGACGGTGCGCGTTCCGCCAGAGGGGCCCGCAGCCGATGTCCGGCAGTTAGACGCGCGATCGCGTCGAATCAAGGGCAGGGCGATTTTCATCCCGGATGATCGCCTGAAGGTGATCATCCGGGTGACTTTGCTGGCCTCCGTCGCCGGCGCCCGCCTCCGCGCGGCGCTCTTGGCGCCGCAAAGCCGCCGAAGCGGCTTCGGGCAATAGCCCGGATTCTCATCCCTGATCCTCACCGGCAGAGCGGATGTGCTGATTTTCAGCCCGGCCGCGCTTGACAGGAACGGTGTCAGCGGGCCCTGCCGCGGATCATGGACGCGGATCGAGAGCATGGAATCGCCATCGTCGGCGGCGGGCCGGCCGGGCTCGTGGCGGCGGAGGTGCTGGCCGGGGCGGGCTGGCCCGTCACCGTCTACGAGCGCATGCCGTCCGTCGGCCGCAAGCTGCTCATCGCCGGGCGCGGCGGGCTCAACCTGACCCATTCCGAGCCGCTGCCGGACTTCCTGCAGCGTTACGCCCCCGTCGATCCGCGCTTGTCGGCGGCGGTCGAGGCCTATCCGCCGGACGCGCTGCGGGCATGGTGCGAGGGGCTGGGGCAAAAGACCTTCATTGGGTCGAGCGGCCGGGTGTTTCCGGAGAGCTTCAAGGCCTCGCCGCTGCTGCGCGCCTGGCTCACCCGCCTCGATGGCCTGGGCGTCGCGATCCGCACCCGGCACCGGCTCGTCGGCCTGGAGGAGGGGGCGCTGACCTTCGAGACCCCGGAGGGCCCGCTCCGCGTCCGGCCGCGGGCAACGCTGCTCGCGCTCGGCGGGGCGAGCTGGCCGCGGCTCGGATCGGACGGGGCCTGGGTGCCGCTGCTGGAGGGGAACGGCGTCGCGGTGGCACCCCTCAAGCCCGCCAATGTCGGCTTCCGCGTCGCGTGGTCGGCGCATTTCTCGGGACGCTTCGCGGGCGAGCCGCTCAAGCGCCTGGTCGCGCGCATCGGCGGGGCGAGCGCCCGCGGCGAGGCGGTCGCCACAGGGGACGGCATCGAGGGCGGGGTGATCTATGCGCTCTCGCGGCCGATCCGCGAGGCGGTGGAGCGCGATGGCCTGGCCGAACTCACCCTCGACCTGCGCCCGGATCTCGATGCGGGCGCGCTCCAGGCGCGCCTCGCCCGAAGCCGTCCCGGCGAGAGTCTCTCCACCCGCATGCGCAAGGCGGCCGCGCTGAGCCCCGCCGCCATCGGCCTGTTGCGCGAGGCGCATGCCAACACCCTGCCGACAGCGCCGGATGCACTGGCGGCGGCGATCAAGGCGATGCCGCTACGGCTTCTCGGGCCGGCCCCGATCGCGCGGGCGATCTCGACGGCGGGCGGCGTCGCTTTCGCTGAACTCGACGCAGGCTTCATGCTGCGGGCGCGGCCCGGCACTTTCCTGGCCGGCGAGATGCTCGATTGGGAGGCGCCGACCGGCGGCTACCTGCTCCAGGCGACCTTCGCCGGCGGCCGTGCGGCGGCGAAGGGGATGTTGGCCTGGCTCGACGGGCAGGGGTGAATCCGGTCCGGCTCAGGGCCGGGCGCAGATCCCGACCATGCCGCTGCTGCCGGCCGCACAGGACGCTTTCGTGTCGCCGTCCAAGGCCGCGGCACCGCCCGTCTGGCAGGTGGCCGAGGCCAGCACCTCGCCCGCATCGCAGGAGAGCGTGCAGCCCGAATCGGTGCAGGCACGCGCCCGCACGACACGGAACGGGGCCGACACCGTCGCCGCGGTCTCACCCTTCGATCCCGGATCGCCCTTGGGGCCGCGCTCACCCTTCGAGCCCGCTTCACCCTTGAGGCCCTGATCCCCCTTCGGCCCCGGCGCGCCCGGAGGCCCGGCCAGACCCGCTTCGCCCTTTGGCCCGGTCTCGCCTTTGCCCCCCTGCTCGCCCTTGGCCCCCTGCTCGCCCTTCGGGCCCGGATCGCCCTTCGGCCCCGCAGCACCGGGCGGTCCCTGGAGGCCTGCACTGCCCTGAGGGCCAGCGGGGCCCTGTTCGCCGGCCTTGCCGGCCGGCCCCTCCGGCGCGCAATTGGCGACCACCGCCTCGCGCTCGTTCTCGCCGGCCTTGATCATCGCGACGCAGGTCGCCGGCCGGTAGGGCAGCCGGAACTCGAAGCGCCCGCGCCGGTCCGACAGGATGGAGATGTCGTCGTCGAGGATCACGGTGACGCCGCTCTTGCCCACGCTGCCGCTCATGCGCAGGTCGCCGCCCTCGATGCGCGCGTCCCAGATCTGGATCGGCTGGACCGGCGGGTTCGGTGCCTTGGCGCGGGTGCGGGCTGCCCGCGGCTGGGCCTCGCCCTGACCCTGGCCCTGCGCCGCCGCCGGTCCGGCGAGGACGAGGCCCAGCGCGATCAGGATCGGCGAGAGGGTCTGCCAAAAGGCTCGCGAAGTGGCCGGCTTTCGTGCTCCCAGATCGCGCGTCGTCGGCATGCTCGCTCCTCCGATCTTGTTCCGCGCGTCTTCCGGCGCGGCGGAGGGAAGGTTTCGGTTGCCGCCCGGCTAGGGTCAAGCCCGCGGCGCCGTCCACACCCGTCCACATGATCCATCCACAGGCCAAGCGGCTGGAGCGGAATGCTCTTTCTGATTGTGTCAACAGATCCGGCCCACTTGGGGCGAAGCCGGCGCACACAGTGCGGAGACATCCCGCGAAAACCGGAAGCCATCCGCCGGTCGATCCCTTAAGAAGGCCGGCAGAGTGCACGGTCCGCCGACAGCCCGCACGGGCGCGGCCGGCCGAGGCTTGTGACTTTGGCTTGCGACCTTCGAGACCGAACCACCGCCATGCTTCGCCCGCTTCTCGCCGTCCTCCTCCTCCTGTCCACCGCCGCGCAGGCCGACGAGTGCGACGCGCTCGCCGCCCGCATCGCCCAGGCGACGGGGGCGAAGAAGGCCGGCCGCCGGGTCGGCCCGAGCATCGACGTCCGGGCCGCGAGCGGGGTCCGGCTCGATCTCACCTGCCGCGCCCAGCCCATCGTGCAGGCCTCCTCGGGCGATCCCTCGCCCTCCGCCGAGTTCTTCCGCGAGCTGACGATCGCCTCCGAACTCGTGGTCGGCGAGCCGGCCGCGACCGTGCAACCGATCCTGGCGCGGGCCTACCAGACGGCTCTGCGCGAGGGGCGCAAATCCTTCATCCAGCAGAACGGCTGGTCGGCAAGCTGCTACACCGACAGCGCCGGGGCGCTCCGCACCCTCTGCTCGGTCGGGCGCATCCCGACGGAGTAGAGCCGATACAATCCCCGCTTGATCCAAGCGGGAACTGTATCGGCAAGCCCGCGCGGCGCCTGAGCGAGGTCCAAATCCGCCATCCCGCAGGGATCGATCGGATTTGGTATGACAGCGGGCACGGCCTTGCGACCGCCTGGCCGTCTTCCCGGTCGTTCCCGCTTGAACGAAGCGCGCGCCCGCGCCAATGCGGAGGGCAAGGATCCGCCGCAAGGATCCGTCGCAAGAACATCGATCCCAGGGCATTTGGTGAGGAAGCGCGCGATGGCCGAACCGATCGTCAATCACCTGTTCGGCCTCGTGCGCACCCATTGCCCGGCCGATCCGTGCGCCAAGGTCTTCATCGAGACCTCGGAGGGCGCGCGCTATACCTATGCCGACCTTCTGGCTCGCTCCGGCGCCTATGCCAGCGCGCTCCAGGCCCTTGGCGTGAAGCCCGGCGACCGGGTTGCGGTGCAGGTCGAGAAGAGCGCCGAGGTGATCTTCCTCTATCTCGGCGCGGTGCGGGCGGGGGCGGTCTTCCTGCCGCTCAACACCGCCTACACGGGACCCGAGGTCGCCTACTTCCTCGGTGATGCCGAGCCGGCCCTGTTCGTCTGCGATCCCGCCCGTGAGGCCGAATTGTCGGCGGTCGCCCGGGAGGCCGGGGTGAAGCAGGTCCGCACCCTCGACGCATCCGGGCGCGGCAGCATGAGTGAGGCCGCCGATGCGGCGAGCCCGGACTTCGCGGACGTGCCCCGCGGGGCCGACGACCTCGCGGCGATCCTCTACACCTCGGGCACGACCGGGCGCTCCAAGGGGGCCATGCTGAGCCATGACAACCTCGCCTCCAACGCGCTCACGCTGGCGCAGTATTGGCACTTCACCGAGCGCGACGTTCTGATCCATGCCCTGCCGGTGTTTCACACCCACGGGCTGTTCGTGGCCACCAACATCGTGCTCGCCACCGGCGGCACGATGCTGTTCCTGCCCCGGCTCGATGCGAAGAAGATCCTCGAATTGATGCCGCGGGCCACCGCGATGATGGGGGTGCCGACCTTCTACACGCGGCTGCTCAAGGAGCCCGGCCTCACCCGCGAGGCGGCCGCCCCTATGCGCCTGTTTGTGTCGGGCTCCGCGCCGCTGCTCGCCGAGACGCACCGGGAATGGGCGCAGCGTACCGGCCACGCCATCCTCGAACGCTACGGCATGACCGAGACCAACATGAACACCTCGAACCCCTACGAGGGCGCGCGGCGGGCCGGCACGGTCGGCTTTCCGCTGCCGGGGGTGACCCTGCGCGTGGTCGATCCCGAAACCGGCGCGCCCCTTGGGCCCGAGGAAGTCGGGATGATCGAGGTGAAGGGCCCCAACGTGTTCCAGGGCTACTGGCGCATGCCGGAGAAGACCGCCGCCGAGCTGAAGGTGGACGGCTTCTTCATCACTGGCGATCTCGGCAAGATCGACCGCGACGGCTACGTCCACATCGTCGGCCGCGGCAAGGACCTCATCATCACCGGCGGCTACAACGTCTACCCGAAGGAGATCGAGGTCGAGATCGACGCGCTGCCCGGCGTCGTCGAATCGGCGGTGATCGGTCTGGCCCATCCCGATTTCGGCGAGGGCGTCACGGCGGTGGTGGTGCCGGGTGAGGGCGCGCCCGACGAGGCGGCGGTCCTCGCCGCGCTGGAAGGGCGGCTGGCCAAGTACAAGTGGCCCAAGCGCGTGCTGTTCGCAGCCGAACTGCCGCGCAACGCCATGGGCAAGGTGCAGAAGAACCTTCTGCGCGAGACCCACGCCGACCTCTACCGCGCCTGACGCCGTCGCCCGCGCGCGTCGGCGGGTTCTCCTGTCAGGACCCGTCGAGAGTGCCGCGCGCTGGCGCTCTCAAGCCTGTGATGCGATGCTGGCGGTGACCGGTGTTATGAGCCCGCCCATGCTCCGGGGGGCCTGCGTCCCGGTGGCGTGGACGCGATGGCGGTCCATGTATTTTCAGTCTTGAACCCTCGGAGTTTCGTCCGAACGTGACCAAGAGTGCCGAGCAGGACCGGATCGAGGCCGAACTGGTCCGCGTTTCCAAAAGCTCCGACCCGTTCGCCGCCGCCGTCAAGGCGACGCGGATGCCGATGCTGATCACCGACCCGCACCGGCCCGACAACCCGATCGTCTTCGTCAACGGAGCTTTCAGCAAGCTCACGGGCTACAGCCGCGAAGAGATCCTGGGGCGCAACTGCCGCTTCCTGCAGGGGCCGGAGACGGATCCGCGCGACGTCGCCCGGATCCGTGACGCCATCGAGCGGCGCGTGCCCGTCGAGATCGACCTTCTCAACCACAAGAAGAGCGGTGAGGTCTTCTGGAACCGCCTGCTGATCTCGCCGGTCTTCGACGACGAGGGGCAACTCACCTACTTCTTCGCCTCGCAGTTCGACGTGACCCTGGAGCGCGACCGGATGGTCCGGCTCCAGCGCGACCGCGACGCCCTGGAGCAGGAGGTCGAGCGCCGCAACGACGACCTGACCCGTAGCGAGCACCGCCTCGAATTCATGCTGGCCGCCGGCCGGCTCGGTGCCTGGTCCCTCGATCTCGCCGAGCGCCGGCTCGTCGCCTCCGACCTGTGCAAAGAGAATTTCGGGCGCCCGCTCGGCGAGCCCTTCAGCTACGACGACCTCGTCGAGGCGGTGGTGCCGGAGGATCGCGAGCGGATGCAGGCCGCGATGCAGACGGCCATCGACCGTCGGAGCGATTACGACGTCGAGCACCGTGTCATGGCATCCGGCGGCGAGGTGCGCTGGGTGCAGTTGCGCGGCCGGGCCTATTACCGGGCCGACGGAGCGCCGCATTCCATGGCCGGCATCTCGCTGGACGTGACCGACCGCAAGCGGGCCGACGAGCAGCGCAGCCTGCTCGCCGCCGAGATGAAGCACCGGGTGAAGAACTCGATCGCCACGGTCCAATCCATCGCCCACCAGACCCTGCGCAACGCCGCCTCGCTCGACGACGCCCGCCGGACGCTGGACGCGCGCCTCAATTCGCTCGCCACCGCCCACGACATCCTCACCTCGGAAGCCACCGCCGGGGCGACCCTCGCCGAGGCGGTGGAGAGCGCCCTGCAGCCGTTCCGGGTCAGCCCGCGCAACCGCATCCGCTTCGGCGGGCCGGAGGTGCGCCTCACCTCCCGCCTGACGCTGGCCGTGGTGATGGCGCTGCACGAACTCGCCACCAACGCCGTGAAGTATGGCGGCCTCTCGAACAATTCGGGCCGCATCATCCTCAACTGGGACGTCGAGGGTCATGCGTCCAAGCGCCTGCTGATGCGCTGGGAGGAATTCGACGGTCCGCCGGTCGAGAAGCCGTCGCGGATCGGGTTCGGCACGCGCATGATCGAGCGGGTCCTGGCGGCCGAGTTCGGCGGCGAGGCCAAAATCGACTACCGCAGCCGCGGCCTCGTCCTCACGCTGGAGGCGCCGCTGCCCGAGCGCGAGGTCGCCTGAGGGGCACGCGCGCCGAAGCCGTCTCCCGTCCCGGCGTTTCCGGTGGATGCGCGGCGGTTCGAGGGAACGGCCAAGCCTGATCCGGGGTTGAACGGCGTCTCATCCAGGCGCTTGCGCCCGACCCCGCGAATCATGCCGTCCTCCCCCCAGACTCCGCCCCGCCTGCCCGCGGAAGGTACGGCCTCCGTGCTCTGGACCCTGATGATGGGTGCGGCGCTGGTCGCGCTCGCCGCCGCGTCCCGGCGCCGGCCCGACGCGGACGACGAGCCTGCGGCCGAGGAGGCCAAGGAGCGCAACGGCGGCGCCCATTCCCACGAGGGGCGCTCCGCCCGCTGGGTCGCGGCGACGCAAGCCGATCGGGGGCGCGCCGCCGACCATCCCGGCGAGATCCCGTCGCCCGGCTGGTGGGATATCGCCACGCGGGTCTACCTCGAATTCAACAAGGACCGGGTGCTCTCGGTCGCGGCGGGCGTGACCTTCTACACCCTGCTCTCGCTGTTCCCGGCGATTGCCGCGCTCGTCACCTGCTACGGGCTCGTGGCCGACGTGAACACGATCAACGTCCACCTTTCCACCCTGCACGGCGTGCTGCCGGAGAGCGCCACCGAGATCATCGGCGAGCAGGTGAAGCGCATCGCCACCAAGGGGGGCGGTGCGCTGGGCTTCACCTTCTTCACCAGCCTGACCTTGTCGCTGTGGAGCGCCAACGCCGCGATGAAGGCGATGTTCGATGCGCTCAATGTCGTCTACGAGGAGGAGGAGAAGCGCAATTTCTTCTGGCTCAACGTCCGCTCGCTTACCTTCACCGCGGGTGCGCTGCTCTTCACCATCCTGGCGCTGATCTCGATCGTCGTACTGCCGGTGGTGTTCAACTTCCTCGGCCTCGGCGACGGAGCCCGCCTCATCGCCATGGCGCGCTGGCCGGTGCTGCTCCTCGTCCTGCTCGGCGGGCTGGCCGTGCTCTATCGCTACGGCCCGAGCCGGGAGCGGGCGCGTTGGCGCTGGGTCGGCGCCGGCAGCGTGGTGGCGGGCCTGCTCTGGCTCATCGCCTCGATCATGTTCTCCTGGTACGTCGCCAATTTCGGCAACTACAACGAGACCTACGGCTCGCTCGGCGCCGTGATCGGCTTCATGACCTGGATCTGGATCTCGGCGACGATCGTGCTGCTCGGCGGCGAGATCAACGCCGAGATCGAGCACCAGACCGCCCGCGATTCGACCACGAGTCCGCAGAAGCCGCTGGGGCAGCGGGGTGCGCGCATGGCCGACACCGTGGGTGCGGCGGCCTGAGGCGAACAACGCATCATCCGTTCTTGCGCGGGAGGGTCGCACTCGTGACAAGCGGTGCCCGGCACCATCTTGCCAAACGAGAAAAGCACCGGAGGAACGCGACATGGCCGGATCCGACGTCATCGGCACAGATCCCGAGATCCGCACGGAAGAGGAATGGCGCGCGGCGCTGACGCCGGAGCAGTACCGCGTGCTGCGCGAGCACGGCACCGAACGGGCCGGCACGAGCGGCCTCAACGCCGAGAAGCGCCCCGGCACGTTCGTCTGCGCCGGCTGCGGCGCTCCGCTGTTCGAGAGCGGCACCAAGTACGAGTCGGGCAGCGGCTGGCCGAGCTTCTTCGCGCCGCTCGACGATGCGGTGGAGACGACGGTCGACCGCAGCCACTGGATGACCCGCACCGAGGTGCATTGCGCCCGCTGCAAGGGCCATCTCGGCCACGTCTTCGAGGATGGGCCGGCCCCCACGGGCCTGCGCTACTGCATGAACGGCGTCGCCCTCGGCTTCGAACCCGAGGGCTGAATTCATGGGATCGACCCGATGAATTCCACGCCTTTTCGGCCTCCAGGCTTGCCGCGTGGTTGTTTCGGGCCCATCACTTCGCCATGAAGGTCCATGTGAAGAACAGGTTAACGCCCCGGTCTTCGCGGACCGCCCATGTCCAATACGGTGGGCGGCAGCCGATCCCGTTCGGGATCGGCGCCCCGAAGGCCGAGTGTCCGGGGGCGGTCCCGGACCGGTGCGTGCCGACCCGCGGAGGGAAGTGAATGAGTGTCGTTCGCCGGTTTCTCGTGGCGCCCTCTCTGGTCCGTCTCTTGCGGAAGGAGCGGGGCGGGTCCCGCGTCACCGAAGGCTACTTCGCGCCGCAGGCCGGGCGGACCTCGTTCGTGCGGCTGCAGGGCACCAACTGCTTCCTCGTGCTGATGACCGGCGCCGAGGGGGCGATGGCCGAGGAGCGCACCGAAGTGCCGCGCGCCCACGGCGACGCCCTCCTCGACGTCTGCCAGGGCCGGGCGGTCTACGAGCGCACCACGGTCTCGCTCGGTGGTTCGGTCGAGGCGCTGGTCGATCGCTACGTGCGTCCGTCGGGCCTCGACATCGTCAGCCTCGTCTTCTCCGATGCCGCCGCCGCGCAGGGTTTCACGCCGCCGGTCTGGTTCGGCGCCGAAGTGACGACGGACAAGGCCTATGACGGCCAGTCGATCGCGATCACCGGCGTTCCGAATCCGGGCGACATCCCCCTGAGCAACGCTGCCCTCGATGCGGTGCTCGACCTGATCGAGCCGCGCTTCGGCTCCAATCGTCCGCCCTTCACCCCGTCGAAGCCCGTGTCGCCCCCGCGCGACGCTCCGGCGCGTCCGTCCGAGCCGCCGAAGCCCGCGCCGATTCCGGAGGCGCTCCTCGCGGCGGCGGTGGCGGAGCCGGCTACGCCTTCCGAGACCAAGTCTGAGGAGCAGCCTCAGGCCTCCGAAGAGCCTCTCCCGGCCGCTGCCGAACCGACGCCCGAAGCCTCCAAGGCCGAGGAGCTTGCACCCGCCGAAGCACCGGCGCCCGAGCCGGCCGCTATCGAAGAGCCTGCACCGACGGAGGCCGCCAGGCCCGAGGAGGCTCAGCCCGCGGCCGAGACCGCCGAGGGGCAGAAGCCTGCCGCCGAGTCCGGCGAGCGGTTGCCGCCGGATGCGCGCATCGACGACGTGATCGAGAGCCTCTCGAAGGCGCTCGGCGCCGCGATCCGCAACCCGCAGGAGCCGGGCCGCGACGAGGAAGTGACCGAGGCGTTCGAACGCTGGCAGGTTCGGCCCCGCCGCACGCAGCAGACCTGACCGGCTCCGGCCGCGTCGAAGGATTTTTGGAACGCCGGCTCCCGCAAGGGGCCGGCGTTCTTCGTTGCAGGGCCTCGAATGACGGCCGCTTGTCTGCGAGGCGGAGGGGAACGCCCCCGTTCGTCACCGACCCTGGGGCGAGGATCTTGGGGCGAGGATCTTGGGGCGAGGATCTTGGGGCGAGGATCTTGGGGATGGCGAGGCGGTCGGCCGGAACCGGCAAGGGCGACGCTTCGTTGGCTGGCATCCGGTTGCAACCTGTCGGGTGAAGCACCGGCAAGTGTTCATTCCCAAAGAGGAATCGCCGCCATGAGACGTTTCGCCATTGCTGCCGCGGGGCTGATGCTCTGCCTCCTGCCGATCGCCGGTGAGGCTCAGGCCCAGGGCATTCCCGGCGGGATGCGTCGCGGCGCGGCCGAGGGGGATCGCGTCGCCGGTCCGATCGGCGGAATCGTGGGTGGCGCCGTCGGCGGTGCCGTGGGCGGCGTGAACGGCGTGCTCGGCATCGATCCCGGCCGGCGCGCCTACCGCACCCGGATGCGCTCGAACCGCCATGACCATCACCGCCGTCACCATCATCGCCACCACCGCCACCGCTGAGTGCGCGTGGACATGCGCGGGGGAGCGGTCTGTCTCCGCCGCGCCTGTCGGCGCACCCAGGCATCCTCGCTCAGCAGGGCGAGGCCCGAGGCGACGATGATGCCGGCGCCGAGCATCGTCCAGGCGCTCGGCACGTCTCCGAACAGCAGGTAGCCGAGCAGCACCGACCACAGGATCTGCGTGTAGATGAAGGGTGCGAGCAGGCTTGCCGGTGCCCGCGCATGGGCCAGCACCAGCAGCCAGTGGCCGATCGTGCCGAACAGCCCGACCGCGATCAGCAGCGCCCAGACCGTGCCCGAGGCCGGTGCCGTCCAGATCCACGGGAGGAGAGGGCTCATCACCGCGAGCCCGCCGAGCCCGGTGTAGAACACCGTCGTGGCCGTCGAATCGTGGGCGGCGAGCTTGCGCGTCACGATCACGTAGACCGCGTAGCAGAGCATCGCGCCGAGGCTGAACAGGATCGCCGGTTTGGCCGCCAGCGCGTCCGGCCGCACGATGACGAGGACGCCGACGAAGCCCGTCGCCACCGCCGCGAGCCGCATCCGCGACGACCATTCGCCCAGCATGGGCCCTGCGAGCAGCGCGACGGTCAGCGGCGCGGCGAACTGGATCGAGATCGTCTCGGCGAGTTGGAGCGAGCGTAGCGCCAGGAAGTTGCAGGCGGTGGAGCCGAACAGCAGCAGCGAGCGCAGGATCTGGAGCGGCAGGCGCCGCGAGTGGGCCACGCCCGGCCGTGTCACCGGATTGATCAAGGCGGTCACCAGCGCGACGTTGACCGCGTAGCGCATGAAGGTGGTGAGCAGCGGATCGACGCCCGCGCCCGCCAGCACCTTGCCCGTGGCATCGAGGCTGGCGAAGAACACCGGCGCGACGCACATCAGGGCGATGCCGACGAGGCGACGCGGATCGCGGGCGGGCGTCGGTGCCGCCGCGGGCTGTCTCACGGTCACGTCGGTTCCTTTGTCGCGCGGTGGCGGACGAGTCCGAGCGGGTCTCAAATCCAGCCGGGTCGCCGCCGGAAGGCGCCCGCCACCAGCCACGCCAGGAGGTTGCCGAGCGACAGGGCGACCAGGATCGGAATGCTCTCCCCCGGCTCGATGGGATCGGTCAACTGCACCAGACGCACGGCCGCCAACGCCGTCACGAGGTTCTGCGTCGCGAACAGGAGCCAGCGCCGCCGCGTGACGGCGGCGGCCAATGCACCGGCCAGCAGCACGACGGTGAAGACTTCGCCGCCGGCCGGTTGGTAAAGGAACATCCCGCCGACGAGCAGAGCGTCCAGGAAAACCAGAGCCGGCAGCGCGAGAAGTGCCGGAATCCCTCGCATCCAGCCTCCTTCCCGCTCGCCCCGCGGAAACCGTATCACGCCGCCGGTGCTTGGCCGCATGCCGAGAAAGGCGTGTTCGGCCGCAGATCATACGAAGACGGGACGGAGGCCGCTCCGCTGTCGTTCACCCTCGCGCGCCCGGCTCGTGGATCGGGCAGCCGTTATGCGCGGCCCGGAAGCCTGCGGAGGTTGGGTAGACGGCCCGGCGCGCGCGCATGATCGCGCCGAGAGGCCGGTGCGCGGCGAGCGCGTGCCAGGGATTGAAGGCGAGCCCGTCGTCGATCTGCCTCACCTTCTCCTCGCTCCACGCGTCCTGCCGCGGGACGATGAGTCGAGCTACGGCGACATAGGGGCTCGCCTCCTCGGGCCAGGGCCTCGCGGCATCCTCGACCGGCATCGTTTCTTCGTCGGTGCGCAGTTGTGCACGCAGCTCCCACACGCCCTCGTTCTCGGCGAAGAAGGCGGTCACCGCCTCACGCAGGCCGTTGGGCCGGCCGTTGACGTTGAGGCTCGCGCCCGTCAGCGCCGTCAGTTCGGGCGAGGCCGGTGCGACCGCGACCTTGGCGACGTAGGCGCCCCAGCGCAGCGGAACCTGGCTGTAGAACGTCTCGCCGAGGATGTGCGTCTCGGGCTGGCCGCCCATCGCGATCAGGGTCGGGCTCCGGGTGCCGAGGCCTTCGAGCACCGATTCGACGCCGCGCAGGACCGCCGAGAACGCCTTCTTGAAGACTTGCGGCGTGTCGGTGGTCGCGGCCAGGAGCTTCAGGCTCTTGAGGAAGGCCGCGTCGTCCGGCGCCGTGAAGGCCGGGGCGTTGGCCATCACGAAATCTTGGCTCAGGCCCTCAGCCCCCTCCAGGCGTTCGCCCTCGACGCCGACGACCTTCAGCGCGAGGCCGCGCGGGGTGGAGACGCTGTCGTCGAGGATGTCGCCGGGATTGGTGGAGAAGCGAAGCAAAGCCTCGTAGGCGCTGGGCTTCTCGAACAGCCCTTGGGCCAGTTCGGGCGGCAGCCCCGGCAGGATCTCGAGCCGACCGGTGAGAAGGCCGTGCGCCTTGGCATGAACGCCCCGCACCGCCCGGCCGTAATCCTTGAACGTGGTCTCCTGGATTTTCGCGAAAGTCGCGAGCATCTGCGCGTGGATGTCGGCCTCGTCGGTGCGGGGCTGTTCGACGGATGGATGATAGGGAATCGGGCTTCCAGGGCTCACGTCCGGCCTCGTGGTGGATCTGCCGGCCCTGACAGGGTCGGTCTGGATCCAAACCGAGGCCGGTCGCGGCTGTTCAGAGCCAGCCGGTCACGCCTGCGCGACCGGGCCGTCGAGGGGCGCCAGCCGGGGAGCGGGCGCGCGCGCTGCGGAGGCGCCGCGTCTCCGGCGCCGGCCGAGCCGCCGGGCGAGGCCCGGCAGATCGACGGGGTCCGCGCCGGACGCGGCAGGGCCGAACACCTGCCGGTCGAGGGCGGCGAGGTCGCGTGCCAGATCCGGCTCCGCCTGCCAGAGCGCGGCGAGATCCGGCTGCGCCTGCGCGGCACGGCCGAGCACCGTCCGAAAAGCCGACGCGTCGCCCGCGGCCGCCGCCAGCCGCAGGGCACGGGCGTGACCGCGGTCGAGTTGCAGCCAGCCCGGACCGGTGCGGAAGCCGATCAGCGCGAGCCCAAGGCCGAAAGCGGCGAGCGCCGCCGCGGCCAGCGCGGACCAGGCGGCGGGCCCCGCTTCCTTGAGATCCTCCGCCCGGTCGGCGAGACCGCCGCCGATCTGGCGGGCGGGAATCTCGGTCTCGCGCAGGGTGCGCGTGAGCGTGTCGAACCAGGGGATCTTGATCGCGTCGAGCGGGATCACCTCGGCCACACCCTTCTTGATGTCCCACTGGTAGGTCGCCCGCGCCACCGGGCCGGAGGGCGTGATGATCGTCTCGCGCTTCACCGGACCGGCGAAGGTGATGATGCCGCGGGTGCGCATGACGGGGCGCGGCGGCAGCCCCTCGGCGAGCATGCCCTGCGCCTCCAGCGTGACGATCCGGCGCGCGGTCTCGCCCTGGTTCAGCGTCTCGGGGTCGGGGTCCCAGGAATCGGTGATCGCCACGTCCCGCGCCGGCAGCCACCACGGTTCCGCCGCATCGGGGCCGCCGCTCGCGCCGGTCCAGGCCGCCACGGGGAAGGGGACGGGCTCGGAGCGCACGTCGATCTGCTTGCGCTCGCCGTTGTCGTTGATCGTCAGGCGGTGGACGAACGGCTCAATGGTGAAGGTCCCCGTATGCTGGGGGAAGACTGCGATCGTGCGCTCGAATTCCAGCGCCATCTGCCCGTCGGGCATCCGCGTGCGGCCCCAGTTGTCGCGGCCGAGCTGGGTCCAGGAGAAGTTGACGAGGGCGGGCTGGCGCACCTCCTCCAGCAGAATCTGCGTGCGGTAGACCCCGCGCAGGCGCAGCAGCACCATCTCGCGGGCATAGGGCTGCGCGCCGTTCGGGAGATCGGGCGTCACGGTGAGTGTGAGGTCGCCGGGCTCGATGGCGTGGGCGGGGGCGGCCAAGGCCAGCAGGATGAGGAGGAGGGTCGCGAGCGTTCCCCTCTCCCCTCTGCGGGAGAGGAGGGCCCGCCTGAACGAGTCGAAAAAAGTTACCACGGGTTGCTGCCTCCCGGGATGGCGGTGCCGGCCTCAATGCGGCGGGCCTGCTCGGCCTTGAGGCGCAGCTTCAGGTAGCGGCCGGGCTCGTCCGGCAGGGTTTGGAGCCAGAGCCGGTCGGGGTGGATCTCGTGCGCCTCGAAACTCTTGGTGACCCGGCGCGCCTCGCGCTCGGGCGCGGCGGCGACCATGGCCGAGCCGGCGCCCTGGCGTCCGCGGCCGGCGGCGTCGCTCGCCGAGCCGCGGGCCTGTCCCTTGCCGGAATCGACCGCCTGCTGCTCGGCCTTGCCGCGGCGGGCCACCGGGCTCGTGCCCGGCAGCGAGGCGGAGGAGCCGCCCTCCTTGTTGCCGGCCAGACCCTCGCCGCTGGCGGTGGCGCGGATGTCGTCGTTCTGGTCCTGGTTGGCGGTGTTGTTGTAGCGGGCGCCGTACTGCGCCGAGGCGTTGGCGATGCCGCCGCCCTTGCCGCGGTCGATCTCCTCTTCCAGGGCCTTGGCGATCAACGAGCGGTTGGCCTGCGCGTCGGCGTCGCGCGGGTTGTAGGTCAGCGCCTCGTCGTAGGCCTCGAGCGCACCTTGCAGGTCGCCGGAGCGGGCGAGCGCGTTGCCGAGGTTGTAGGCGCCGCGCTTGCCCTGCGCCCGGAACAACGGAATCGCCTCACTATGGCGCCCGGCCTCGTAGAGGGCGGCGGCGCGCCATGCGGGGGTGTCGAACACCTGAACGGCCGCGCCGGGCAGACCGGCCGCCATCAGGAAGCGGCCCAGCGTCGTGCGCGGCTCCGACACGAGCAGCAAGCCGAGGAGGCCGCCGCCCGCGAGCGCAAGCCCGGCGATGCGCGCGAGCCGCCGCCAGTTGCGCGGGAAGGCGACGGGCAGCATCCGCCGCAGCGAGGTCGATCGAGCGAAGGGGCGGGGCGAGAAGGACGCCAGCATCACGCGCTCCGTCGGAACAGGAGGAGGGCGGGCAGAAGCGCCAGCAGCAGCAGCCAGCGGCCGAGATCGGCGAAGGCGAGCACGCCGTAGCCGTTTGCGGCGAGGTGCTGGGCGGTCGAGGCGCCGACACGGTCGAGCACCGCCTCGGAGGCATCGATGTCGGCGGCCCGGCCGCCGCCCGCGCTCGCGAGCCGGTCGAGGGCGGTCCGGTCGGGGCGCGGCGCGCCGGGTGGCAGCGCCTTGCCCGCGGGCACGAACAGGGCGTGGAGCTGCCAGCCCTTGTCCCGGATCGCGGCGGCCTCGCGCTCGGCCGCCTGACCGATCCCGTCGCCGTCGGAGATGAGCACGACGTCGGCGGCGACGACGTTGGCCTCGGCCAGCGTCCGGCGGGCCAGCGCCAGCCCGCGTTCCGGGTGGCTGCCCCGGTCGGGCACGGTGTCGGCATCAAGGGCGAACAGGGTGGTGGCGAGGCTCTCGCGGTCGTTGGTCGGCGACAGCGCGGTATAGGCGTCGCCCGCATAGACGATCAGCGCCAGCGAGCGGGTGCCCGCGGCCTCCGCGACCGCTTCCGCCGCCTGCCGCGCTTCCTTGAAGCGCCCGCCCTCGGTGACCGAGCGGGAGAGGTCGAGCACGATCACCGTGGCGTCGAGGTTGCGGAAGGTTGAGGCCTCCGGGCGCTCGATGGCCGGGCCGGTGAGCGCCAGCGTCAGGATGCCGGCGGCGAGCGCGGCGGCGATGTTGGCTTGCCGCCGCCCGCCCAGCACCGCGCCGCGGCGGGCGAACAGCGCCATCAGGTGCGGATCGACCGCCTTGTTCCAGTCGCCCAGCGGCGCCGAGCGCCACGCCGCTCGCAATGCGAGCAGAGCCACGACGGTAATCGCCAGGAACCAGAGCGGGCGGAGCAGGGTGAGGGATTCGATCATGCGATTCCCGATCAGATCCTGCGCCGCGTCGCCAGGAGCCCGCAGGCGCAGAGGAAGGCGAGCGCCGCCGGCCAGGGCCAGAGGTCGCGCCGCAGGGGCAGCGGCGGTGCCTTGGCGCGTCCGCCCTCCAACTCGTCGATGGCGTTGGCCACGCTTTCCAGATCGTCGGTGGTCTTCACGCGGAACGCCCGGCCGCCGCTGGTCTCGGCCATGGCCCGCAGGGTTTCGACATCGACCACATCCTGCTCGTTGTCGGGGTTGTCGGCCATATCGATCGGCCCGAGCGCGATGGTGTAGACGCGCACGCCGAGATCCTTCGCCAGCGCCGCCACATCCTTGGGTGCGGTCTGGCCGGCATTGTTGGCCCCGTCCGAGAGCAGCACCACGACCTTGTCGCGGGAGGGGGGCGGCCCTTCGCCCTTGGCCGCCGCGACCTGGGCCGGGGCGAGGCGCTTGAGCGCGAGGCCGAGCCCGTCGCCGATGCCGGTGGAGCGCCCGACGAGGCCGATGGTCGCCTCCTCCAGGGTGCGGGCGACGGTGGCGGTGTCGAAGGTGGGGGCTGCGGCGACGTAGGCCTGATCGGCGAACTCGACGAGGCCGATGCGGTCGCCGGCCCGGCGGCGGATGAACTCGGCGCCGACGCGCTTCACCGCCGCGAGCCGGCTGACCGTTTCACCGTCCAGCGAGAAATCCTTGCGCTCCATGCTGCCCGAGAGGTCGAGGGCGAGCACGATCTCCCGTGCCGAGGCCGGCAGCGCGGTCGCGGGCAGGACGAGGCGGGGACCGGCCAGCGCGACGACGAGGGCCGCCCAGAGCGTTCCGACGAGCCAGAGACGACGCCGGCCGCGGGCGGCGATGCTCTCGGCGTGCTCGGCGCCGCCGACGAGGGAGGGGGGAACACGCAAGGCGCCGCTGCCGCCCTGGCGCTCCGGCGGGATCAGCCGGGCGGCGAGCGGCAGGGGCAGGAGCAGCAGGGCGAGCGGCGCCGCGAAGTCGAAGGCGGAGGCGAGAGCCGTGATCCAGGTGGGCATTCGGATCAGGCCCGGATTTGTGAGAGCAGGCGGCCGAGGCCGGCATCGATGGCGGCGGGATCGATGGTCTTCGGGCGCCGGTAGAGATCGTCGGTGAAGACGCGGCCCGGTCCGGAGCGGAAGAAATCGGTGGCGAAGGTGGTGTCGAGCGTCGCCGCCCAGGCCGCGCCGCTTGTGTCGGCCGCTGCCTCGCCCTTGAGCGTGCGCACCACGCGCCGCAGCAGCCGGGCCTGCGCGACGCGGCGGGCCTCCGGCTCGAGGTTTCGGGCCAGCGCCAACTCGCGCAGGGCCGCCCGGCGGACCGAGGCGCCGCGACGCGCCCGGACGAGGCGGATCAGGCCGACGAGCAGCGCGAGGCTGAAGCCGACGGCCAGAGCGGCCACCATCTCGGGCTGCACCGCGCTGTTGCCGCCGGTGGGGAGATGGAGCCCGCGCAAGGTGGAGAGGTCGGGAGCGGGGCCGGTCATTCCGGCCTCCTCCGCACATCCCCTCTCCCCGCAGGCGGGGAGAGGGCTCTGTCGACCTTGTTGTCGGCAGAGCGAGCCGGCAGGCGAGGGTGAGGGGACGCCGCCGAAAGAGTCTCTTCCTGAACCGCCCCCGCTCCCCGGATGCGGGGAAAGGGGGATTCACTCCCGATCTCACAACACCGCATCGAGCCGCTCCATCAGGGGGGCGTAGCTCTCCGGTCCGGCCTCGACGTCGATGCGCAGGCCCTCGACCCCGCAGGCATGGAGGCGCGCGAGGCGCGGGTCGATCGCATCGGCGGGCTGGGCCCTGCGGTCGGCCTGGACGGTGCCGCGGCGTCCGCCCGGCAGGGCGTAGGGGTAGAGGCCGGCCGGGCGCGCCCGCTCGAAGGCGTCGCTGACCAGCAGCAGGCGGATCGAGAGCCGCTCGGCCAGCGCGGTGATCAGATTCTCGAAATCCGGCCCCGGCGCATCCAGCGCGCTCGCCACGACGAGGTGTCCGCCCGAGGGCAGGAGCGAGCGGGCGAGCGCCAGCGTTTCGGTGAGCGGCGGGTCGTCCACCGTCGGGCCGGCGAGGGCTTCGGCGTGGGCATGGGCCAGCGCGCCGGTGACGGCGGTCATCGCCCGCTCGCCGCCGGCCGGGCGGATCACCGCGGGCTCACCCGCGCCCGCCGCGATCAGGCCGATGCGCCCGCCATCGCCGACGATGCGCCAGCCGAGCAGCGTCAGCGCCTCGGCCGCCGCCACCGAGCGCAGCGCCCGGCGGGTGCCGAACAGCATCGAGGGCCGAAAATCGGCGAGCAGCACCACGGCGCGGTCGCGCTCGTCGTGATGGGTGCGCACGTGCACTTGGCCGGTGCGGGCGGTGGCGTTGCGGTCGATGAAGCGGCGGTCGTCACCCTCGGACCAGGGCCGCACGTCGTCCGGCTCCGAGCCGCGCCCGCGCTTGCGCGTGACGATGCCGCCGGGCAACCCGGCGATGGTGCGGGTCGCGGGCGAGACGCCGCGCCGCGCGAGATGGCGCAGGCTCATCAGCCCGGCCCCGGACAGGTGGATGCCGGTGGCGTCGGTCAGGTCGCTTGCGGGGGCCGCCGTCGCGGTCATGATGGCTACAGCGCCCGCGTCCGCTCGACCAGCCCGCCGATGATGCCCCGCGTGGTGCGCCCCTCGGCCGCCGCCCGCCAAGTCAGGCCGATGCGGTGCGCGAGGGCGTCGGTCGCAAGGTCCGAAATATCCTCGGGCACGACGTGGTCGCGTCCGTGCAGGTAGGCGCGGGCCTTGCCAGCGACCATCAGCGCCAGGGTGCCGCGGGGCGAGGCCGGGTGTTCGATCGCCGCGCGCAGCTCCGGCGCGACGCTGTCGCCGCGGGTGCCGGCCACGAGCCGCACGAGATAGTCCTTGAGGGCCGGCGAGACGTAGGTCGCGAGTGCGGCCTCGCGGGCGGCGATCACCTCGGCGACCGAGAGCTTCACCGGCATCGCTTCGGCGTGGTGGTTCAGTTCGCCCTCGACGAGATCGAGGATGCGGCGCTCGGAGGCCTCGTCCGGCATCTCGACGACGACGTGGAGCAGGAAGCGGTCGAGCTGTGCCTCGGGCAGCGGGAAGGTGCCCGCATGCTCGATCGGGTTCTGCGTCGCCACCACCATGAACGGATCCGGCAGGCGGTGGGTATGGCCCGACACCGTGATCTGCCCCTCAGCCATGGATTCGAGCAGCGCCGATTGTACCTTGGGCGGCGCGCGGTTCACCTCGTCCACGAGGATCAGCGAGTGGAACAGCGGTCCCGGCAGGAACTCGAAGGTGCCCGCATCCTGGCGCCAGACAGTGGTGCCGGTCAGGTCGGCGGGCATCAGGTCGGGCGTGCATTGCACGCGGGCGAAGGAGCCATCGAGCCCGTCCGACAGGCGCTTGACCGCGCGGGTCTTGGCGAGCCCCGGCGCGCCTTCGATCAGCAGGTGGCCGCCGGTCAGGAGCCCGATCAGCAGGCGCTCGACGAGCTTGTCGGCACCGATCAGCCCGTGGCTCAGCCCGTCGCGGAGCTGGAGGATGCGGTCACGGACGGGCGTTGCCCCCGTCGCAGGCCGGGCGAGTGCCTCGACGCTCATACGAGCGCCTCTGCCGGCGCCGTCGCCGGTCGAGCCTCGGCCCTCGTCGCAGGAGAAAGATCCTGCCGCATGCGCGTCTCCTCAGCGTGGGTTTTTCTTAAGGCTCCCACAATCCTGCCGGTGTGCCCGCTGCCCGGTCGCCGCGTCAATCCCGCGCCGCGGCCCTTGCCACGGGCAAATTGACCGCACGCGACCCGAGTGCGCGCGGATCGGTGACGTTTCGTCACGCAACCGTCACGCTCGTGCGACAGCGGGGAAACGGCGCGACACCGAAAAGGTCCCCGAACAGTCCATGCCCGGTCCCTTTCCCTTCCCCACGCCCGAAGCCCTGAATTCCGGCATCAGCCTCGCGGTCGCCTTCGGCCTCGGCACCCTGATCGGGGTCGAGCGGCAGTACCGGCAGCGCAGCGCGGGCTTGCGTACCGCCGTCCTGGTGGCGCTGGGCGCTGCTGCCTTCGTCGATCTCGGCATGCGGCTGACCGGCGGAGAGGGGGCGACCCGTGTCGTCGCCTATGTCGTCTCCGGCATCGGTTTTCTCGGCGCGGGCGTCATCATGAAGGAGGGGATGAACGTGCGCGGCCTCAACACGGCCGCGACCCTCTGGTGCGCGGCGGCCGTCGGCGCCTTCTCCGGGGCCGACCTTCCGCTGGAGGCCTGCTTCGTCACCACCGCGGTCCTTGCCGGCAACACGCTGCTGCGCCCGCTGGTGAACCTCATCGACCGCATCCCCATCGACGAGAGCGCGACGGAGGCGACCTACGCCGTGCAGGTGACGGTGCCGGCCGAGACCGCCGGCCTCGCCCGCGACCTGCTGGTCGAGCGCCTGGAGGCGGCGAACTATCCCGTCGGCACGACGGAGGTGGAGGAACGCGGCGAGACCACCGTCGACGTCATCGCCACGCTCACCGCCACGACGGTCCACTCCAAGGATCTCGACGCTGTGGTGGCCGATCTGGAAAAGCGGCCGGAGGTGCGCCACGCGACGTGGTCGGTGCAGACGGGGGATTGATCGCGCCCTGCGGGGAAGCCTACGGCCCACGCATCCACCTTTGCGAGTGCGGACGAGCCACCATGAGCCACACCCAGAAACACGCCCTGATCGTCGGTGCCTCCCGCGGCCTCGGGCTCGGGCTGGCCGAGACCTTCCTGCGGCGCGGCTGGCAGGTCACCGCGACCCGGCGTGGGGCCGCGCCTGGTCTGACACGGCTCGCGGCGGAGGGGGTGCGGGTCGAGACGGTCGATATCGACGACGAGGCGTCGGTTGCCGCCCTGCACGAGCGCACGAGGGGCGAAACATTCGATCTCGTCTTCGTGGTGGCCGGTGTGCTGATCGAGGCGGAGAAGCCGCTCAACGCGGTGTCGCGGGCGATCCACGCACAGGTCTACCTGACCAATGCGGTGAGCCCGATCCTGTTTGCGGACGCCTTTGCCGCGACCATTGCCCCCGGCGGCACGCTCGCCTTCATGTCCTCGGTGCTCGGCAGCGTCGGCCTCAACACCGAGGGCGGATGGGAGAACTACCGGGCGAGCAAGGCGGCGCTCAACACCAACGCCCGGAGCTTCGCGGCGCGCCACGCCGACGGCGCGTTCGGCGTGCTGCTGCTGCATCCCGGCTGGGTCGCCACCGATATGGGCGGCGAGGGGGCCGACCTCGACGTGGCGACGAGCGCGGCCGGTTTGGCCGATGTGATCGAAGCGAGAGCCGGCCGGACGGATCTCGCCTTTCTCGACCACCGGGGTGAGACGCTGCCCTGGTGAGTCCGGGCGTCGTCCCGAAAGCCTACCGCCGGACTCCCTAAAAGACGATACCCTGGTCTTACCGGCGCGGGTCGAGGGGCCGGCTGCGGCGCTCGACCACCACGGTCGGGCGGCTGCGGCGCTCGACGATCACTGCCCGCGGCGGAGAGCGGTTCGGGCTCGTCGGTGCGAGGATGCGCTGCTCCAGCGGCCGGTGCGCCGGACGCGCCGCCGCGGCCTTGGCGGCGGCGACCACGTGGGGGCGCACCTCGTCCGGGCCGAGGCCGATCAGCCCGCAGGCGATCTCCACCTGCTGCTCGACGTCGTCGGCGAGATCCTGGGCGGCGGCGACCGCCTCGGCGACCGTGGGCGGCTCGCGCCGCACCCGGATCGGAGGCAGATCCTGAAAGCTCTTCGGAGATTTTTTCACGGCACGACTCGCGGTCTTCATGCACCGATCATAGGACGGTCCATCCGGTTTGTGCACTGCACCCAAATCGGACGTGACGGACCGCCGGCCGCATGGCTTGCCGGGCGGACGCCCCGCTCGTCGAGCATGCAGGATGCGCGCCGATCCGTGCGGGCGCCAGCACATTCGTTGACGGGGCTATCCAGCGCAGAAGGCCCGCGCCGGTCATAGTGTCGCGGCAGCGCAGCAAATAACTCGGTGAACCCACGAGCCAACGGGTCGCCCGAAAATCGGGAGTCTTGGGATCCTCCATCCCGAATCCCGCCCCGATCCTGCGTCACGCATGCGCCACGATGCCAGATCCATGCGACGCCCGTCTCACCCCGGCCCGGCCCGACCTCGCCGACATCCGCCTGAAAGGCGTCGTCACGGCCGAGCGCTACGTCGCGGGCAAGCCGGCGCGAATCGTCGTGCCCTCCGCTCCCTTACGCCGTGCGCCGCGCCTCGAGGCCGGGCTCGAGACCGAGGCGGTCATGGGCGACGCCGTGACGGTCTTCGAGATCCAGGATGGATTCGCCTGGGGCCAGATCGCCCGCGACGGCTATGTCGGCTACCTGCCGGAGACGGCGCTCGGGGCCATCGATCCGGCGCCGACCCATCGCGTCGCCGCGTTACGCACCTTCGTCTACCCGGCGCCCGACCTGAAGCGTCCGCACCTCGCCCATCTCAGCCTCGGCGCCGCCTTCGCGGCGGAGATGCAAGAGGGCGCGTACTGGCGGCTCGCCGGCGGCGGCTACGTCTTTGCCGGCCACGCCGTGCCGCTTGGCACCGCCGAGCCCGATTTTCCGGCCACCGCCGAGCGACTCGTCGGCGCACCCTATCTCTGGGGCGGGCGCACCAGTCTCGGCCTCGATTGCTCGGGCCTCGTCCAGCTCTGCCTGGAAACCGCGGGCCTGGCCTGCCCGCGCGATGCGGACCAGCAGGAGCGGACCCTCGGCAACGCCCTGCCGCCGGGGCTCGACGGGCTGCAGCGCGGCGACCTCGTATTCTGGAAGGGCCATGTCGGGCTGATGCTCGACGCTGACCGGCTGATCCATGCCAACGGCCACCACATGGCGGTGGCGGTCGAGTCCTTGCGCGAGGCGGTCGAGCGTATCGCCGCCAAGAGTTTCGGCGCCGTCACCTCGATCCGCCGGCTCGATTCGATCGCCTGAGGGTGTTCAGCCGGCGCGGACGCTCTCCGGCGCCAATTCCGTCAGCGTTTCGGCGAGGGCATCGACCTGCCCCTCGTCATGCGCTGCCGAGAAGGCGACTCGCAGACGGGCGGTGCCGGGGGCGACGGTCGGCGGACGGATCGCCACCACGAGGAAGCCGCGCGCCTCCAAAGCCGCCGAGAGGGCGAGCGCCGCCTCCGCCGCGCCGATGAGCACCGGCACGATCGGGCTCATCGCTTCGGGCAGGCCGAGACGCGCGGTAAAGCGGCGGGCGAGTGCCAGCGGCCGGGTGGCGCGCTCCGGCTCCGTCTCGACGATGTCGAGGGCTTCGAGCGCCGCGGCGGCGGACGCCGGCGGCAGGCCGGTGGTGTAGACGAGGCTGCGCGCCCGGCTGGTCAGCAGGTCGATCACGGGCCGCGAGGCGCAGAGATAGCCGCCATAGGAGCCCAGCGTCTTCGAGAGCGTGCCCATTTCGAGCGGCGCCCGCTGGCCGGGCTCGACCACGCCGAGGCCGTGGGCATCGTCCACCAGCGTCCAGGCGTCGTACTCGCCCGCGCGTGCCAGGATTTCGGAGAGCGGCGCCCGGTCGCCGTCCATGCTGAACACCCGCTCGGTCAGGATCAGCGCCCGCCGCGCCGCGCCGCGATGCTCGGCGAGAAGCGCACGCAACTGCGCGACGTCGTTGTGGGCGAAGCGCACGGTCCGCGCCCCCGACATCCTCGCCCCCGCGAACAGGCAGGAATGGCCGAGTTCGTCGATCAGGATCAGGTCGCCCGCGCCGACGAGGGCCGGCGCGATGCCGAGATTGGCGAGATAGCCCGAGCCGAAGACGAGGGCGGCCTCCTTGCCCTTGTGCCGGGCCAGCCGTTCCTCCAGCGCCGCGAGCGGGGGGGAATTGCCGGTCACCAGACGCGAGGCGCCCGCGCCCGCGCCGTAGCGGGCCAGTGCTTCGGTGGCCGCCGCGATTACCCGCGGATCGTGGGCGAGGCCGAGATAATCGTTGCAGGAGAACGAGACGAGGCTGCGGCCCGCCCGCTCGGCCGCCGCCTCGGGGCCGCGGGCGGTCACGGCCAGACGGCGGCGCAAGGCGGCGGCTTCGAGGCCGGCGAGCTTTTCTCCGGCGAAGGCGTCGAGGCTGTTCGATGGGTTCGGCGACATGACGCTTGAAGGCGATGGCACTGAAGGGATGTCAAGCCGATGGTGATGAGCGTGGCGAACCCGGTGCGGGGCGGCGCGTTGCACAGGCTCCGCTGGAACCCCCTGCCATGCGCCGCCGCCTCGTCGTCCTCCTGCTGACGGCCTTTGCCGGCCCCCTCGTCAGCCCGGTGCCAGCCTCGGCCGGCCCGGCCCAGTCCTACCTGTTCGGCGAGCAACGCTTCCGCAATGCCTGCCCTCCGCCTCTGAAATACGCGGCCGGGGCCTGCCTCCGCCGTTGCCCGGCCGGCTACGAGAGCTTCCGCGGCTATTGCCGGCTGCGCAACATGATGCGCTGATCGTCACCGGACTTGACTTGCGTAGGCGGGCGCAAAGTGCGAGCCTTCCGGCGTCCGATACAGACGATACGGGAGAGCCCAGGCCTATCGAAAGATGAGTCATGGCGCCGACGGAGCAACCACCCCCGGAAACTCTCAGGCACAATCACCGTACCGTTGGACAATCTGGAGAGAGGCGCCGTCCGGCGTCCACCGAAGGAGAAACCTCGCTCGAATGCCGAGTGAGGGAAACTCTCAGGTAAGCGCGACAGATGGGGGCAACTTGCCAGCCGGCCGGCGGGCAAGATCCGTCTGTCGTGGAGTGCCCGATGAGTCTGCAAGCTGCCGGGGCCTTGAGCCCTGCCGCTCCCGTTTCCGCTGATCCGCTGGCACAGACGCCGCTGCACGCGCTTCACTTGCGCCTCGGCGCCAAGATGGTGCCGTTCGCGGGCTACGCGATGCCGCTGCAATACCCCGCCGGGCTGCTCAAGGAGCATCTGCACACGCGGGCAGCGGCCGGCCTCTTCGACGTGTCGCATATGGGCCAGATCGCGGTGACGCCCCGCTCCGGCGACGTCGCGGAGGCGGCCCGCGCCCTCGAAGTGCTCGCCCCCATCGATATCCTCGGGCTTCCCGAAGGCCGTCAGCGCTACGGCTTCCTGACCGACGAAGCCGGCGGCATCCTCGACGACCTCATGGTTGCGCGCCTGCCGGACCGGCTCCACGTCGTCGTCAACGCTGCCAACAAAGCCGCCGGTTTCGCGCATCTCCGGGCGCATCTCCCGGACGGCATCGACATGACGCTCGTGCCGGATGCGCTGATCGCGCTTCAGGGCCCGAAGGCGGCCGAGGTGCTGGCGCGGCTGGCCCCCGAGACCGAGACGATGCGCTTCATGGATGTGCGCGCGGTCGCGATCCTCGGCGCGCCCTGCCTCGTCAGCCGTTCCGGCTACACCGGTGAGGACGGGTTCGAGATTTCCGTGCCGGCCGAGCGCGCGGAGGCTGTGGCCCAAGCCCTGCTCGCGGAGGCCGAGGTGATGCCGGTCGGCCTCGGCGCCCGCGATTCCCTGCGCCTCGAAGCCGGCCTGCCGCTCCACGGGGCGGATATCGACCCCGGTTCCAATCCGGTCGAGGCGAGCCTCGCCTGGGCGATCTCGCCCGCCCGCCGCTGGGGCGGCGCCCGCGAAGGCGGGTTTCCGGGGGCCGACACGATCCTCGCCGCGATGGAGGCCGGCCCGTCCCGGCGGCGCGTCGGCCTGCGCCCCGAGGGGCGGGCGCCGGTGCGGGCGGAGGCCCCGCTCTTCGCCGTGGAGGCCGGCGGCGAGCCGGTTGGCCGCGTCACCTCCGGCGGCTTCGGCCCGAGCGTCGGGGCGCCGGTCGCCATGGGTTTTCTCCCGGCCGCGCTGAGCGCGCCCGGCACCCGCGTCTTCGCCGAGGTTCGCGGCCAGCGTCTCCCCCTTGTCGTCTCCCCGCTTCCCTTCGTCCCGGCCGGCTTCAAGCGCGGCTGATCTCTCTCGTGTCAGGAGTTTTGACCATGCTGCGTTTCACCGATGAGCACGAATGGCTGCGCCTCGATGGCGACGTCGCCACGGTCGGCATCACCGCGCACGCCGCCGAACAGCTCGGCGACCTCGTCTTCGTCGAGTTGCCGAAGGTCGGCACGAAGCTGACCAAGGGCGAGGCGGCCGCGGTGGTCGAGTCCGTCAAGGCGGCCTCCGACGTCTACGCGCCGCTCTCCGGCGAAGTCACCGAGGTCAACGAGGCGGCGGTCGCCGACCCGGCCTCGGTCGGCACCGACCCGCAGGGCGGCGGCTGGCTCTACCGGCTCAAGCTCGACGACGCCTCCGCCATGGACGGCCTGATGGACGAGGCGGCCTACGCGGAGTTCGCGAAGTAGCGCCGGCCGGATCCCTTCCCAGCCATCCCCCTCATCCTGAGGTGCCGGAGCGCAGCGGAGGCCTCGAAGGAGACCTCCCGTACCCGCCACGATCCCTGGAGCCCTCTTATCGAGGCTGCTTCGCAGCATCTCAGGATGAGGGGGGGAGGGGGTGACGAGACGCGCGGCATCCGCCTTCGAAAGGCTTGCCCCATGAAATACGATCGCCATGATCCCTTCGACTTCGCAGCCCGCCGCCATATCGGCCCGAAGCTCTCCGAGATCGACCAGATGCTGGAGACGGTCGGCGCCAAGTCGCTTCACGCGCTGATCGACGAGACGCTGCCTCCCGACATCCGGCAGGCCGAGTACATCGATTTCGGGGTCTCGCTCACCGAGCGGCGCTCGCTCGAGAAGCTGCGCGCCACCGCCGACAAGAACCGCCTGCTCGTCTCACTGATCGGCCAGGGCTACCACGGCACGACGATGCCGCCGGCGATCCAGCGCAACATCTTCGAGAACCCGGCTTGGTACACCGCCTACTCGCCCTACCAGCCGGAGATCAGCCAGGGCCGGCTGGAGGCGCTTCTCAACTTCCAGACCCTCGTCTGCGACCTGACCGCGCTCGATGTGGCCAACGCCTCGCTGCTCGATGAGGCGACCGCGGCGGCCGAGGCCATGGGCATGGCCAAGCGCGTGGCGAAGTCGGACAGATGCGCCTTCTTCGTCGATCGCGACTGCCTGCCCCAGACGATCGCCGTGCTGAAGACCCGCGCGGCGCCGCTCGGCTGGGAGGTCGTGGTCGGCGATCCCTTTTCGGATTTGGACCCGTCCAGGGTCTTCGGAGCGCTGTTCCAGTATCCTGGCGTGAACGGCGCGGTTCACGACTTTTCCGATCTCATCGCCGCGCTTCATGACGCCGGTGCGCTCGCCGCGGTCGCCGCCGACCCGCTCGCGCTGACGCTGCTGAAGGCGCCGGGCGAGATGGGTGCCGACATCGCGGTGGGCTCGATGCAGCGCTACGGCGTGCCGATGGGCTATGGCGGCCCGCACGCCGCCTATCTCGCGACCCGCGACGCCCACAAGCGGGCGCTGCCCGGCCGCATCGTCGGCGTCTCGGTCGATGCCCGCGGCAACCGCTCCTACCGCCTCGCCCTCCAGACCCGCGAGCAGCATATCCGCCGCGAGAAGGCAACGTCGAACATCTGCACCAGCCAGGTGCTGCTCGCGGTCATCGCCTCGATGTTCGCCGTCTATCACGGGCCGGCCGGCCTCAAGGCCATCGCCCTGCGCGTCCACCGCGACGCCGTGCGCCTCGCCGCCGGCCTGGAACAGCTCGGCTTCACCGTCGAACCCGAGCACTTCTTCGACACGATCACGGTGCGGGTCGGCGCGTTCCAGGGCGTGATCCTGAAGAGCGCGGTCGAGAACGGGGTGAACCTGCGCCGGATCGGCACCGACCGCATCGGCATCAGCGTCGATCAGCGCACCCGGCCCGACATCGTCCAGGCAGTCTGGCGCGCCTTCGGCGGCACCGAACTGGCCTATGACGAGGCCTATCCCGAGCCGCGCCTGCCGGCGGCCCTGGAGCGGACCTCGGCATATCTCACCCACCCGATCTTCCACATGAACCGGGCCGAGAGCGAGATGACGCGCTACATGCGCCGCCTCGCGGACCGCGACCTCGCGCTCGACCGGGCGATGATCCCGCTCGGCTCCTGCACGATGAAGCTCAACGCCACCGCCGAGATGCTGCCGATCTCCTGGCCGGAGTTCTCGGAATTGCATCCCTTCGTGCCGGAGGATCAGGCGCTGGGCTATCGGGAGTTGATCGACGACCTCAGCCAAAAACTCTGCGCGATCACCGGCTACGACGCGATCTCGATGCAGCCGAATTCCGGCGCGCAGGGCGAGTATGCGGGGCTGCTGGCCATCCGCCGCTACCACCTCTCGCGCGGGGAGGGGCACCGCACGGTCTGCCTGATCCCGTCCTCGGCCCACGGCACCAACCCGGCCTCGGCGCAGATGTGCGGCATGAGCGTCGTCGTGGTCGGGGCCGACGCCCACGGCAACATCGACGTCGAGGATTTCGCGAAGAAGGCCGAGCAGCACGCGGACAAGCTGGCCGCCTGCATGATCACCTACCCGTCCACCCACGGCGTGTTCGAGGCGCGGGTGCGCGAACTCTGCGACATCGTCCACCGGCACGGCGGACAGGTCTATCTCGACGGGGCCAATCTCAACGCGATGGTGGGGCTGGCGCGGCCCGGCGACATCGGCGCCGACGTCAGCCACCTCAACCTGCACAAGACCTTCTGCATCCCGCATGGGGGCGGCGGGCCGGGCATGGGGCCGATCGGCGTGAAGACGCACCTGATCCCGTTCCTGCCCTCCGATCCGCGCTCGGGCGAGGAGGGCGCGGTCTCGGCCGCCGCCTTCGGCTCGGCCTCGATCCTGCCGATCTCGTGGAGCTACTGCCTGATGATGGGCGGGCGCGGCCTGACCCAGGCGACGCGGGTGGCGATCCTCAACGCCAACTACATCGCCCGGCGGCTCGATGGGGCCTATTCCATCCTCTATGCCGGCCGGAACGGACGGGTCGCGCACGAATGCATCGTCGATGTCCGCCCGTTCCAGAAGAGCGCGGGTGTCACCGTCGAGGACATCGCCAAGCGCCTGATCGATTGCGGCTTCCACCCGCCGACGATGAGCTGGCCGGTGGCCGGCACGCTGATGATCGAGCCGACCGAATCCGAGACCAAGGCCGAGATCGACCGCTTCTGCGACGCCATGCTGGCGATCCGCGAGGAGATCCGGGCGATCGAGGACGGGCGGATGGATCGGGCGAACAACCCGCTCAAGAACGCGCCGCACACGGTGCAGGACCTGATCGGCGCCTGGGAGCGGCCCTATTCCCGCGAGGCCGCCTGCTTCCCGTCGGGCAGCTTGCGCATGGACAAGTACTGGCCTCCGGTGAACCGCGTCGACAACGCCTACGGCGACCGCAACCTCGTCTGCTCCTGCCCGCCGACGGAGGCCTACGGCGAAGCGGCGGAGTAGGGCGCCACGCCCCTCCCCATCAGGGGGAGGGGCGTGGCGCGTTTGACTCCGTCAGCGCCGCCCCTCAATCCCCCGCGCATGACCGCGCTCGAACACCATCACCTCTGGCGACCCTACACCCAGATGAAAACCGCCGCGCCGCCGCTGGAGGCGATCGCGACGCGGGGCACGCGCATCACGCTGAAAGGCGGGCGCGAACTCATCGACGGCATCGCCTCGTGGTGGACGGCGGTGCACGGCTACAATCACCCGCACATCGCCGCGGCGATGGCCGACCAGCTCATGCGCATGCCGCACGTGATGTTCGGTGGGCTCACCCACGCCCCGGCCGAGCGGCTCGGCGCGCGCCTCGCCGCGCTGCTGCCGGGGGGGCTCAACCACGTCTTCTTCACCGATTCCGGCTCGGTCGCCGTCGAGGTCGGGCTGAAGATGGCGGTGCAGCTCTGGCTCAACCGCGGCGAGACCGGCCGCACCCGCGTGCTCGCGTTCCGCGGCGGCTATCACGGTGACACGATGGGCGCGATGTCGGCCTGCGACCCCGAGGAGGGGATGCACCGCCGCTTCGGCGCCTACCTTCCCGCTCAGATATTTTGCACGCTGCCGCGCACGGCCGAGGACGAGGCGGCGCTCGATGCGGCCCTTGCCCGCCACCGCCACGAACTCGCTGCGGTGATCGTCGAGCCCCTGGTGCAGGGGGCGGGCGGGATGCTGATCCATCCGCCGGAGGTCCTGGCCGCCGTTGCGCGGCTGGCCCGCCGCCACGGCCTGCCGCTCATCGCCGACGAAATTTTTACCGGGTTCGGCCGCACGGGGAGGCTCTTCGCCTGCGAGCAGGCCGGCATCGTGCCCGACATCCTCTGTCTGTCGAAGGCGCTCACCGGCGGCACGATGGCGCTCGCCGCCACGGTCGCCACCACCGAGATCTTTTCCGCCTTCTGGTCCGACGAGGCATCGGCGGCGCTGATGCATGGGCCGACCTTCATGGCGAACCCGCTCGCCTGCGCGGCGGCGAATGCCAGCCTCGATTTGTTCGAGACCGAGCCGCGCCTCGCGCAGGCCCAGGCCATCGCTGCGCGCCTGCAAGAGGGGCTCGCTCCCTTAAGCCGGTTGCCCGGTGTGCGGGACGTTCGGGTGCTCGGCGCCATCGGCGCGGTGCAATTCGCGGGTACGCCCGACCTTGCCGACCTCAAGCGGCGTTTCGTCGAGCGCGGCGTCTGGGTGCGCCCGTTCGGCGACATCGTCTACCTCACCCCGGCGCTCACCATCGAAGCGGGCGACCTCGACCGTCTGATCGCGGCGGTGACGGCGGTGACCGAGGCCGTCACATGAGGCCGGCGCGCCGCGATCGGCCCTGTGGCGCGAAGCTTGCCCGCAGAGAACCACGGGACCCTGCAACCCGCAGCGGGGTTACTCGTTGGATGATCGCAGCGCAGCGGTTCCCGGTATGGGAAACGGCCAAGCCTGTGAGCAGGCTAAGTCTGTGAGCGGGCCAGGTCTGTGGGCAGGCTGAGTCTGTCAACAAAAAGTCTGCGAACATCTTGGGCCGCTGGAGCAAATTGGGGAGAGCGTAAGGTGGCGAGCCAGACCGAGACGACGAATCCGGAAGCCGACCGTCCCGTCATCCTCATCGTCGAGGACGAGGCCCTGACCATCATGGACCTCGGCGACGTGCTGGAGGAGGGCGGCTACGACACCGTGCAATGCGCCTCTGCCGAGCGCGCGCTTTCCATCCTTCAGGCCCGGCCCGACATCTGCGGCCTCGTCACGGATGTGCAGCTCTCGGGCCGGGTCGATGGCTTCGATCTGGCCAATTCCGTCGCCCAGGCGCGGCCGAACCTGCCGATCCTGATCGTGTCCGGCCGCGCCTCGCCCGACCCCGAGCGCATGCCGGAGGGCGCGCAGTTCATCGCCCGCCCCTGCGCGGGCGAGGATATCCTGGCGCGGCTCAAGGGACTGATGCCGCATTGCTGAGCCCGGCGCGCCAAGACGCGACGGTTTGCGCCAAGCCCTGTTCCAGACTGTAGCGCGGGGAAAACCCGACCTCGTCCGTCAGGCGCCGGATGTCGGCCTCGATGCAGGCCGGCTCCGTCGGGCCGAGTGGGCGGGCGCCGAAATCGATCAGATCGGGGCGTCCGGTCAGCGCACCGATCGTTTCCAGGATTTTGCGCACCGGAACCGCTTCGCCCGAGCCGAGATTGACCGGGCCCACGATGTCCGAGTCGAGCAGGGCCGCGAAGGCCGCGCCGGCATCGGCGACATGGAGAAAGTCGCGCCGCTGCCGGCCCTCGCTGGTGGCGAGACGCTGGCCTGTGAGCAGCGCCCGCGCCGCATCGCCGACGAGCCGGCCCGGCGTCTCGCCGGGACCGTAGAGGTAGAACAATCGCGCCCAGCCGAGGGAGAGGCCGGCGGTTGCCGCGTAGGCTTGCAGGATGCGGCGCAGGCCGTCCTTGGCGGCGCCGTAGAGGGTCGCCGGGCAGCAGTGAGCGGATTCAACGAGGCTCTCCCGGATCGCCGCTGCATCCCCTCTCCCCGCACGCGGGGAGAGGGCTTCGGCGATCCCCGTCCAATCGTACTCGGCACACGTCCCGGCCACCACGGCGCGGGTACCGCCCGCCTCGCGGAACGTCCGCACGAGGTCGAGGCTGGCGGTGGTCCAGTCGAGGTTGTCCGGCGCCTGCCAGTAGCGGCCGGGTGTGGTGACCCAAGCGAGGTGGAGCAGGTGGCTCGCCGAGGCCGCCTGCACGGCAGTCCGGCGCTGGGCCGGATCGAGCAGGTCGGCGGCGTGGAAGGCGTGGACACCCTTCGGCGCGGTCCGGCCGATGGCGTGAATCTCGAAGCCGCGAGAGGCCAAAGCGGCGACCGCGTGGCGGCCGACGAAGCCGGCCCCTCCGGTGACGAGAACCCGCTTCACCGCCCCGTCCAATCGGGAAAGGCGAGGTCGCGCGGTGCGATGACGGTGACCGGCTCGGGCCACGCGAGCCCGAAAGCGGGATCGTCCCATCGAACGCCGTCCGCGGCGGAGGCCACGAAGGGCCGGTCGATCATGTAGAGGATCTCGGCATCGTCGCTCAGCGTCTGGAAGCCGTGGGCGAGGCCCGCCGGGATGTAGAGGGCGTGGCGGTTTTCGGCCGAGAGCGTCACGGACGCGGTGCGGAGATAGGTCGGCGAATCGGGCCGCAGGTCGATCACCGCGTCGTGGATCGCGCCGCCGGTACAGCGCACGAGCTTCGTCTCGGCGTGGGGCAACTTCGAAAAATGCATCCCGCGCACGGTGCCGCGGCGATGGTTGAACGACACGCTCGACTGCGCGAAGCGCCCGACCAGCCCGCGCTCCGCGAATTCGCTCTCGCACTGGGTGCGGGCGAAGAAGCCGCGCTCGTCCGCGTGCGGCTCGGGCACGACGCGGAACAGGCCGGGCAGCGCGAGTTCCTCGAAGATCATGAGATGCGTGTGCCTGGTTGCGAAGGCATGGCCGATCCCACCCTCGACCTCATCCTGAGGTGGCGGCGCGAAGCGGAGCCCTCGGGATGAGGGTGCGGCCGGAAGGGACCCGCGGCATCAGAACACCGTCAGTTCGGGGATCGCCACGGCGAAGCGTCCGCCCCATGCGCGGATCGCGGCCATCTCGCCGGCGATCTCGTCCTTGAGGTTCCAGGGCAGGATCAGCACCGTATCGGGGCGCATCGCCAGGAGGTCGTCCGGCGAGACCACGGGGATGCGGCTGCCGGGGAGCCACGTGCCCTGCTTGTGCGGCGAGCGATCGGCCACCGCCCGGATCAACTCCGGGCCGATCCCGCAATAGTTGAGGAAGGTGTTGCCCTTGGCCGCCGCACCGTAGGCGCAGACCGTTCGGCCCGCGGCCCGCTCCTCGATCAGGAAGCGGAGCGCCGCGCATTTGATCTCGGCCACCGCCCGCCCGAAGCCGGCATAGCCGGAGGGGTCGAACAGGTTCGCCCCCCACTCGCTGAGCATCACTCGCTCCAACTCCGGCGTCGGCGCGTGCGCGGCGGCCTCGTGGCAGGCGAAGACGCGCAGCGAGCCGCCATGGGTCGGCCATTCCTCGACATCGAACACCCGCAAGCCGTGCTGGCGCAGGATGCCGATGACCACGCCGAGCGAGAGGTAGGAGAAGTGCTCGTGGTAGATCGTGTCGAACTGCCGATGCTCGATCATCCGCAGGAGGTGCGGGAACTCGAAGGTCGCCACGCCCTCCGGCTTCAGGATCTCGGCGAAGCCCGCCGCGAAATCGAGGATGTCGGGCACGTGGGCGAGCACGTTGTTGGCCGCCGTCAGATCCGCCTTGTGGCCCGCTGCGGCGAGGCGCCGGGCGGTCTCGCGGCCGAAGAAGGCGACCTCTGTCGGCACGCCGCGCTCGACGGCGACGCGGGCGACGTTGGCCGCCGGCTCGACCCCGAGCACCGGCACGCCACGGGCGACGAAGTATTGCAGCAGGTAGCCGTCGTTGCTCGCGACTTCGACGACCTTGCTCTCGGCGCTCAAGCCGAAGCGCGCGATCATCGCGGCGACGTAAGCCTCGGCGTGCCGCAGCCAACCGGCGGAGAAGCCGGAGAAGTAGGCGTAATCCGAAAAGATCGCCTCGGGGCTCTCGAAGGCTTCGAGTTGCACCAGCCAGCAGGCGTCGCAGACATAGGCGTGGAGCGGGTGGAAGATCTCGCCCCGGTGGCGCCGTTCCGGCGTGACGTAGGAATTGGCGAGCGGCGACAGGCCGAGATCGCAGAAGGTCCGGGTGAGGGCGGCGCCGCAGGCGCGGCAGGTCGGGGCGGTCACGCTGGGACTCCGGCTTTTGCTCCAGGCTGGCCCAGCGCCTCGTAGCGCGCGATCTCGGCCTCGGCCAGAGCGCGGGGATCGGCGCCGGAAGCGGCCGCGCGGTACCAAGCGGCGGTCCAATCGAGCGCCATGTCGAGGGTCAGCCGCCGGTCCCAGCCGAGGCGGGCGCGAGCCTTGGAGGCATCGACCTTGAGATAGGTCGCCTCGTGCGGATGGGTCTTCTGCGAGAGGTGCCAGCCGGCCCCCCCGCCCCAGCCCCGCGCCAGCCGCTCCACGAGGAACGAGACCGGCCGGCAATCCTCGTCCGCCGGCCCGAGATTCCAGCCCTCCGCGAAGGCCGCGCCGTCGGCGCCCGCGAGGCATTCGGCGAGGCGCAGGTAGCCGGCCAGCGGTTCCAGCACGTGCTGCCAGGGGCGGATCGCGTGCGGCGCGCGGATCTCGACCGATTCCCCGGCCTCGAACGCGCGCACGATATCCGGGATCAGCCGGTCGGCCGACCAATCGCCGCCACCGATGACGTTGCCGGCCCGCGCGCTGGCTATCCGCGCCGGATGGCCGCCCGCGCCGAAGAACGAGGCGCGGTAGGCGCTCGTGACGAGTTCGGCGCAGCCCTTCGAGGCGCTGTAGGGATCGCGCCCGCCCATCGCTTCGGTCTCGCGATAGGCATAGGGCCATTCGCGATTCTCGTAGGCCTTGTCGCTCGTCACGACGACGACGGCGCGCACGCTCGGCGCCGACCGCACCGCCTCCAGCAGGTGGACACTGCCCATGGTGTTGACTGCAAAGGTGCCGACCGGATCGACATAGGAGGGCCGCACCAGGGCCTGTGCCGCCATGTGGATCACGATTTCGGGCTCGGCAGCCGCCATGGCCGCCGTGAGCGCCGGCAAGTCGCGGATGTCGGCGATGCGCGAGTCGTCGAACGGAAATCCGATCGCCTCGAACAGGTTCGGCCGCGTCTCAGGGGGGAGAGCAAAGCCGGTGACGCGGGCGCCGAGGCGGGCGAGCCACAGGCTCAGCCACGCGCCCTTGAAACCGGTATGCCCGGTGAGCAGCACGCGCTTACCCGCCCAGAAGGCAGGATCGGGGTTGAGCGCACCCATCACCACACCTTCCAGGGCGCGTCGCCGCGGGCCCAGAGTTCTTCGAGGTGCTTCTTGTCGCGCAGGGTGTCCATCGCCTGCCAGAAGCCGTGATGATGGTAGGCGTGGAGCTGGCCGTCGCGGGCGAGGCTCTCCAGCGGGCCGCTCTCCCACACGGTGGCGTCGCCCTCGATCCGGTCGAGCACCTTGGGAGACAGCACGAAGAAACCGCCATTGATGGTCGCGCCGTCGCCCGCCGGCTTCTCGCGGAAGCTGCGCACTGCGTCGCCCGCGAGGTCGAGCGCGCCGAAGCGGCCCGGCGGCACCACCGCCGTCAGCGTTGCGAGGCGCCCGTGCGCCCGGTGGAAGGCGGCGAGCTGCGTGAGGTCGATATCGGCGACGCCGTCGCCGTAGGTCATGAAGAAATCGTCCTCGCCGAGATAGTCGCGCACCCGCCTGAGGCGCCCGCCGGTCATGGTGGCGTCGCCGGTCTCGATCAGCGAGACCTTCCAGTCCTCGGCCGCCGAGCGATGGAACTCGACGTCGCCCCGTCCGAGATCGAGCGTGACGTCGCTCAAGTGCAAGCGGTAATTGAGGAAAAACTCCTTGATGACGTAGCCCTTGTAGCCAAGGCAGATCACGAACTCGGTCACGCCGTGGGCGGCAAAGATCTGCATGATGTGCCAGAGGATCGGCCGTCCGCCGATTTCCAGCATCGGCTTGGGACGCACCACGGTCTCCTCCGAGAGCCGCGTGCCGAGCCCGCCCGCGAGGATCACGGCCTTCACGGTTGATCTCCGGGTCTGTCTGTCGTCGTCATCATCGCCACGCCTCTACCATGCGCTGCCATGCTGCCGGAAACCGCTCGGCGTCGAGCGTGAAGGCGGGCGGCCGGATCCCGAACGGGTCCGGATAGTACGGGTCGCGGGCGAGCCGCCTCCCCCAGCGCTTGCGGAAGCGCGCCTGCTCGGCCGGATCGACCGTGGGGATGCGGTTGCGGCTCTCGTAATGGTGCAGGCTCGCCTCGGCGCAATAGACGGTGCGCAGGCCCCGCTCGCCGAGCCGCAGGCAGAGGTCGATGTCGTTGTAGTTGATGGCGTATGCCTCGTCGAAGCCACCGATCGCCTCGAACTCGGCTTGACCCACCATCACGCAGGCGCCGGTCACGGCGAGGTAGTTGCGGTTGGCCAGACTCGAGCCGTGATACCCGGCGTCGTCACCGGGGAAGCCACGGCGGACATGGTCGGGCAGACCCTCGCCGAAGACCACGCCGGCATGCTGAAGGCTGCCGTCCTCGAACAGGAGCTTGGGGCCGACCGCGCCGACGCCGGGGATGGCGAGCTGCGCCAGCATCGCCTCGATCCAGTCCGGCGTGAGGACGCTGATGTCGTCGTTGAGGAACACCAGCACTTCGCCGCTCGCCGCCCTTGCGCCGAGATTCATCTTGGCGGCGACGTTGAAGACCGGCTTGTCCCAAGTGACGGTGCGCGCCCCGAACCGCTCGACGGCGGCCCGCGTCTGCGGGCGCAGGTCGCCGTTATCCACCGCCATAATCTCGATGTTTTCGTAAGTACCGGTCTCGCGGATGCTGGCGAGGCAGGCGGCGAGCAGATCGATAGGGCGCCCGCCGATGAGGCTGTCGCGCCCGGCGGTCGGGATCACGAGGGAGACGAGTGGGCGCGTCGCGAGCGCGCGCCGCAGAGCGAAATGCACGGGGCCGAGCGCGCGGACGGCATCGAGCCCGCCGGTGCGCCGGGCACGTCCGGCGAGCGCGCGGGCGGCGGCCTCCGGGTCGGGCGCGGCGGCGCGGCGATGGCAGAGCACCTGCGGGATGTGGCCGACGCGCTCGCTGCGCTCCGTCACGCGGAGCGCGAGGTCGTAATCGGCCGCGCCCTCGCTCTCGCTCGGAAAGCCGCCGACCGCCCGCACCAGGGCGGTCCGGTAGAGAGCAAGCCCGCCGATGTAGAAGCTGCTCTCCAGCGTCTCGGGCGACCAGCCCGGCTTGAAATGCGGATCGCAGCGCTCGCCCTCCGGCCCGATCCGATCCTCATCCGTGTAGAGCAGGTCGAGATCGGGCTCGCGGGCGAGCCGCCGGACGAGGGCGAGAAGCGCCTGCGGCGCAAGCCGGGCGCCGGGCTCCATCGGGGCGAGATAGGGGCCGCGCGCCTGCGCCAGCGCCGCATCAAGGGAGGCCGCTTTGCTTTTCGCGGGCGGGAGCAGACGGATGCGGCCGTCCTCCGTCGCCAGCGCCTCGAGTGCCGCCGATGGTGCCGCGGCGAGGCACAATTCCCAATCCGGGTAGACCTGCGCCCGCAGGCTCTCGACCGTCTCCCCGAGCTGGACCGGATCGTCGCCGCCCGCCACCAGCAGAGAGATCCGCGGGCGCTCCGGCAGGGCTCCGAGCTGCGCGCGCATCGTCTCGATGGAGGGCAGGGCCTTGGCTTCCACCGCCTGAATCCAAGCGGCGTACGTGGCGGGCGGACGACGGGTCTGGGCGGCGCGGGTGAGGCGGCGCCAGATTTCGCCCGGCGGCACGCTGCGCAGGAGGCCGACGGCGCGCCGCAGGAGGCGCAGCGGCCGACGTTCCTGCGGCGGCAACCGTTCGATGATCTTTCGAGCGGACAGGACGGCCGCCTCGATCCGGCCCGCCGGCGCGATCCGCACCGCGTCGAGGCGGAAGCGCGGGCCCGCCTCGGCGGCCTCCAGGCGCAGCGCGCGTGTGCCGGGCGGCAGGCGGATCAGGTCGTCGGTGCCGTCCGCCCGCACGGTGAGCCGGTAGCGGCGCAACTCGGCCTCGCCCTGCGCCTCGACCGCGAGCACCGGACGCACCGAATCCGGACGGCAGCGGATGCGGATGCGTTGGCCCGACAGGGCCGACACCGCGTCCGCCGGGCCGAGCGCGAAGACCGGATCGGGGCCGGTCGCGCTCCAGGCGTCGTCCGCACGAAGGCGCAGGTCACGCAGGGGATAGAGGCCGAGCGCCTCGCGGCGCTTCATGGAAACAGCCCGTCGTCTCGGTTCCGGTGGAAGCTCATGCGGCGCGGGAATCCACGAAATCGGCCGCGCCGTGAAGCGGTTTCTTGCAAAAGCGGTGTGTTGTCGGCCCTGTGTCGGCACAGCGAAGGGTTTCTGTCATCGAAGTTTCATCGCCGGTCGGCAGATGCTTGCCCTGCGGGCCGCCCAGAGGGCACTCTTTCCGGGCAGCGTTCAGGAGCCCGCACGTCCGTGAAGGGAAACCGGATCATGTCGGCGGCAAACGAAGTGGTCGCCGTGGCGGCACACGGCGAAGCTCCCGCTCAGCCGGGCGGTCGAAACGCGGCAAAAGACAAGGCGGGCAAGACCGTCAAGCGGCTGCGCCCCCCCGCGGCCAAGAGCGTCGGCTGGGCGCTGGTCCAGGCGGCGCGGCTCCACCGCGCCCGGATCGGCGACCGGCTCGCCGAACTCGACCTGTTCGCCGGCCAGGAGCAGGTGGTGCAGGCGCTGGCGGCGGCCGGCAGCATGACCATGGGTGACCTCGCCGCGACCCTGCGGGTGCGCCCGCCGACCGCCTCGAAGACGATCTCGCGGCTCGCCGCCCTCGGCTTCGTCGAGCGCCGGGCCGAGGCCGGCGACGGGCGCATCGTGCGCGTGCGCCTCACCGAGACGGGCTTTGCCAAGGCCGCCGCGATCGAGCGGATCTGGGACGAGGTCGAGGCCGAACTGCTCGAAGACTTCGACAACAAGGAGCGCCGCCGCCTGCGCAAGCTCCTACGCCGTGTCGCCCGCAGCCTCGCGGGCGCCGCGGGCGTGTCCGGTCACGAAGAGGCCGATGCCGAGATCGACGGCGAGGCCGATGACGAGGACGAGGCTTTGCTGGCTCCGGGCACGGTGGCGCAGTCGTCCTGAAGCGAAGCCGGCGGCGCGCAGCCCCTATCGAGAGGTTCCGCCTCGCCACGTGTCGTGTGGCCAGCCGATTCTTGAGACTCGGCGTCTGGGGCAATGTGCTCGCCCGACCGGTCAGGCCCGCCCGGCGGGCACCATGTCGGCGAGATCCACCTGGGCCGGGCGGGAGAGGGCGGCGGCCAGCATTGCTTCCAGGACGATGACGTCGGTTTCCGGGTCGGGCTCCCAGCCGCAGGGGCAGTGCCCGTCGGGGCCGTGAGCGGCGGCCACCTGCCGGTAGAGCGTGCCGACGGTGCGCGCGGCGGCTTCGAGTGCGGCCATGACATGCATCGGCTCGCGCTGAAGTGCCTGCCAGAACGCGGTCGTGAGCGCGCGCTCCAACGTGCCTTGCGCGTGACGCTCCGCCGCGTCGGGCGGGGCCGTGACGAGACCGGCGCTCATGCCTGCACCTGCGCCCGCACGTCGACCGGCACCAGCCGCGGCGGTGTCGCGTCGCCCGGCTCTAGCCCGACCAGGGATTCGAGGCCACCCCGGCTCAAGCCGAGGGAGGAGCCGTCCCACCACGCGAGGCGCACGGATTCGAGCAGGGCGTCGAGGGCCGCCAGCAGACCAGCCAAGCCGCCGGAGCCGTCGCGGACCGAGGACTGCGTATCGGCCCGCGACGGCCACGCGCTGACGTGAGAAACGTTCGGAAATGTCAGAAGGTGCGCCATGCAGTCATCATGGCTCAATCTGTCGATATTTCGCAAGCGATCTTCAAAACATTGGAAATGCTTTAATTGAATTCTGTTCTGAAGCTTTGCGCTATCGATTTAGAACAATTCAACTCGCTTCAAAAAATCACTACGGCATCTCGGTTTGGCGCGGCCGGACGGTGTCGATCAGCGGACGGGCCGGTCGAAGGCCGTCTCGGGGTAGGGCTCGCCCTTGAGGGTGAAGTGCCACCATTCCTGCGCGTAGGGCGTGAAGCCGGCGCGAATCATCGCATCGCGCAGGCGGTTACGGTTGCGCGACTGGATCGGGCTGACGCCGGGAAAATCCGTCGCCGAGGCCGGGTCGAACAGGTCGAATGGCGTGCCCATGTCGAGTTCGGCGCCGTCGGCTTTTCGCACCAGCGTCAGGTCCACGGTGGAGCCGCGGGAATGCGACGAGCGCTCGGCGATGTAGCCGAGGCGGAACAGATCCGCCTTGTCCGTCTGCGGGTAGTAGGCCGCCTTCATGCGGGTGTCGGCCGGGTCGCGCGCCCAGGCGGCGAAGTCGGCCACCGCCTGGCGCGGACGGTAGCAGTCGAACACCTTCAGGCCGAGGCCGTCCGGTGCCAGCGACGCCTGGACCCGGCCCAGCGCGTGGGCGGCCTGCGGGGTGAGCAGGCAGCGGGGCGCCTCGTAGCCGGCGATCGGCCGGCCGACGAAGTTGTCGGAGCCGGCATAGCGCATGTCGAGAGCGAGCCCCGGCACGTGCCGGGCGGCATCGACGAAGGGATCGCTCTCCGCCCCGGCCGGCTGGGACGCCGCGAGGGCGAGGCCGGCCAACGCGGCGCGCATCAGGCCCGCCATGCCAGCAGCCCCGCGCCCGTCGCGATCAGCCCGACGCCGAGCCAGTGATGCGGTGCGAGGCGTTCGCCGAGGAAGAGGACGCCGAACACGGCCACCAGCACGACGCTCAGCTTGTCGAGCGGTGCGACGCGACCGGCGTCACCCAGGGCGAGCGCCCGGAAGTAGCAGAGCCAGGACGCCCCGGTGGCGAGCCCCGACAGGATCAGGAAGACGAGATTTCTGCCGGAGACGCGGCCCAACTCCTGCGCCTCTCCGGATGCGACGAGGATCGCACCGGCGAGCGCCACCACGACGAGCGTTCGAATGAAGGTCGCCGCATCCGGCGCGACGCCGTCGATGCCGACCTTGGCGAGGATCGCCGTGGCGGCGGCGAACCCGGCGGAGAGGAGGGCCCAGAAGCGCCACGACAGGAGCCATTCGCTCACCGCTTCCTCCATCACAGGGCGTGGCGCATCACGATCAAGGCCAGGGCCAGCCCGCCGATGCCCGCCAGAACCGAGACGAGCACGTAGGCGATGGCCGCCAGCCCGTCGCCGCGCTCCATCAGGGTGAAGGCTTCGAGGGAAAAGGTCGAGAAGGTGGTGAAGCCACCCAGGATTCCGGTGGCCACGAACAGCCGCGCCTGGGGCGGCCCGCCGCGAAGGGCGAACCAGCCGGTGACGATCCCCATCAGCACGGAGCCGGCGACGTTGATGCCGAGCGTGCCCCACGGGAAGCTCGCCCCGAGCCGCACGGCCCAGAAGTTGATCCCGTGGCGCATCACGCCGCCGATGCCGGCACCGAGGAAGACGAGAAAGGTGTTCAAGGCTTAGGCTCGGGATGAAACGCCGTCACGGCGCGGGCTTGCAAGGCGCGTGCAGATCTAGCGCATCGAGCGGCCGGAGGCGCGCTCCGTCCGAAACCGGTGCGCTGTGCGATGACGGTTAGGGCCATGCGCGGCCGTCTTTGCGAGCGTCAGCGACGCGAATCCAGGCACCACGACGGTCAGAGGTCGTGCAGGGGCCGCCGGAGCCGGCTCGTCAAGAGGAAGCCCCGCCAGCACTGGGCCGACGGGGCTCCGGTTTCGAGGCAACGGGACGGTTCAACCCTCGCCCAGAATCTTATCAGGCGTGATCGGCAGGTGGCGGATGCGCTTGCCGGTGGCGTGGTAGACCGCATTGGAGATCGCGGCGGCCACGCCGACGATGCCGATCTCGCCGAGCCCCTTCACGCCGAGGGGGTTCGCCTTGTCCTCCTCGTCGACGAAGATCACGTCGATGTCGTGGATGTCGGCATGCACCGGCACGTGGTACTCGCCGAGATTGTGGTTCATGAACCGGCCGATGCGGTGGTCGAGCATCGATTCCTCGTGCAGGGCCGAGCCGATGCCCATGACGACGCCGCCGAGGATTTGGCTGCGGGCCGTCTTCGGGTTGAGGATCTTGCCCGCCGCGATGGCCGAGACCACGCGGGTGCAGCGCACTTGGCCGAGTTCCTCGTCGATCTTCACCTCCGCGAAGATCGCCGAGTGGGTGTAGGCCTCGTATTCCTCGGCGAAGTCCTTGTCCGGGGCGGCCTCGCCGGTCGCCTCCAACTTCTGAGTTCCGGTCGCCTTCAGCACGTCGGTGAGCGCCACGCTCTTGGAGGGATCGCCCGCCACCTCGATGCGGCCGTTCGTGAACACCACGCGCTCGAAATCGACGTTGGCCAGCGGAGAGTTCTCCATGCCGCGCGCTAGCTTGAACGCCTGCTCGGCGATATCGCGGCAGGCCTTCATCACGGCGGTGCCGGAGGAGGCTGCCGTCCACGAGCCGCCGGCCACGGGGGCCTTGGCGAGCTTGGTGTCGCCGAGCTTGGTCGTGACGTGGTCGAGGGGCAGGCCCAGCGTGTCGGCGGCGATCTGGGTCAGGATCGTGTAGGTGCCGGTGCCGATATCGCCGGTCTGGTTGCCGACCTCGAGCCGCCCATCCGCGGTGAGCACGGCCTGCGCACTCGACTGCATCATCATCGATTCCCAGATGCCGGTCGCCATGCCCCAACCGACGAGTTCCCGGCCCTCGCGCATGGAGCGCGGCTGCGGGTTTCGCCGGCTCCAGCCGAAGCGCTCGGCGCCCTGGCGGAAGCAGTCCTTAAGCGCCTTCGAGCCGAACGGCTTGTCCTCGGTCGGGTCGCTCTCGGTGTAGTTCTTCAGGCGAAGCTGGATCGGATCCTGGCCGGTGGCGTAGGCCAGTTCGTCCATCGCCGTCTCGATGGCGTAGACGCCGGTCACGGCGCCGGGCGCGCGCATGTCGCCCGGCGTCGGGGTATCGAGCTTGGCGAGGCTGTAGGTGAGTTCGACGTTGTCACAGTCGTAGAGCACGCCCGACCAGTTGACGACGACCTCCTGATAATCCTCGTAGGCCGAGGTGCCCTGCACCGCGTCGTGCTTGAGCGCGGTGAGCTTGCCCGAGCGGTCGGCGCCGAGCGAGACGGTCTGGAGCGCCTCCGAACGGTAGGTGAACGACCACATCTGGTCGCGGGTCAGCGTCACCCGCACCGAGCGGCCGAGATCCTTGGCCGCCAGCATCGCCAGGAAGAGCTGGTATTGCGGGCGAAGGCCCGAGCCGAAGCCGCCGCCGAGATAGGGGTTCAGCACCCGCACCTGCTCCGGCTTCAGGCCGAACGCGCTGGCGATGTAGTCGTGAGTGTTCGAGACGCCCTGGATCTTGTCGTAGACGGTGTAGGTGCCGTCCTTCTCCACGACGACGGTGGAGGCGTGCGGCTCCATCGGGTTGTGGTGTTCGTCGGCCATCCGGTACTGGCCGTTCACGCGGATCTCGGCCGCGTCGAACGCCTTTTCGGCATCCCCCCACGGCTCCGGCGGCGGCTTGATGCCGGAGCGCTTCATCGGCGGATCGTAGGCCTCGGGCGCCTGGGCTTCGAGATTGGTGCGCGGGGCGACGACCCCGTAATCGACCCGCACAAGGGAGGCGGCGTAGCGCGCCGTCTCGAAATCCTCGGCGACGACGAGGGCCACCGGCTGGCCGGAAAAGACGATCCGGTCAGTCGCCAGCGCCTGGAACGGCGCACCGGGGGGCGCCACCGCGTCCTGGTAATCCTCCGGGTTGTCGGACGTGGCCGGGCGGTTCTCGTGGGTGATCACCTTGATGACGCCGGGCACCGCTTCCGCGGCGGAGGCGTCGATGCTGCGGATGCTGCCCTTGGCGATGGCGCTCGACACCACCACCCCGTAGGCGAGGTCGGGGGCGGCGAACTCGCCGGCATATTTGGCAAGGCCGGTGACCTTGGCCGGTCCGTCGACGCGGCTGACGGCACTGCCGACGAAACGGTCGCGGCCAGCCGCCGTGCTGATCTGAACGGTCATGGCTGCTCCTTACTGGATGCGCTTGTCGGACTGGGACTGGGGCGTGCCGGCGGCGGCCTGCTCCAGACCGCGGACGATGGTGCGGCGCGCCAGCTCGATTTTGAAGCCGTTGGTCGTCTGCGGCTTGGCCTCTCGCAGGATCAGGTCCGCCGCCGCTTTGAAGGTCTCGCGGGTGGCGGGCTTGCCCTGCAGCAAGGCCTCGGCCTCCGTGTTGCGCCAAGGCTTGTGGGCGACGCCGCCGAGCGCGAGGCGCGCGGTGCGGATGGTCTGGCCGTCGAGTTCGAGCGCGGCGGCGACCGAGACCAGCGCGAAGGCGTAGGAGAGCCGGTCGCGCAGCTTCAGGTAGGTGTGGTGCTTGCCGCCAAAGCCCTTGGCCGGCAGGTCGATGGCGAGGATGATCTCGCCGGGCGCGAGGTTGGTGTCCTTGGCCGGATTGTCGCCCGGCAGGCGGTGGAAGTCGGCGAACGGGATCGCGCGCTCGCCCTGCGGCCCGCTCACCTGAACGGTCGCCTCCAACGCCGCGAGCGCCACGCACATGTCGGAGGGGTGGGTGGCGATGCAATGTTCGCTGGTGCCGAGGATCGCGTGGATGCGATCGACGCCGCCGATGGCCGAGCAGCCGGTGCCGGGCTCGCGCTTGTTGCAGGGCGTGGCCGTATCGTAGAAGTAGTAACAGCGGGTGCGCTGCAGCAGGTTGCCTCCGGTCGAGGCCGCGTTGCGCAGCTGCGCCGAGGCGCCGGCCAGGATCGCATCCGCCAGCAGCGGGTAGCGCTCGCGGATGCGGGCATCGTAGGCCAGCGTCGCGTTGGTGACGAGGGCGCCGATGCGCAGGCCGCCGTCGCGCTCCTCGATCGCGCCGAGCGGCAGGCGGGTGATGTCGATGAGCTTGCCCGGCCGCTCGACGTCGTACTTCATCAAGTCGATGAGGTTGGTGCCGCCGGCGATGAAGCGGGCCGCCGGGTCGCTGCCCAGCGCCTGCACCGCCTCCGCCACCGTGCTGGGGCGAACGTAATCGAAGCGGTTCATCGGGCGTCTCCCTGGTGCATGACCTCTTCGATGGCATCGACGATGTTGGTGTAGGCGCCGCAGCGGCAGATGTTGCCGCTCATCGCCTCACGGATCTCGTCGCGCGTCTTGGCGTGGCCTTCGTTCATCAGGCCGACCGAGGAGCAGAGCTGGCCCGGCGTGCAGTAGCCGCACTGGAACGCGTCGTGCTCGACGAAGGCTTCCTGGATCGGGTGAAGGCTGTTCTTGCCCTCGCGCTGGGCGAGGCCGGCGAGTCCCTCGACGGTGGTGATCTCGGCGCCGTCCTTCATCACCGCGAGCGTGAGGCAGGAATTGATGCGGGTGCCGTTCACGAGAACGGTGCAGGCGCCGCACTGGCCGTGGTCGCAGCCCTTCTTGGTACCGGTCAGATCGAGGCGCTCGCGCAGGAGGTCGAGCAGCGTGGTCCAGGGCGCCACCTGAAGCGCGCGCCGCTCGCCGTTGATGGTGAGCGTGATGCCGATTGTCCCGACGGCGCCGGGCGAACCGCTATCGATAAGCATGGTGACATCCGTGATGAGGCGCAGGCCCGCATGGACGAAACGCGGCACCGTGGGTGTCGCGAGGGGCCGGACGGAGTGCGCGTCTTGAAAGGGCGTAGGCTCGGGGGCCCGCGCCGGGTCGTGTCGATAACCATTCCAAGGTGGCCCTGTTCCGTTGATCCCTGTGGAACGGGCGGCGCGCGATCACGGACCGGCGAGGCTTGGACGTGCGCTGCCCGGTCGGCCGGGGTTCCGCGGTGCGAGAAGCTCGGCTAACGCTTGCCCCGCACGCCGACTTCGAGGAGCCGCCATGGCCGATGCACTCGACCCCGTCCTCAACGACATCGACCGCGATCTGGACAACAGCCTGGAGCGGCTGTTCGCGTGGCTGCGCATTCCCTCGATCTCGACGGATTCCGCCTATGCCGGCCATTGCCGCGAGGCGGCGCGGTGGCTCGAAGGAAACCTGACGGCGCTCGGCTTCGAGACCAGCGTCGAGGAAACCTCGCTGCATCCCGTCGTGCTGGCGCACCGCCCGAAGCCGGGGGCGCCGCACGTGCTGTTCTACGGCCATTACGACGTGCAGCCGGTCGATCCGCTGAACCTGTGGCGGACCTCGCCGTTCGAGCCGCGCATTGAGGAGGCCGACGGCAGCAAGCGCATCGTCGCCCGCGGTGCGTCCGACGACAAGGGTCAGGTCATGACCTTCGTCGAGGCCTGCCGGGCGCACCTCGCCATGAACGGCGACCTGCCCGTCGGCGTCACCATCCTGATCGAGGGCGCCGAGGAGAACGGCTCGCAGGGGTTGCCCGAATGGGTCGAGGCCAACCGCGCGCGGCTGAAGGCCGACGTGGTGCTCGTCTGCGACACCGGCATGTGGGATCGGCAGACGCCGCAGATCACCACCTCGCTGCGCGGGCTCGCCTATTACGAAGTGAAGGTGACCTGCGCCGACCGCGACCTTCATTCCGGCTTCTTCGGCGGCGCCGCAGCCAACCCGATCCACGTCCTGTCCCGGATCATCGCCGACCTGCACGACACGGAGGGCCGCGTGACCCTGCCGGGCTTCTACGACGGCGTGCGCGAGCCGCCGCCCGAATTGCTGGAGCAGTGGCGTGGCCTCGGCCTTACCGCGGAAAAGTTTCTCGGCCCCATCGGCCTGAAGGAGCCGGCCGGCGAGCGCGGGCGCCTGCCGATCGAACTGATCCAGTCGCGGCCGGCCTGCGACGTGAACGGCATCATCGGCGGCTATACCGGCGAGGGAACGAAGACCGTCATCGCCTCCCAGGCCTCCGCGAAAGTCTCGTTCCGCCTTGTGGACGACCAGGACCCGGAGCAGCTCTCGAAGACCTTCGAGGCGTTCGTGCGCGAACGCATCCCTGCCGACTGCTCGGTCGAGGTGGTCTGCTACAAGGGCTCGCGGGCGGTGGCCTTGCCCTACGACATGCCGCAGCTCGCCGCGGCCCAGGCCGCGCTCTCGGCCGAGTGGGGCCGCGCGGCGGTGGCGGTGGGGGCCGGCGGCTCGATCCCGATCGTCGGCGATTTCAAGCGCATCCTCGGCCTCGACACCCTGCTGATCGGCTTCGGCCTCGACGACGACCGCATCCACTCGCCCAACGAGAAGTACGAGCTGACGAGCTTCCACAAGGGCACGCGCTCTTGGGCGCGGATCCTCTCGGCGCTGGCGCAGGCCTAAGCGGCGCGGCGGCGATGCGAATGGATCTTCCAGGCCACATTCCTCATCCTGAGGTGCCCGCGTCAGCGGGCCTCGAAGGATCCTCCAGGGATCGCGCGGGATCTGGACGATCCTTCGAGGCCGCTGCGCGGCACCTCAGGATGAGGCTGTGGGTGGGAGGCCCGACGAACGCCCCGGCAGATGGCGTGACGGCATGAGCGCCACTGCGGTTGTGCGGCCGACGGGGGATGGGACTGTACCCGTACCTGGGCAACTCGTGGAGGCCGCGCCCGGCGCCTGCGTGCTGCGCTTTCCCCTTCCGCCGTCGCTGCCGATTCCACTGCATGTCGCGGCGCCCGAGACGGTGCGACTGGTGACCTGGGTCTTTTCCGGCCTCGAAGCGGGTGCGCCGGACGGTCCCGTCTGCCTGCTGGCGCTCGAGGCGGAGGGTGCTGCGCTGCGCGAGAGCGTCACCCTCGCCACGCATTTCCGCGACCTCGTGGTGCGGCCCGAGCCGGCCGCGAACGATGTTCTGTCCTCGGACGAGCAGACCCTGCTGGCGAGGGCGCTGCTCTCGTCGGGCACGGCCGGGCTCGCTCCGCTCGGGCGCCTGTTCGGTCTCGTCGAGGCGGCGGTCATCGCGCTGCCGGTCGCCGAGGATGCGCCGGGCCTCGCCGACGGGGATCACGGTTGGTCGCTGGGCGGCACCGCGATCCCGCACGGCCTGCTGTTTCGCGCGCCTGCGGGCTGGGGCTGTGCGCGGGTTGCCGGGGCACGGCTGCGCTTTGGCCGGAACCCGCGCCAGCAACTCGCGCTCGAACCCGTCTGGGGCGCGGCACCCGAGGGTCTGCCCGAGCGCTCCTTCGCGCTCCACGCCCACGGCTTCACGGCACTGACGATAGGGGCCTCGTGATGCCGCCCGACCGCGCGGACAAGCCCGCGATCCTCGTGCTCGCACCGATGCCGGCCGCGCCAGTGAGCGCCGGAAACCGGCGCCGGTTGGCGGCCACCTGCGAGGCGCTGACCCGCGGCGGCTTCGCCATCGATCTCGCCTATTACGCCCACGAGGATCAGATCTACCGCCGCTTCGGCCAGCACCCGCCGACCGATCTCCTGGAAATGGAGAGGACGTTCCGCAACGTCTTCCTGATCGAGGCGCGGACCGTAATCCCGCTCAAGACGCGCTCCACCGCGTTCGGGATCGACGAATGGTGCCCGGACGAGGTCGGTGACTTCGTCGCGTGGTACTGTTCCGCCTACCCCGAGACCGGCGCGGTGCTGGTGAACTACGTCTTCCTGTCGCGCGCCCTGGAGCGGATGCCGCCGGGCGTGCTCCGGCTCATCGACACCCACGACCGCTTCGCCGGCCGCCAGACCCAGTACCGCCCGTTCCGCGCCGAGCCGAACTTCTTCTACACCGACGCGGCCGGCGAGGCGGCGGGTCTCGCCCGCGCCGACATCGTGCTGGCGATCCAGGCGGCGGAAGCCGGCTATTTCGCCGGTTTGACCGACAGCCGCGTCCTGCTGCTGCCGCCGCATTTCCCGGCTCAGACGCCGTTCGCCGTGCCGGAGCGGGTCGCCCGCATCGGCTTTCTCGGCCACGGCAACGACCCGAACCTGTTCTCCATCGGCCGCTTCATCCGCGCGTGGCACGACGGCTGGACCCCGGATCGGCCCGAACTCGTCATCGCCGGCGAAATCTGCCGCAGCCTGCCCGGCGTCGAGGGACCGGGCGTGCGGCTGCTCGGCTATCTCGACCGGCTTGAGGATTTCTACGCGCAGGCCGACCTCGTCGTGGCGCCGATGCTGATGGGCTCCGGGCTCAAGATGAAGGTCGGCGAGGCGCTCTCCTTCGGCCGGCCGGTGATCGGGACCGAGGTCGGTCTCGAAGGCTTCGAGCCGGTGGAGCCGGCCCATCGCTGCCGCGACGCGGAGGCGGTGAAGATGGCGGTGCTGGCGGTGGCCGCCGACGCCGAGGCCCTGGCGCGGCTGACGCGGGCGAGCGAGGCGCTGTTCACGCGCTACGCTGCGACGGCGCTGGCGGCCGAGGCGGAGCTGATCGAGTTGCTGAGCGCGCAGGGAGGTCACCGTACGTCCCCCTCTCCCCGCACGCGGGGAGAGGGTCGTGACGACCACGTCGTCGGCGTGACGAGCGGTAGCGAGGGTGAGGGGGCGGATCAGCTCGAGACTCCTTCGTCGACGCTCCCTCACCATCGCTTGCCGGCTCGCTCTGCGGATGGCGAGGTCGGCAGAGGCCACTCCCCGCGTGCGGGGAGAGGAAAGGCCAATCCGGATTCGGGGTCGATCGTCATCCAGGGCGGCGGTCTCGTCCTGACTTGCGAAACCTCCGCCCGCTCCCGGCCCGCCGCCGACCCCGATCTCGGCGTGCTGGTCGCCACGGAGCGGCGACCCGGGCATGGTACGGCTTCGGTCTACACGCCGCGGCGTCAGCGCTGGTTCGCCCGTGCGGAGGTGTCCGCCGACGGCGCGGCGCCCGATCTTGGCGCGCTCGATGTCGCCCTGTCGCCCGAATGGGTGCGTGAACGAAAACTGCCGCCCGCAACCCGCGCGGCGCTGGCCCGCGCCTTCGCCCGGATTCAGGCGGATTGGGAGACGGAGGGCCGGATCGTCGGCTGCGCAGGGGATCGCCTTGAGATCGAAACCCTGCTGCCCGGCGTGCTCGTCCACGGCACCCATCCGGCCGCCGCCTTCCTGGTGGTGGGGGAGGGCGCTTCCGAATGGCGCCTGGAGCGGGTCACGCCGCTCCATCGGCGCAAGATCGACGGCTATGCCGACCTCACCGGACGCCTGCCCGCGCCGCTACCCGTGAGCCTGTCCTTCCGCGCGGCGGTCATGCCCCCGTCGAGCGGGTGCCTCCTGTTCCTCACCGATGACGGGATCGGCCGGATCATTCTGCCGGAGGGCGTGGCTTAGCCCATGAGCGAAACCCCCGCCGTCCCCTTGCTCGACACCGTCGATCCCGGCACAGGCCGCCGCGCGGCGCTGGCCGAGGCCGCGCTGATGGTCGAGGCGATCCAGCGCAACGGCGTGCGCCTCGCCTTCGCGCCGCAGCCCGATCCGGACGTCTCCATCGTCATCGTCGCCCGCGATGCCCGCCACCTCCTGGCGCTCACCCTCTATCGCCTCTGCGCGAGCCAGGCGCTCGCGGGCGTGACCTTCGAGGTCGTGCTGGTCGACAACGCCTCCGCGCCGGAGACCCGCGCCCTCTACCCGCATCTCGACGGGGTGACGCTGATCGAGAACGCCACCAACACCGGCTTCGGGCCCGCCTGCAACGCGGGCGCGGCAAGGGCGCGGGGGCGCTTCATCCTGTTCCTCAACCCGGATGTCGATCTCCTGCCCGGCGCGCTGGCGGCGATGGTCGCGACCTTCCGCGATCATGAGGGCGCCGGCATCGTCGGCGCCCGCCTCGTCTTCCCCGGCGGCATGTTGCAGGAATCCGGCGCGGGCTTTCGCGACGACGCACAACTCACCCATCCCCACGGACGCGGCAACGCCGACCCCTTCGCCCCCGAACACGCCGCGACCCGCGATGTCGGCTACGTCTCGGGCGCCGTGCTGATGATCGAGCGGGCCCTGTTCGAGGCGCTCGGCGGTTTCGATCCGCTCTTCGCCCCGGCCTATTTCGAGGACACCGATCTCTGCCTGCGCTGCCATCAGGCCGGGCGGCGGGTGATCGTGCAGCCGCGCGCCACGGCGATCCACTACGAGAACGCCACCAGCGCCCGCCGCGAGGACGTGGAGGCGCTGCTCGACCGCAACCGCGCCCGCTTCCTCGACCGGCACCGGCAGAGCCTGTTCGCGCAGGGGCCGCAGCCGCGGGGGGCGGGCCTTCTCGACCACGATCCCTGGCGCCTGCGGGTGCTCTACGTCGATGATCGGGTGCCGCATCGCGATCTCGGCGCCGGCCTGCCGCGGGCCAACGCCATCCTCAACGCCATGGCGGATCTCGGCTACGCGGTGACGTTCTTCCCGAACTACGAGGCGGATGCGGAGGAGGCGCGGCGCTACCGCGACCTCGATGAGCGCATCGAGATTTCTTACGCCAACGGCGACGAGGGGTTCGCCCGCCTGATCGCCGAGCGGCGCGACCATTACGACGTGCTCTGGGTCAGCCGGCCGCACAACATCCTCTTCGTCACGCAGGCACTGCACGCCGCCGGGCTCGACCCGCGCAGCTTCGTGCGCTCGAAGGTGATCTTCGATTCCGAGGCCCTGTTCGCCCTGCGCGACTTCGTGACGGAGGCCGCGACCGCGGGCAGCGCGGTGGCCGCCGATCTGGCGTGGCAGGCGGAGCGCGAGACGCGCCTGTTCGGGCTCGCCGACGCGGTGGTCTGCGTCTCGCCCTCAGAGGCACGGGTGCTCGCCCGCTACAGCGCCTGCAACGCCACCGTGCTCGGCCACGCCCTGACCCGGCCCGAAGCGCCGACGCCGGGCTTTGCCGGGCGCGCGGGCTTCGCCTTCGTCGGCGCGCTCGCCCGCGAGGGGCAGCCCAATGTCGATTCCCTCGACTGGTTTCTTGCGAGCGTCTGGCCGCTCGTGCGGGCGCGGTTGCCGGGAGCGCACCTCACCGTCGTGGGTGGGATCGCGCCGGAGATCCGGGACCGCTACGCGCGCGAGCCGGGTGTGCAGGTCACCGGCCGGGTGCCGCAGACCGAGCCCTATCTCGATGCCGCCCGCGTGTTCCTGGCGCCGACGCGCTTCGCCGCCGGCATTCCGCACAAGGTCCACGAGGCGGTGGCGCGCGGCCTGCCCTGTGTCGTCACGCCGATCCTCGCCGATCAAGTCGGCTGGGCGGACGGCGCCGGCGTCCTCGTGCGCGACTGGCGCGACCCAATACCCTTTGCCGAGGCGCTGGTGGCGCTCCACGAGGACGCCGCCCTGTGGGGCGCGGTTCGGGAGGAGGGGAGCCGGCACATCGCCGAGGATTGCGACGCCGATTCCTTCGCGGCCGCGATCCGGGCCCTGTGCGAGGCGCAGGTCGTCGCATGAGCGCATCCCCCGTCGCCCGCCTCGTCGGCCTTGCCAGCGGGCTCCTGCGCCGCGTCGTGATCGGCCGCGTCCCGAAGTTGTTCGATGCCGCCTATTACCGCGAGCGTAATCCGGGCGTGGCGCGCAGCGGCCTCGACCCGTTCCTGCACTACGCGTGGTTCGGCGCCCGCCGGGACCGCAATCCGAACGCGGATTTCGACACCGCCTTCTACCGCCGACAGAGCGGCCGGACCCGGCTCGACCCCCTGCGCCACTACGGGCAGGTCGGCGCGGCGCAGGGTCTCGACCCGAGCCCCGGCTTTAGCACCAGCCTTTATCTCGCCCGCTATCCCGACGTGGTCGCGGCGGGGATCAACCCGCTCTTGCACTTCCGCACCGACGGCCGGGCGGAAGGGCGCGAGGCGGCGTCCTCGCCGATCGAGCCCGACCGCCTGCGGGCGCTCGACGGCGTGGCGGAGGATCACAGCCTCACCCTGCCGAAGGCCGAGGGCGGGCGCTTCGCCCTGTCGCTTCTGCGCGAGAGCCCGCTCGACCGCGCGGCGGATTTCGCGCCGCGCTTCTGCCTCCAGCTCTGCGTCGACGGCGTCGAGTACGACGCCCTGCTCGACGCGTTCCGCGCCTTCGAGGCGGGCGCGCAGGCCTCCCTCACCCTAGAGATCGACACGGGCGCCGGCCCGCATCCGCCGATGCCGACGCAGCTCCTCGCGTTCGAGCGCTGCTTCGTCTCCCGCTCCGGCGACGGCCGGATGCTGCATCTGCGCTACGCCGAGTTGCGCGCTTGGGACCTGCGCATCAAGCGGCCCGGCGTGTCGGCCGTGTTCCCCGGCGGCCATTTCTCGGCGCGGCTGCTGGCGAAAGGAGAGGGGTGGCCGACGGCCTGATCCCCCGCCCGGGAAACCGACGCGGCGGCGGGCGGCCGGTGCAGGTGGACAAGGCGGAGGCCACGCGGATCGAGGAGAGGATCCGGGCGCCAGAGCCGTATCCGACCTGACCGCATCAAGCCGGCGTCTCGAGGTTCTCGTTTCGACGCGCATTCTCATCGCCGAACCGGTGTCCACTTCGTCGGAAAGCGCTCTGTGAGAGCCGCACGACGCCGAGCCCGTGCCGCGCGGCTTCAGCCTCAGACGGCCCGCTCCGAGAAGATCGCCTTCTTGACGATGGCGTGGACGCCCCAGTTGCCGTCGACCACCTGGGTGATGCCGAAATCGACCGCGACCGACATCAGCGAGATCGCCTCGTCCTCGGTCAGTCCCTTCGCCTGCATCAGGAACTGACGCATCTTGCGGAAGGCGTCGCGCATGGCGAGGTCGAGGGAGGATTTCTGGAAGATCGCGTTCTGCGCGTCCGGGCCGAGGTCTTTCAGGTAGTTCGGGTAGCTGAAGCCCGAGAGCACCCAATCGTCGGCGGTTTCGATCATCGGGAAGTCGAGGGCCTCCAGCGAAGTGCCGGCGAGATCCGCCTTTTTATGCAGGATGAACTGGAAGGTGCCGGTGAGCGAGCACTCGATCGCCGTGCCGCAGAGTTCGGAATCGCCCTGGCTCGCATGGGGATCGCCCACCGAGAACAGGGCGCCGGGCACGGCGACGGGGTAATACATCGTCGCGCCCTTGCCGATGCGCCAGTTATCGATGTTGCCGCCGGTGTAGCTCGGCGGAATCGAGTTCACCATCTCCGCCTCGGACGGGGCGAGGCCCATCGTGCCGAAATGCGGGCGGATCGGCACGCGGATGCCCTTCAGCACGTCGAAGCTGCGCTTGGTCTTGGTGTGATCGACCGGCAGGCCGGGATAGTCGATCGTCGGATGCTCGCGGCCGTCCGGATCGGTCACGCCCGGCCAGGGGAAGCTGTAGACGGCCTTGGCCCAGTCGCGCTCGCCGGTCGCATCGACTTCGTAGATGGTGAGAACCTCGCGCTTCTTGGCCCCCAGCATGTCGTTGTAGTGGTAGCCCCACCACGCCGCCGCGTTGCTGCCGAAGGTCCGGCCCTTGAATTTCGGGTTGGCCGAGGGGCGCGGCTCCACGTCGAGGATACGCACCTCCAGCACGTCGCCGGGCTCCGCGCCGCGGATCGCAACCGGGCCGGTGCAGATATGGACGCCGAGACCGCCGCCGGGACCGAGCTTGGAATCCTCCGGTCCGGCGCCGCGGCGGGCGACGCCCTTCTTCTCCTTGGTCCAGAGAAACACGCTCTCGGCGCCGGGATCGCCCGTCACCATCCGCTCGGCGTCGTCGTTGGCGTGGTGGGTCAGGGTCTCGATGGTGACGAAGTCGCCCGACTCGATCTCGACCTGGGGTTTGAGAGTCTTCGAGAAGTAGCCCCAGTGGATGGTCTCGGCATGGGCCGGCAGGTGATAGTGAGCGGTCTGCTTCAGCCGGCGCGCGCTGCTCTGCGCCAGGGCCGGGCTCACCAGGGAAAGGCCGCCCGCCGCCAGGGCCGCGGCGCCTCCGGTGGCGACGAAGCTGCTCTTCAGGAAGGCTCGCCGCTCCGGCTCCATGTCGCGCCGGTAGCGCAGCCGATGTTCGGCGAAGGCGGCACAGGTCGGATCGTCACCAAGACACATTGCAGACTCCGGACGCGTTCAACGCCCGGAACTGAATGCAAAATCACAGCCAAGCTCGGGGCCCATCCTTGCGTAAAGGAGGGGGCCCCGAGGCTCGGTGCGTTACTCCGAGAGCGGTCCGACGCCGGGTTCGGCCTCGGGCGCCGTCTCCACCGGCGCCATGGCCTGCGCCTCCACCACCGCTGCGGCGGTGACGTTGACGATGCCGCGGGCGGTGACCGAAGGCGTGAGGATATGCGCCGGCTTGGCCGGGCCGATCAGCAGCGGCCCGACCGGCAGGGCGTCGGCGAGCACCTTGGCGAACTGGAAGGCGATGTTGGCGGCATCCAGATTCGGGAAGACGAGGATGTTGGCCGCGCCCTTCCAGTTCGAGCTCGGCAGCACCCGGTCGCGCACGAGTTCCGACAGGGCCGAATCCGCCTGCATCTCGCCGTCGGCCTGAAGATCGGGCGCGCGCGTCTGGATCAGTTCGAGCGCGCGCCGCATCTTCTTTGCGGAGGCGGAGTCCGACTGGCCGAAATCGGAGTGGCTCAGGAGCGCGATCTTCGGCGTCAAACCGAAGCGACCGACATGGTTCGCGCAGGCGATGGCGACATCGGCGATCTCCTCCGCGCTCGGATCCTGGCGGACATGGGTGTCGGCGAGGAAGAAGGCGCCCTTCTTCGTCACGATCAGGCTCATGCCGGCAAAGTCGATCGAGTCGGGCGAGAGCCCGATGATGTCGCGGATCACCCTCAGCCGCGTCTCGAACCGGCCTTCCAGGCCGCAGATCAGCGCGTCCGCTTCGCCGCGGCGTACCGCCAGCGCTGCGATGACCGTGGAGTTGGTGCGCACCAGCGTGCGGGCGAGATCGGGGGTGATGCCGCGCCGCCCCGCGACCTCGAGATAGGTCGAGACGTAGGCGCGGTAGCGCGGATCGTCCTCGGGATCGATCAGGTCGAAATGTTCGCCCTGCTTGAGGTCGAGGCCGAAGCGCTTGATGCGGGTCTCGATCACCCGCGGGCGACCGACCAGGATCGGCCGGGCCACCTTGTCCTCGACCACGGCCTGTGCGGCGCGCAGCACGCGCTCGTCCTCGCCCTCGGCGTAGATGACGCGCTTCGGGTCGCTCTTCGCCTTGGAGAAGAGCGGCTTCATGATGAAGCCGGAGCGGTGCACGAAGCGATCGAGCGATTCTGCGTAGGCGTCGATATTCTCCACCGGCCGGCCGGCGACGCCCGAATCCATCGCTGCCTTGGCCACCGCGGGGGCGATGCGCACGATCAGGCGCGGATCGAACGGGCTCGGGATCAGCGAACGCGGCCCGAACGGCCGGGCCTCGCCGCCATAGGCGCGGGCGACCACGTCGGACGGCGTCTCGCGGGCGAGCGCCGCGATCGCCTTCACCGCCGCCTTCTTCATCTCCTCGTTGATCTTGTGCGCGCCGACATCGAGCGCGCCGCGGAAGATGTAGGGGAAGCAGAGGACGTTGTTGACCTGATTGGGGAAGTCCGAGCGCCCGGTGCAGATCATGGCGTCGGGCCGCGCCTGCTCGGCCAGGTCCGGCATGATCTCGGGATAGGGGTTGGCGAGGGCCATGATGAGCGGCTTCTCGGCCATCTTCTCGAGATATTCGGGCTTGAGCACGCCGCCGGCCGAGAGGCCGATGAACACGTCGGCGCCGGGGATCACCTCGGCGAGCGTCCGCGCCTCGGTCTCCTGCGCGTAGACGTCCTTCCAGCGGTCCATCAGCTCGGCGCGGCCCTTGTAGACCACGCCCTTGATGTCGGTGACGGTGATGTTCTCACGCGTCGCACCCAGTGAGACCAGCAGGTTGAGACAGGCCAGAGCCGCCGCGCCGGCACCCGAGGTGACGATCTTGGCATCCGAGAGCCGCTTGCCCGCGAGTTCGAGGGCGTTGAGAACCGCGGCTGCGACGATGATCGCCGTGCCGTGCTGGTCGTCGTGGAAGACCGGGATGTTCATCCGCTCCCGGCACCGCTCCTCGACCTCGAAGCATTCCGGCGCCTTGATGTCCTCGAGGTTGATGCCGCCGAAGGTCGGCTCCAGGGAGCAGACCACGTCCACCAGCTTGTCGACGTCCTTCTGGTCCACCTCGATGTCGAAGACGTCGATGCCGGCGAACTTCTTGAACAGGACCGCCTTGCCCTCCATCACCGGCTTGGAGGCCAGCGGGCCGATATCGCCGAGGCCGAGCACGGCCGTGCCGTTCGAGAGCACGGCGACGAGGTTCTGGCGGATGGTGAGGGTGGCGGCTTCCTGCGGGTCGTCGTAGATCGCCATGCAGGCGGCGGCCACGCCGGGAGAGTAGGCGAGCGCCAGATCGCGCTGGTTGCCGAGCGGCTTGGTGGCCTGGATCTCGAGCTTTCCAGGTTTCGGCAGTCGATGGTAGACGAGCGCCCCGGACTTCAGATCCTCGGACATATTGTCGGCCATGGCGATGCCGTCCTCTTCCGCTCGTTTTTGCGCGCCCGCACCCTCTTCTTGCGGGGGGCACTGTTGAGGCATCTGTTGCAACGGCTGAGGCGGGGGCGCAACCCGCACAACGAGACCCGGCTGCATCTGGAAAAGCTGGCCCGGCGCTGGAATTTCACAATTGGCGCATACTCTTACGGCCGGCCGAAGGTGCGCTTCCCCGAATCCGGCCAGCGGCTGACGATCGGCCGGTATTGTTCCATCGCGGATCGGGTTGAGATCCTGCTCGGCGGCGACCACCGGCTCGACTGGGTTTCGACCTATCCGTTCGCCGCGATGACCGGCCTGTGGCCGGGGGCGGACGCACCTCAGGATTATCATTCCTCGCGCGGTAACGTGATCATCGGCCACGACGTCTGGCTCGGATCGGGCTGCATGATTCTGTCGGGCATCACCGTCGGGCATGGCGCGGTGGTGGCGGCGCACGCCGTCGTCACGCGGGATGTGCCGCCCTACGCGGTCGTCGCCGGCAACCCGGCGCGGATCGTGCGCCGCCGCTTCGACGAGGCGACGACGGCCGCACTCGTCGAGGCGGCGTGGTGGGACTTCCCGCATGAGACGGTGATGCGGTGGATCCCGCTCCTGCAGAGCGGACGGGTGGCGGAGCTGATCGACGCGTCGCGGGCCGAGCGTGCCGTTGCGGGCGCGCCGCGATTGCCGTAACCGGCCGGCACGACTTCCAGGAACGCACGACCCATGTCCGAAACCCCTCCCGATCGCCTCTCCGTCAATCCGAACAGCCCCTATTACGACGAGGCGGTCCTCGCCCGGGGCGTCGGCATTCGCTTCAAGGGTGCCGAGAAGACCAATGTCGAGGAATACTGCGTCAGCGAGGGCTGGGTGCGGCTCTCGGCCGGCAAGGCGCTCGACCGAGCCGGCAATCCGATGACGGTGAAGCTCAAGGGCGCGGTCGAGCCGTATTTCCGCGAGGAGCCGGCCGAGGCCTGATTCGGCGGATCGATCGGGGTCGAGAGGGAACGGGGCGGAGGCGCCGACGGGCCGTTGCCGCCCTCCTCGGCCTCGCGCCCCTGCCGGTGATCGCTTCGCGGCGCGGGCCGAGACGGACCGGCTGACGCCCCTCTGCACCGCGGGCGAGGGCGAGCTGACGATCAGCGTGCGGCTCGGCCGCCAATCCGATGGGCAAACCGACGGGACGGAGGAACCCGTGCGATCCGTGGGCCGATCGCCCAGTCCCTCGGCCAGCGGATCGTCGGTCCCTGAAACGAAAGAACCCCGCCGGAGCGGGGTTCGTTGGTGAGGTCCGGTGGATGGGGCTCAGACCGCCATGCGGTCTTCACCCTCGACCGGCTCGCGCAGCACGTAGCCACGGCCCCACACGGTCTCGATGTAGTTCTTGCCCGCAGAGGCGTTCGCCAGCTTCTTGCGCAGCTTGCAGATGAACACGTCGATGATCTTCAGCTCCGGCTCGTCCATGCCGCCGTAGAGATGGTTGAGGAACATCTCCTTGGTGAGCGTGGTGCCCTTCCGCAAGCTGAGGAGTTCCAGCATCTGGTACTCCTTGCCGGTGAGGTGAACCCGCGAGCCCGAGACCTCGACGGTCTTCTGATCGAGGTTCACGATCAGGTCGCCGGTGGTGATGACCGACTGAGCGTGGCCCTTCGAGCGGCGGACGATGGCGTGGATGCGCGCCACCAGTTCGTCCTTGTGGAAGGGCTTGGTGAGGTAGTCGTCGGCGCCGAAGCCGAGGCCCTTCACCTTGTCCTCGATGCCGGCCATGCCGGACAGGATCAGGATCGGGGTCTTCACCTTGGCGACGCGCAACGAGCGCAGCACCTCGTAGCCCGACATGTCGGGCAAGTTCAGATCGAGAAGGATGATGTCGTAATCGTAGAGTTTGCCCAGATCGACACCCTCTTCGCCAAGGTCAGTTGTGTAGGTGTTGAAGTTCTCGGACTTGAGCATCAATTCGATGCTCTGCGCCGTGGCGCTGTCGTCCTCGATCAGAAGTACGCGCATCGTGATCCCCACCGGACAGGCCGTTTCGGGGCGCTTGAGACAAGCCGCCGCCGGTCGTCCGCCGATGGCCACGGCGGACGCTCCCTCATTCCCACTTTCGAAACGCTATTCCTTAACCGTTAACAAAACCCGAATCCCGCTTGCAAGCACTGTCTCTTTCGAGTCCGGCAGCGATTCTCCCGATCGTTGGCGATCTGCTCCCCAACACCGTGCGCTCTCCCGAAACCGGGGATGAGCCTCCCCTGCTAACTCCTTCTGTTGTCTCAGGTTGGCTTCTCTGTTGCGGAAAGGTGACGGTGACGATTCGTCGTCGTTCCCGTTCCCGCGAGCGTCGGCATCGCCATCCGGATGGAGGCCTGGGAGCCTTGGCGAGCGGTCTGGCGGTGTTAAGACATCGGCCGGTTCGGTGGCGGGACGCGGTTAACGGGGTCGGGGCACATGACGCAGGAGCGCGGCTCCGGGGGGCTGGCGGCGGCACTCGCCGCGCTCTCGACCGTCGAGACCCTGGAGACCTTCGGCCGGGTGACGGCGATCCGCGGCCTTCTGGTCGAGGTGGCCGGGCCGGTTTCCGCGATGCGGCTCGGCGGCCGGATCGACGTGATGGTGGAGGGCGCCGGGGTCGCGGCCTCGACGGTGCCGTGCGAGGTGATCGGCTTTGCCGGCGACCGGGCGCTCGCCATGCCGTTCGGCTCGCTGGAGGGGGTGCGCCGCGGCTGTCCGGCCCTGGTGCGCGACGAGGCGGCGGGCGCGATCCGCCCCTCCGCCGCTTGGCTCGGGCGCACCGTTGACGCCCTCGGGCGCCCGATCGACGGCCTCGGCCCCCTCGCGCAGGGGCCCGCGATCTATCCCCTGCGGGCCGATCCGCCCCCTGCGCACGGACGAAGGCGCGTCGGGCCGCCGCTCGATCTCGGGGTTCGCTGCATCAACACCTTTCTCACCATGTGCCGCGGGCAGCGCATGGGCATCTTCGCCGGCTCCGGCGTCGGCAAGTCGGTGCTCCTCTCGATGCTGGCCCGCTACACCGCTGCCGACGTGGCGGTGATCGGCCTCGTCGGCGAGCGCGGTCGCGAGGTTCAGGAGTTTCTCCAGGACGACCTCGGCGCGGCGGGGCTTGCCCGCTCGGTCGTGGTGGTGGCGACCTCTGACGAGCCGGTGCTGATGCGCCGCAACGCCGCCTACGTGACCCTGGCGGTGGCCGAGTACTTTCGCGACCAGGGCGCGCAGGTCCTGTGCATGATCGATTCGATCACCCGCTTCGCCATGGCCCAGCGCGACATCGGGCTGGCCGGCGGCGAGCCGCCGACCGCCAAGGGCTACACGCCCACCGTCTTCTCCGAATTGCCGCGCCTTCTCGAGCGGGCCGGGCCGGGCGTGGGGGAGGGGGCGATCTCCGGCCTGTTCACCGTGCTGGTGGAGGGCGACGACCACAACGAGCCGGTGGCGGATGCGGTGCGCGGCATTCTCGACGGGCACATCGTCATGGAGCGGCGCATTGCCGAACAGGGGCGCTACCCGGCGATCAACGTCCTGCGCTCGGTCTCGCGCACCATGCCGCGGGCCTGCGACCCGGCCCATCTCCCCACCGTCCGTCGTGCGCGAAAGGTGCTGGCGACCTATGCCGACATGGAGGAGCTGATCCGGCTCGGGGCCTACCGCGCCGGCTCGTCGCCGGAGGTGGACGAAGCGGTCGCTCTCATGCCCGATCTGACGGCTTTTCTGGGGCAGGGTAAGGAAGAAGCAACCTCCATCAGCGAGGGTTATGACCGGTTGGCCGCCATTGTCGGCGGTGCGTGAGGCGGCTTCGGGAAGCGCGTCGGGATAACGGTCCGTGTGGATCGCCCGCGCCGATCGGGTCGCGTCCCGGCGTAGCGTGGAGTGGATGGCCCGACATGAAATCGCGTGACACGCTGATCCGGTTGCGTCGGTTCCAGGTGGATGAGAAGCGCCGCAGGGTGGCGCAGATCGAGATGATGATGGCCGACTTCAACCGCATGGCGGCCGAACTCGACCGGGAAGTCTCGCAGGAGGAGGCCCGTGCCGGGATCTCCGATCCGGCCCATTTCGCCTACCCGACCTATGCCCGCGCCGCGACCGGCCGCCGGGACAACATGCGCCAGTCGGCCGCCGCCCTTGAAGGGCAGCTTGCCGAGGCCAAGGCCGAACTGGGCGAGGCGTTCGAGGAACTCAAGAAGGTCGAGATCCTGGAGGATCGCGAGCGCTCCGCCGAACGTGCGGCCGAAGCCGCCCGTGAGCAGGCCGAGATGGACGCGATCGGACTTCGGGCTCGGGCCTGACCGGCGAGATCCTCAAGCGCATTCCGACGAAGTGTGCCGGTTCGTCGAAGGAAGGCGCGTCAACAAGGACCGAGAGGCGCCGGCCTGATGCCATCAGGTCGGAGGCGGCTATCGGCAGGATGGCCGAGCGCGTCGGCGGCACGAGGCCGGTGATCCGGGCGCGTCCACGGTTCCCCGCCATCACCCCGTAGGATCCGCATCCCTCGATCCTGCCGGGCGGGCCCGAATGACAGCCGGTGCCGGCCTGTCGGCCCCGGGGAGGAACCGCGAAAAGGAAACGAAGTTTTTACCTATGTCGTCGGCAGCGAACCGCATTCTGGCGCGCTCCGCTCTTGCATAGGTGCGACATGCTGCAGTCTGGAACCAAGGTCCTGCTCGCGGCCTGTATCGCCGGCTTCATCCCCTCCGCCGCCTTTGCGCAGCGCGTCATCGCGCTGGATGGAAGCGGGTCTCAGACGATCGCGTGGAATCTGGGGGACGCCCCGTCCGTTGCGACGGCGCGAAACGCCGTCACGACGGACGGCATCGCCGATCGGGTCGATACGCTCGGTCCGACATCCGCATCGCCGGCCGTGGTCGCGCAGAACCTCGTCACTCCGAACGGAGCGGCGCCCGTTCCGAATGTGAATGACTGCACCTTCATTCGAGACCCGATCGCCCTGCGCGATTGTATCAACCTCTACGAGGGACAGCGTTTGGGACCGGGGCCTCGGGCCAGCGCGCGTCGCCCGAGCCTGATCACGGACGAGGAGCTGCTCGACGCGGCAGGTCCGATCCCGGGATCGATCAAGGGTCGGTCCTCGGGTCGCCGCGAACGGGTGAGCCCTCCTCCTTCGAGAGGCTCCAACGCGGCCTATATCGATCAGGTCACGCCTTCGCGGTAGGGCAGGGGGCCAGCCCGCTCCGCACGGCTTCCCGCCGAGCCGTGCTTTCCTGCCCGATCGATCGCTGCGTTCATCGAGGGGCCATTCCCGACCGCTCGAGCCGCACTGAATGCGATGCTCGCCAGACCCGCCGAATCGGCCAGGGCCGCATCGTTCGGCATGAAAGCGTCATGATCTGACGGCAAGAGCCGGCCCCATCGAGACGGTCGCCCAGTCCCGCTTGCGATGCGCGCGGTCGTGGCGCAGGAGAGACCGCTCCCGAGAGAGGCGGCGGACATCCATGAAAAAAGTCAGTGAAGTCTTCTGGGGCCTGATCGGCCTCGCCGCGGTGGCGGTGTCCTGCTACCTGCTCTGGGGCCAGTTGAAGACCCTGTCCTGGGCGAGCATCGAGGCGGCGTTTGCCGCCATCCCGCTCCACCACTTCCTGCTGGCCGCCCTCTCCACCCTCATCGCCTACGCCGCGCTCGCTTGGTACGACCGGATCGCGCTGCTGCATCTGGGCGTGCGCCACATCTCGTGGCGGTTCGTCTCGCTGTGCTCCTTCACGACCTACGCCCTCTCGCACAATATCGGCGCCTCGGTCTTCTCCGGCGCCCTGGTGCGCTACCGGGCCTACACCTCGAAGGGACTTTCGGCGGCGCAGGTCGCGGTGCTGGTGGCCCTGTGCTCCTTCACCTTCGGACTCGGCACGATCCTGCTCGGCGGCTTCGTTCTGGTCTACGATCCGAACCTCCTCGCGCGGCTCGACAACCTGCTGCCGGCGGTGCTGACCAATCCCGCGACCTCGCGGTTGGTCGGCTTCGGCCTACTCGGTTTCGTCGCGCTCTACGTCCTCGGCTCGGTGCTGCGCTTCCGTCCGCTGACGATCCGCAACTTCAAGATCGAGTATCCGCGGCCCGGGATCATGGTGCGCCAGCTCATCGCGGCGCCGCTGGAGCTGCTGGGTGCCGCCGGCATCATCTACTTCGCCCTGCCGGATGCCCTGAACCCCGGCTTCATCCCGGTGCTCGGCATCTTCCTCGCTTCGTTCTCCGTCGCGCTCGCCTCCCACGCGCCGGGCGGCCTCGGCGTGTTCGAACTCGTGTTCTTCACTGCCATGCAGCTTCAGACCGATGCCGAGAAGGCGCCGGTTCTCGCCGCGGTGCTGATCTTCCGCCTGTTCTACCTGATCATCCCCTTTGCCGTGGCCATCGTCGTGGTGCTGCTGTTCGAGCGCTCCCGCCTCTCGAACGCGCTGGGTAAGGACGGCAAGGCCGCGCCGGAGCCGCCGCTCGTCGCGCCCGGCCTCGACAATCACGTAATCGAGCGGCGGCTCGAGAAGAAGGCGGTCTGATCCACCATCCGCGAGGCCCTTGCCGGCGGCCGCTCGCTCGAGCGCGCCGCCGGTTGCGTTTCGGGTCACGAGTTTCGAATTGCAGGTCGATTTCGTCGCAGTGACGGCGGGATCAGCGATCCTTACCTCACACCGCTTCCGTGGATGAATGGGACGCGCAGGGTTGCGAGCCCTTCAGGAACGGTTAAGCTTCGACGGAATGGGGAGCCGCTCTGGCTCCTGGATGGACATCATGGCTTCGATCAAAATTCGGGTCGCCGAGGACGGCACCTGTTCGATCTGCCGGGACGGCACGATCATCAGCAAAGGGCTCACCCGTTCGCAGGCGGACCAAATGGTCGCCGTCCTGCGTGCGATCGAGGGACACGCCTGAGCGGCATCCGACTCAAGCGCCGAGCCGTTTCCCGCCTCCCGGCGACGCCGGCTCTCCAACAGAACAACGCGGGCAGATCGCAGAGCCGAGCCGACCTTTTGAGGTGGGCTCGGCTCTTTTGCCTCCGGCCGTCGGCGATCGCCTCAGGCCTCAGGCCGCGCGCACCGTGGCCAGAAAGCGTCGGACTTCGGCCCGCAGGTGATCGGATTGCTGAGACAGCTCCGTGGCGGCACCGAGCACGTGGGCGGCGGCCGTCCCGGTCTGCTCCGAGGCGCGGGCGACGCCGGAGATGTTGTGCGTCACCTCGCTCGTCCCGGTCGCGGCCTGGGCGACGTTGCGGACGATCTCCTGGGTCGCCGCGCTCTGCTCCTCGACCGCCGCCGCGATCGAGGTGGAGACGCTGCTGATCTCGCGGATGCGGGTGGCGATGTCGCCGATCGCGCCGACCGCCGTGCCGGTCGAGCGTTGGATGCGGGCGATCTGCTCCGAGATGTCCGTGGTCGCCCGCGCCGTCTGGCTCGCGAGCTCCTTCACCTCCGCCGCCACCACGGCGAAGCCGCGGCCCGCCTCGCCCGCGCGCGCGGCCTCGATCGTCGCGTTCAGCGCCAGAAGGTTGGTCTGGCCGGCGATGTCGGAGATCATCGCCACGACGTCGCCGATGCGGGCGGCGGCCTCGCTGAGGTCCTGCACCAGCTTGCCCGTCTGCCCCGCCTCGTCCACCGCGGTGCGGGAGAGGGCGGCCGACCCGTCCACCTGCCGGCCGATCTCCTGGACGGAGCTGCCCAGTTCCTCGGCGGCGGCGGCCACGGTGTTGACGTTCGTGGTCGCCTCCTCGGCGGCGGCAGCGACGGCGGTCGACTGGCTGGCGGTCTGGTTCGCGGTGCCGGCGAGGCCCTGCGCGGTCGATTGCAGTTGTGTGGCGGCGCCGCCGATGGTGGTGACGATGCCGGTGATCGTGCCCTCGAAGTCCTGGATCAGGCCGTTGAGCCGCTCGGCCCGCTGCATCTTGAGCGTCTGATCGGCCTCCTGCGCCCCCTGCAGCTGTTCGCGCTCGATGGCGTTGTCGCGGAAGACCGCCACGGCGCGGGCCATCGCCCCGACCTCGTCGTTGCGCTTGGCCTCCGGCAGGGCGATGTCGGTGCGGCCCTCGGCGAGCCGGCCCATCGTCGCCTGCAGCGCGCTCATCGGCCGGACGATCGAGCGGATGATCGCCCAGGAGGCGACGCCGAGAACGAGCAGGATGCCCAGCGCCACGAACCCGAGGCGCTCGATCTGCTCCCACAGAGTCGCCTTCAGGTCGTCGATATGGACGCCGGTGCCGATATAGACCCCCCAGGGGGCGTAGAACCGGAACACGCCGAGCTTCGGCGTCGCCGCCGCATCGGGCGTCCGCTTCCAGGTGTAGACGACCGAGGCCACCCCATCGCGCACGGCGCGCGGCAGCACGTCGGCGATGAAGGCGTAGCCGGTTGTGTCCTTGAGGTCGCGGAAGCTCTGGCCGATGAACTTCGGGGTGGCGTGGGCGACCACGACGACGTCGCGGTCGTAGACGAAGAAGTAGCCGTCCTTGCCGTGCCGCATCGACGTGACGGCGGCATAGGCGGTGGACCGGGCCGCGGCCTCCGTCATCTCGCCCTTCTCGACGCTCTGGCGGTAGTGATCGATCAGGTTGACGGCCGATTCCGTCATCAGGCTGAGACGGTTGACGCGCTGCCCGTACATCGCCTCGTACTGGTAGGTGAGCGCCACGGCGCCGATCGCCACGAGGCTCAAAGCCGCTAGGGCCACCAGAGCATAGAGCTTTCTCGGGATATCGAACCGGAACATCAGCAAACCCCCGAACGCCCCCAGGTTCAACAATCTTATCGTGGGGCAACGTTGCGTTGATAAATGTCCATCGTTAATGATCCTCAAAGTCCGCGCCAGCCGGATTGCGTTCTCGCGGCCGCCTTCGACCTGGGCAGGCCATCGATCAGTATCCGGCTTTGCCCCCCAGGGGAGGACAACGTCGTCTTGCGGATCGACGCACGATCCGGCGCGTCTTCCCCGGCATCACCACCGTTATCCGCGGGCCGTCACCGCAGGGCGAGCCGGGGCGTCCCATGGGAGATCTGACCGGAAGGGCTTCACTTCGGATCGTTTCGCTTTCCCTCACGACGACGGGGTGAAGCCGCAAGGTCTCGGGCGGAAGCCGCCACACACACATCTGGTCGACGGTTTCGCTCCTCGTCCCGGTCCCTCATCGCTAGCCGAGGCAACAGCGATCTCCCGCGCAACCTCTCCGGACAGGGCCGTGATCCGGGCGCCTTCTGGCGATGACGACGGACTCCGGCTCGATCCGAACGGATCGAACCGCATCACACCGATCCGACCGTCCGTAGCCGCGCGCGGGAATGGATCTCCGCCTGGCTCATCACCGGGGTTTCGCGGCGGAAGCGCTCGATGATCGAGCGGACGAACGGCCGGGCCTGGACCGAGGTGACCAGCACCGGCATCTCGCCCATGCGCGCCGCCTGCTCGAAGCGGTCGCGCACCGTGTTGACGAACTCCGTCAGCCGGGAGGGCTGCATCGCGAGGTAGCGCTCCTCGCGCTCGCCGACGATCGATTCGAGGAAGGCCTGCTCCCAGGCGGGCGACAGGGTGATGATCGGCAGCGTCCCGTCCGGGCCCTGATACTGCGCGCAGATCTGGCGGCCGAGGCGGGCGCGGACATGCTCGACGATGTCGCGCGGGTTCTTCACGTGGCCGGCGACCTCGGCGATGCCCTCGACGATGGAGCCGAGGTCGCGCACCGAGACCCGCTCGGTCAGCAGCAGCTGCAGCACGCGCTGGATGCCGGTGGTGGCGATCTGCGAGGGCACCACCTCCTTGAGCAGTTCCGTGTGCTCCTTGGGCAATTCGCGCAGGAGCTTCTGGACCTCGACGTGGTTCAGGAGTTCCGAGACGTGGGCCTTGATCAGTTCGGTCAGGTGCGTCGAGATCACGGTGGCCGCATCGACCACGGTGTAGCCCTTGAGCTGGGCCTGATCGCGTAAGCCGGCATCGACCCAGGTTGCGGGCAGGCCGAAGGTCGGCTCCAGCAGGTGTTGGCCGGGCAGCTGCACCTGACCGCCCATCGGGTCCATCGCCATGAACTGTCCGGGGAAGACCTGTCCCGTGCCGGCCTCGATTTCCTTCACCCGCACCACGTAGGTGTTGGCCTCCAGGCTCACGTTGTCGAGGATGCGCACCGAGGGCATGACGATTCCGAGCTCCGCCGCGAGTTGGCGGCGCAGGGCCTTGATCTGGTCGGTGAGCCGATCCTGGCCCTCGCCGTTGACGAGGGCGAGGAGCGCGTAGCCCATCTCCAGCTTGAGGTCGTCGAGCTTCAGCAGGTCGGTGACGGTCTCCTCGGCCGGCGCCCCGCCGGGGGCTGCGGCGCCGGGCGTGCCCTCGGCTGCCGCGGGCGGGGTCTCGCGCTGCGTTTTGGCGATGCGCCACGCCGCGTAGCCGGAGGCGCCGCCGAGCGCGAGGAAGGGCAGCATCGGCATACCGGGCAGGAGCGCGATCAGGATCATGACGCCCGCCGACATGCCGAGGGCTTTCGGATAGTTCGCCATCTGCTTGCCGAGCGCCTTGTCGGCCGAGCCTTTCACGCCGGCCTTCGAGACGAGGATGCCGGCCGCGGTCGAGACGATCAGCGCCGGCACCTGGGAGGCCAGCCCGTCGCCGATGGTGAGCAGCGTGTAGGTCTTGGCCGCCTCGGCGAAGCCGAGTCCGTTCTGGGCGACGCCGATGATGATGCCGCCGACCACGTTGATGCCGGTGATGAGGAGTGCGGCCACCGCGTCGCCGCGCACGAACTTCGAGGCACCGTCCATGGCGCCGAAGAACGAGGATTCCTCCTCCAGAGCCGAGCGGCGGGCTTTGGCCACCTTCTCGTCGATCAGCCCGGCCGAGAGGTCGGCGTCGATGGCCATCTGCTTGCCGGGCATGGCGTCGAGGGTGAAGCGCGCCGCCACCTCGGCGATGCGGCCCGAGCCCTTGGTGATGACGACGAAGTTCACGATGATCAGGATCGCGAAGACGATGATCCCGATCACGAAGTTGCCGCCCATCACGAAGTGCCCGAAGGCTTCGATGACGTGACCCGCCGCCGCCGTGCCCTCGTGGCCGTGGCCGAGGATCAGCCGGGTCGAGGCGAGGTTGAGCGCGAGCCGCAGCAAGGTCGCGACCAGCAGCAGCGTCGGGAAGACCGTGAACTCGAGCGGGTTGTCGATGAACAGCCCGGTCATCATGATCAGCACAGAGAGGATGATCGAGACCGCGAGCAGGAGGTCGAGCAGGAAGGCCGGCAGCGGGAAGATCAGCACCGTGAGGATGCCCATCACCGCCGTGGCGAAGAACAGGTCCGAGCGCTTCGAGAGCGCCTGGAAGTTCGCCCGGCTCGGCATACGCAGGGACGACAGGCCGCCGAGCCCGCCTGTTCCCGCTGGAACGGCCCTGGCCGTCTCGCTCATCGCGCCGAATCTCCGAAGACGAATCGCGCGGGCCCACCCGCAGGACCGCACCCGGCAGGATTTGCCGGGTGCAGGGTTAGCGATGCGTTAACGCCGGCCCCGACAACGCCCGCCTCGATACGGAACCTCGGCCGGGGACCGGAGCTTGGTCAGGCAACCGGCTCGGCGAACGGCCGGATTCCTGCGGACGAGCCTCGAGTCATGCGCGCCCCTCTCCTTCTCCTTCTCGCCGTGCTGGCATCGACGGCGGTCCGTGCCGCGCCGGAGCCGGAGGCACCCACCGCGACACCCGCGGAGAAGGCGCACGGGGCGGTGGCCGGGCGGCTCGAACCGGGCGCCAACAGCTTCACCGCCGCGCAGGTGCGCGCACGGTTCGCCGAGATGGGCTTTGCCGACGTTGCCGATCTGCAACTCGACGGACAGGGCATTTGGCGCGGGCGTGCCGAGCATGCGGGCCGCACGCTGAGCGTCGGCATGGATTTCCGGGGCAACGTCGCCGCCGAGTAGCGGCTGGCCACCCCAAATCAGACGAGAGGAACGACCATGGCAACACGCGCCGTCACCGCCCTGTTCGACAATCAGGACACCGCCGCCCGCGTCATCGATCGCATCGAGGCGGAGGGGGTGCCGCACTCGGATATCGGCATCGTTTCGCTGAACGGCGCGGATCGGCCGGCCGGCGCCTTGGCCGGTGGCGCCACGGGTGAGTCGGTGGCGCCGGGCCATGCCTCGGCAAGCGAGCACGAGGGTTCGGCGGCCGAAGGGGCGGGTGCGGGTGCGACGGTCGGCACCGTCCTCGGCGGCGGCGCGGGCCTGCTCGCGAGCCTGGGGCTGCTCGCGATTCCCGGCGCCGGTCCGGTGATCGCGGCGGGCTGGCTCGTCGCCGCCCTGTCGGGGGCAGGGGTGGGGGCGGCCGCGGGTGGCCTGATCGGCGCCTTGACCGGCGCGGGGCTGAGCGGCGCCGATGCCGAGACCTATGCTGAGGGGATCCGGCGCGGTGGCACCCTGGTCACCGTGCGGGCGGACGGGGAGGTCGCCGACCGCGTCATCGCCCTGATGCAGCGCGCCGGGGCGGTCGATCTCGACGAGCGCGCCGAGGGCTGGCGGGCGCAGGGCTGGACCGGCGGAACCACGGGTGAGCCGCGCGCGACCGGAACGCCCTCGCCGGTGCCCGACCCGGCCCTCGCGCCCGAGCCAGGTACGCCGGCCGATCCCACCGCCTCGCCGCCGACCCGCCGTCCGCCCGGCGAGATCGCCTGACCGGTGCGTCAGCTATAGAGATACTTGCGGATCAGGACGCTGAAGCCGAACAAAGCCATGGCCACGAGCGCGACGATGCTCGTGATCAGGTGCTTGCGCGGTTCGATCGCCGATGTGGGCACGACCGGATTGACCACGGGGGTGAAGAACTCGATCTGACGGTTGGCGACGATGCGGGCCTGCTCGCTCGCGGCCAACACCTTGTTGTGATAGAGCAGCGCGTTCTTGCGCTCGTTCTCCAGCCCCTCGAATTCCGTCATCGCCTCCGACAGCAGGCGTCGCTGATCCGGATCGGTGCTGGTCATCTGCCGTTCGATCTTCTCGATGTTGTCATCGAGATCCTGGATCTGCGCCTTCAAATCCTGAATCGGACGCCGCTCCGGCGCGAGGTCGCGCAGGCTCTGGTTGAGCTGCACCGAGAGGTCGATGCGCTTCTTGCGCAGCTCCGCGATGACCGTGAGGTTGTTCTTGTTGGCCGATTGCGCATCGAGAATGCCGGCGCGGTTGCGCAGGTCGCGCATGGCACGCTGGACGGTGAGCAGGCGCTCTTCGGCGTTCTTGAGTTCGCGGGTGCTCTCAGCCAGCGCGGCGTTGCGCGCCTTGAGGCTGAGTTCGTTCACCATGCGCTCGCTCTCGTCCAGAAGCGCGCGAGTCAGCGTGTAGGATTCCTGCGGATCGAAGGCGGCGACCTTCAGGCTGATGATACCGCCATTGGAATCGACCGAGGTCGTCACGCGCTTGTGCCAGTAGAGCATGAACCGCTCGATCGGCTCGCTGGCGTCGAAGCGCGAGAAGAAGTCGATGCCATCCCGCGAGAACATTTCGCGAAGCGGCATCTGCCGCTCCATGGTCTCGATCATCTGCCGGCTGGCGATGTAGCTCGTCGTGATCAGCGTGTCCTGGGCGATCATCTGCTTGGACAGGGAGCTGTTGTTGCCCGTTTCTTCGCTCTGCACCTTGTCGACGTTGCCGAGCGCCGGGCGCAGGGCGAAGCGTGCCTCGGTGATGTAGCGGTCGGAGGCGACGAGGTAGAAATAGCCGGCGGTGACCATCGTCGGCAGCAGGAACAGAAGCACGAAGAAGGCGGGGATCCAGGGATCGCGCCGGATATGCGTCTGATAGGCGCGAATGCCCTTCTTGTGGTCGGACTGGCGCGCGATGCGGGCGAACCGCTTGAGCGATTCCGTGACCGCGGTCGAGCGGTCGGCGGTGGTCACCGCTGCGCTGTTCGGACTGCTGATCTCGGTGCTCATGGTCTCGGTGCTCGCACGCCTCGCGCGGTCTGCCGTGCCGCATCAAGGGGCAGCGACGGAGCGCACGCTTGCGTCTCTGGCCCGCCCTCGCGGCGAAAGCGTGTCCGAACCTTGAAAGGGGCCGATGCGGTCACGCGGCCGGGCGACCCCTCAGCTGTTCAGGCGCCGGTAGGCGGTGATCGCCTCATCGACATCGTCGTAGACCACCGCCTGCCCGTTGATCAGGATCAGCGCCTGACTGCAATATTCGCGGATCTGTTCCATGCTGTGGGAAATCAGGATCACGTCCGCGGTTTCGCGCCGCTTGTTGAACACCTCGGCGCACCGCTTCTGGAAGCGCGCGTCGCCCACCGAGAGCGTTTCGTCGATGAGGTAGGTGTCGAAGGGAATCGCCATGCTCATCCCGAAGGCGAGCCGCGAGCCCATGCCGGAGGAGTAGGTGCTAACCGGCATGTTGAGGTAGCTGCCGAGTTCAGAGAAATCCTCGACGAATTCGAGCACGCGCCGCGGATCTTCTCCGTAGATTCGGGAAACGAAGATGACGTTGTCGCGACCCGTCATCTTGTAGTTGAAGCCGCCCGCAAAGCCCAGCGGCCAGGAGACGCGAAGGCCCCGGACGATGCGGCCCCGGGTCGGCTCCTCGACGCCGGCGATGAGCTTCATGGTGGTCGATTTGCCGGCACCGTTGATCCCCATGATGCCGTAGCTGATGCCGGGCTTCAGGGTGAAGTTCACCCGGTCCAGGATGGTGCGCCGCCGACCATAGGTGGAATAGACCTTGGTGACGTTCTCGAAGCGGATCACGGTTCGGTAGGCTCCACCGGTGAACGTTGCGGGCCGGACCGACGCGACGGATGCGCGCGCCGTACGACCGCCGCGTCGCCAGCGAAAGTCGGCGAGGCATATCGGGCGGGTGAAGCCCGCACCTTGTGCCGCGTAGGAAACCGAAAAAAACGGCGAATCTGGGGACGGCAAGGCGATGCGAACCCGCGCGACGCCATCTCGAACGCGAGGGTCTCCGGGGCGGCGTGCACAAGGGGATCTGCCCGCTCTGCTGCACTGCGTCCGAGTGTCCTCCCTCCGCGATGAGCACGGCGTCGGCCATCCCGATCTTTGTCGATGTTTCACGTCATGGGATGCCATCGCCGCCGGATACGCTGAGTGCGATCAAGAGATGCCAAATGATGTTCGGGCGAACGAAGCTATAGAATGTTGGGTCAAGCGGCATAAATGCCGAGGCGTGTGCAATCGATTGCCTGGACGAATTGCTTTTGCTCAAGGGATATTTGAGGAGACAATGTTAAGTCGGCGAGACTGCTCTCACTGTATCGGCGATGGACCGTCGGGGCGACAGCTCGCTCATGAGCAGCCTTTCGCGTGCCTGAAACTGTCCGGTTTGATCCCCGGCGCCTACCTTGGGTTGATATTTTACGTGAAATAATTTCTTCTAGGTTTGTTTTTGGCAATGGAGCTGGTCTTGAATCCCGATCTCATCGAGACTCGCGAAGAGGCTCTGGCACTCGTGGACGCGGACCTGATCACGATCCAGGACTACCTCGTGCTGTGCCGGTTCAAGAGCTGGAATTCGGCCGGGCATACGCCCGCCGTCGCGCTGACGAAGCAGGCCGGGCTACCACTCTGTCGGAACGCGCATTCCCACCGTGAGGCGGGCGACGTGCTGGGGTGGCCGGCTCACCGGTCGGCGACGGTCCCGGAGGTCTCCCGCCGCGAGAAGCCGGTCCCCGCCCGCGGGCAGATCGTACGCTTTTCGCTCAGGAACGCTTAGGCGACGAGACGCCGGCGCGCCGGAGCGCTTCGGCCAGCGCCCCGTCCTGCAGCGGGGCTGTGGGCGCCGGGCGCCGGGGCTGCGCATCGGGGCGGGGGGCGTTTCCACGCGGCGCCGTCGCGCCCTCGAGGGGGTCGTCGAGCCGCATCGACAGTGCGATCCGCTTGCGCGGTACATCGACCGACAGCACCAGCACGCGCACCACGTCGCCGGTCTTCACCACCTCGGAGGGCGAGGCGATCCGCTTGCGGGCCATCGCCGAGATGTGGACGAGCCCGTCCTGATGCACGCCGATATCGACGAAGGCGCCGAAGGCCGCGACGTTGGTGACAACGCCCTCCAACTGCATCCCGGGCTTGAGGTCGCCGATCGTCTCGACGCCTTCCTGGAAGCTCGCCGTCTTGAAGGCCGGGCGCGGGTCGCGGCCGGGCTTTTCCAGCTCGGTGATGATGTCGCGCACGGTCGGCACGCCGAAGCGTTCGTCGGCGAAGGCGGCGGGCGAGAGCGGGCGTAGAACCGCGGCATTGCCGATCAGCACGCGGATGTCGCTCTTCGTCGCCTCGAGAATGCGTCGCACCACCGGATAGGCCTCCGGGTGGACGCCGGAGCGGTCGAGCGGGTCCTCGCCATCGGGGATGCGCAGGAAGCCCGCCGCGAGTTCAAAAGTCTTGGCGCCGAGGCCCGGCACCTTCTTCAGCCCGGCACGGGTCCGGAACGGGCCGTTGGCGTCGCGGTGGGTGACGATCTTGTCCGCCACCGACGTGCCGAGGCCCGAGACCTGGGCCAGGAGCGGGCCGGAGGCGGTGTTCACATCGACACCGACCGCGTTCACCGCGTCCTCGACCACCGCTTGAAGCGAGCGCGAAAGCTTCTGCTCGGTGACGTCGTGCTGGTATTGGCCGACGCCGATGGATTTCGGGTCGATCTTCACCAGTTCCGCCAGCGGGTCCTGTAGGCGCCGGGCGATGGAGACGGCGCCGCGATGCGACACGTCGAGATCGGGCAACTCACGGGTGGCGATGGCCGAGGCCGAGTAGACGGAGGCGCCGGCCTCCGACACCGTGACCTTGGCCATCTTGAGATCGGGGTTGGCGGCCAGGATCTCGGTGGCGAGCCGGTCGGTCTCCCGCGAGGCGGTGCCGTTGCCGATGGCGATCAACTCGACGCCGTGCTGGCGGCAGAGACGGGAGAGCGAGGCCACCGCCTCCTTCCAGCGCCGCTGCGGCTCGTGCGGATAGGTGGTCTCGACCGCCACGACCTTGCCGGTGCGGTCGACCACGGCCGCCTTCACGCCGTTGCGGTAGCCGGGATCGAGCCCGAGCGTCGCTCGCCCGCCCGCCGGGGCCGCGAGCAGAAGATCCTTGAGGTTGCCGGCAAACACCTTCACCGCTGCCTCCTCCGCCCGCTCGAACAGGCGCGCGCGCAGATCGGCCTTGATGCCGGTGCGGATCTTGGTGCGCCAGGCGATGCGAACGGTGTCGAGCAGCCACGCATCCGCCGGACGGCCGCGCGCGGACACGCCGAACCGGCGGCAAACGGCGAGTTCGAACGGCCCCGGCACGCCCGCCGCCGAATCCTCGCCTTCGGCCGCGAAGGCGAGGTCGAGCACCTCCTCCTTCTCGCCGCGAAACACCGCCAGCACCCGGTGCGAGGGCATCCGCTCCAGGCGCTCGCGCCAATCGAAATAGTCGGAGAACTTCTGACCCGTCGTCTCCTTGCCCTTGCGGACCTTCGCCACGGCCTCGCCCCCGCGCCAAAAATCCTCGCGCAGGCGGCCGATCAGGTCGGCATCCTCGGCGAAGCGCTCGATCAGGATCGCCCGGGCGCCCTCCAGGGCCGCCTCGGCGGTTTCGATGCCCTTGGCGGCGTCCACGAAGCCCTGCGCCGCCCGCTCCGGCACCGTCTCGGGGCGCGTGAGCAGGGTCTCGGCCAGCGGCGCGAGCCCGGCCTCGCGGGCGGTCTGCGCCTTGCTGCGGCGTTTGGGCCGGAACGGCAGGTAGATGTCTTCCAGCCGCGCCTTGGTGTCGGCGGCAGCGATGGCGGCGGCGAGTTCCGGCGTCAGCTTGCCCTGGGCGCGGATGCTCTCGGTGACGCTTGCACGCCGGTCGCGCAGCTCGCGCAGATAGCCCAGCCGCTCCTCGAGGGTGCGGAGCTGCGCGTCGTCCAGCGAGTCGGTCGCCTCCTTGCGGTAGCGGGCGATGAACGGAACCGTGTAGCCGCCGTCGAGCAGATCCACGGCCGCGGCCACCTGCGCCTCGCGGGCACCGAGTTCCTCGGCGATCAGCAGGTTCACGCTCTTCACGGGATCAGGCCTCGGTCGCAGTGGCAGGGAATGTCGAGCGGCCGTCCTTCTCCGATCGGGCGAGGCGGCGCAAGCGGTGCCCGTTCTTCGGAGAGCGCGCAGTCGTCCGCGCTGAACACGCTGTCGCCGGCGAAGATCATGTCGCGATCGACCTCGGGCGGCTCATTCTGGGAGCTGTAGGCGAAGAACAGGCGCCGGCTGTGTCCGTCCGCGCCGGTCGGGGTGAGGGTGTGGCGGATTCTTTCGACGAACCGGTGGCCGATTCTTCGGATTACGCGCGAAGACCGGCGCGGCAACGGCCTCACGACAGCCACGTGCTCGCGAGCGCCCGCAGGCCGATGCCGAGCCAGATCAGACCCGTCAGCAGCATGAAGGGCAGGGCCAGGATGACCAGCCAGCCCATCATCAGCAGGGTGTAGAGCAGGCCGCCGATATCGATGCCGGCGACGAGGCAGGGATGCGCGCTTCCCTCGTCCACCCGGCAGCCGGTGAGGTGGGCCAGCCCGAAGCCGAGCGCGAACAGCAGGGCCGGCGTCCACACGAGGGCGGTCACGGCAAGCATCATGCGCCGGCTTCTCCGCGGAAGATTCCATCCTCGCCGATCCGTTCTGCACCACCGGACGTTCCGCTTCGGGCGACGCGATGCTGCCGGCATGCGGGGCTCATAGGGTGAAGCTCGCGACCCAGATCCGCCGCCAGCCGGGTTCGGCCGGCGCGACGACGACCTTCACTGACCGGCGCCCGTCGTACGGCGCCTCGCCGCCGAAGCTTCCCTCCGGCGGCGTCGCGATCCAGCCCTCGAACGACGTGCTCAGCAAGCCGAGCCCCGGATCGACGCCCGCTTCGAGACCGTCCGGTATGAGGCGGGCGGCGAAGGCGTCGGCTTCCGCCTCCGGCGCGTCGAGGCGCAGCAGGACCAGCCGGTCGATACCCGCCTCGGTGTAGGTCCGCAGGTCGCGGCGGCCGGGCGGCAGGGGCGTTGCGAGAAAGGCCTCGACGGCCTCCGGCGTCATCGTCGTCGGCGGGAATGAGCAGGCCGCGAGTATTGGACCGGCGGCGAGGGCGACGAGAAAAGCGCGCCGGATCATGTCTCGCTCCACCGGCCGCTAAAGCCGAGGATGCGCAATCCCTGCTCCGTCTCCTCCAGGGGGAAGCGACCGAGGACCTCCGGCACCGCGCGGGCGTGCGCCCCGTCCTGGGGGACGGTGGGTACGGGGCGTCCGTCCCGGCTGGGCCATCGGGCGAGGGTGGGTCGCTCGCGCCACGCGATGGCGCGCAGCTCGAACGGGCCGACCGCGATCGAATCGACGGAAGGCCGCGGCGGCCAGAGGTCGGCCCGCGTCGGCCGGGTCATGACCCGCGGCCCGGGACAAGCGATGAACTGCACGATGATCTGCCCCCGGCCGAAGCCAGCTTCGTCGAGGGCGCAGAGACGCTTGCGCCACGTCGTGTCCGACATGTGCGCGCGCGAGAAGTCTCGCCGCGCCCGGGCGCCGAGGCGGCGAAGGGTTTCCCGGCCGTGCTCCGTCATGCCCGGTCCCATCGCCTGCACCCCGTCACGGTTCGCGCCGGTAGACGCCGCGGAAGGTGACGTTCATGCCGCCGCAGGCGAGGTTGTCCTCCACCACGAGCCAGGGGCCGAGGCGCCGCAGCCAGACCTTGCAATCGGACGCGCCGCCCTTCTCGACCGGCAGGGTCTCTTTCTCACCCATGGCGAAGCTGGCGCCGTCGCCCCTGGGCGTGACCGTGCCGGAGATCTCGCCGAGATGAACGCCGCCGCGCTTCACCCGCTCGTGATCGCCGAGGCCCCAGGTCGCCTCGCCCGAGATCGCGAGCGCGCCGGGCTTGTCCCCCGGCTTCACCTGAATGCGCCCTTCCGCCTGGGTCCAGGTGCCGAGCCAGTCGTCGAGCGCGACCGGGGCCGGCGGCTCGGCCGCCACGGCGTCGGCCGGGATCCAGCCGGTCCGGGCCAAATCGCCCTTCGCGCCGCGGTAGCTGGCGCAGACATAGCCGCCGCGGCGCTCGCCCAGGATCACGGGGTCGCCGGTCACCAGATAGGCCCGCTCGCGGCATTCCGCGCTGGCATCGGGGCAGCCGTTCTGCGCGAGCCCGTCCCTGACGAAGGGGGTGCGGCCCGTCGCGGTGATCCGCCCGAAGCCGAGGGCCGGTCCCTCGGAGAGCGAGGGCGTGCGCCGGCACTCGTTCTTCGCGGAGGCCTCCCGATCCTGCGCCCGTGCGGCGCCCGTGGTGGCAGCGAGAAGTGCCAGCAGGATCAGGCCGCGTGACCGAAGGCCCGGCCGGGGGATCGAATGGGGGTAGCTCACGGAAGCGCTCTCGGTCTGGACGATGCGAACGGGGGATCGCGGCACGAGGGCTCAGCGCATCGCGACCGAAGCGGCGACGCGCTCGGCGCGAGCCAGCGCGTCGGCCCGGCCGGCATCGGCGAAGCCGATCACGCGCATATAGCGCCCGCCTTCGAACACCGTCGTCTGGGTCATGCCAAGCGTCCGCCCGTTCCTGGCATCGGTGCCGGTGCCGCGCAGGCGCACCACGACGGCGCCGCCACGGGTGCTGCGTGCCTCGTCGGTGATCGCCACGTCCTTCAGATCCTTCTGCGTGGTGAAGATCCGGCGGGCGTAGGCGACCTCCGCCCCCGCCGGCGCCTGACCCAGCGAGGGCGCGACGATGACCACCGGCTGCTCGCGCTCGGGATCGATGTCCTTCGGTCCCTCGGTCAGGATGAGGCCGTTGCCGGCGAACACCCCCATCGGGCGGAAGCCTGCGGTGTCGCCGACGGTGTAGGGAAGGGCCGCGACCTGATCGGCGAGGCTCGCCTTGGTCCGGAAGGCGATCGTGCGCAGGGCCGCCTCGACCGCCGGAGCCGGCACCTGCTTGGCCGCCGTCTCGGGCACCTGAACGGTGACGAGCCCGGTGCCGGAGGTGCCGCGCACCACGGCGACCCACTTGGTGTAGGTGAGCCCGTTGGCACCCTGCATTCCCCGCAGGACGAAGCCCTCGCCACCCGCGACGGTCAGTGGCTCGGGTCCGCCCTTCACCCGGAAGCCGGAGGGCACCATGGCCTCGGGCGTGAACTTCCCGTTGATCTGATCCCAGGCCTCCGGCGGCATCTCCACGAGGACGATCGAGGCGCCGGAGCGGTGCTCGAAACCCGAAAACCTCGCGGCCGGCTTCATGCCGGGCGGCGGAGCGAGGCCGAGCGAGCCGGCGGGCGGGAAGACCGGCTCGGCCGCGAGGACCGGCGCCGAAGAGGCCGTCAGCGCGCTCATCAGCCCTGCGAACAGGCCGCGCCGGGCCCACCGGCCGGGGACGAGGCGGGCGAGGGTGCGGCGCAGCGGGGTGCGATCGGTCATGGGGTCTCTCCGAAGGCGGCGTGCAGAAGCGCGTCGAGGGTATCGGCTGCGGTGCGTCCGGGCCACAGCGCCATCCGTGGACCCGAGTGGCGCCGGGACCGAACCGGTCAAGTTCGAACCGGTCGTCGTGGATCGCGATCTCGCGGGCCGGCCCCATCAGGCACAGCCTCGGCCATGTCCGGCACCGGGGTCAGCGGGTGGCGACGCGGCTGACGACGAAGGTGTTGCCGGAGAACTGGACCTGCCCCGGCGCGCTCATGTGCTCGAGCATGAGGCGCAGGTTGCGGCCGAGCCGCGCCGAATCGGAGCGGGTCTCGTACCAGTACTCGGCGGTGGCGCCGGAGGAGCGCACCGGGCGATGGTGCTCGTAGCAGCGGAAGGCGGCCATGTACTCCTCCGCCGCCTGCACCTCCTGCGGCGAGAACCCGCTGAGGCGCACGACATAGGCCGTCGGCAGGCCGCCGCAGGCTCCACCTGCTGCCGCGGGCGGGGGCTCGGTGCCGGGAAGCGCGTTCGGAAGGGCGTTCGCAGGCGCACCGGCATCGGCGCCACGGCGGGGGGCGATCACGCCGTCGAGCTTGGCCGTGAGCGCGGTGGCGACGTCGGCGGCGATGCTTTTGGCCTCGGCGCCCACCCGTTCGAGCAGGCATTCCCGGTCGCAGCCCTGGGGCAGGGGCGGAAGCTGCAGCCCCGCCACCTCGAAGGCGCCGAGCGATTGTCCGGTGCGCACATTGAGGAGCCGGCCGGGGATGCGCACCTCTGGCCGCACGATGTCGGAATAGCCCGATTTCGAGGCCGAAGCGTAGACTTGGAACACCGCCACCACGTCGAGCGGCGGGTTCTGGACCGCGCGGGCGACCTCGATCAGCTCCGCGTCGCGGCGGCGGACCCGGTTGGCCTGGGTGATCCCCATCGCCACCGCGGTCTCGTCGTAGACGTTGTAGCCGCGCAGGTTCATCGTTTCGGAGAGTTCGGCGATCACCCGCTGGAAGATGCGGTTGCCGCGGGGCACGGAATCCTCGTCGGCATCCTCGCCCATCACGACGATATTCGGCCGGGTCTGCGCCTCGGCCTGCGCGGCGAAGCCGAGGAGGGCGCCGCCGATCAGGGCGAGGGTGGCGAGCGTTCGGGCGGGTGTGCGCAGTATCGGAAGCATCCTGTGGGTCGGCGGTGATGTCGCGAGGGTCATTCGGTGCAGGGCAGCGGCGTCGGCGCCGCGTCGAAATCGTCGAGGTCGAGCGGGAGGCGGCGGCGCGGATCGCCGAGCCCGTCCGCCCCGCAGCCTTCCGCGGCGGCGGGCAGGACGAAGCGCAGGGCGCCGCTTTGCAGGGGCGCGATCAGGCTCACCTCGACCCGCCGGTTGATCCGCGCGAGGGGCTGGGCCGGATCCTTCGGCCGGGACGGACCCCAGCCGTGGATGCGAAGGCGGCGCGGATCGATGCCGTAGGCCTCGGCGAGATGGGCCTTCACCGCACGGGCGCGGGCGAGCGACAGGCGCCGGTTGTAGCCGAGCCCGCCCGCGGCATCGGTGTGTCCGGCGATGAGGAAGCCGTGGGCGGCCAGATCGCGGGATTGCAGCGCTTGGCCCAGCGGTTCGAGCTGGACGCGCGCCTCCGGCGCCAGGCGGGCGCTGTCGTAGGCGAAGAACACGGTAAGATCGACCGAGCGGGCGGGATCGACCCGCAGGCTCGGGCCGCCATCGCCGGGCGAGACCGCGACCGGCGCGGCGGGACGGCCCGGATTGCCGTCGGCGAAGGGGGCGAGCGAGCGGATGATCGCGTTCGCGGACGGGTTCACCGCCCCGGCTTCGGCCTGCTCGGCGGCCTCGTCACGGGCCGGCGGCGCCTCCGCCTCGGCGGCGGGTGTGCGGGTGCCCGGCGCCTCGGTCAGCGGGTTGGCACGGGCGGGTGCGACGGCGAGGATGACGCTCGCCGCCAGAATCGGGCCGAGACGCCGACGCCATGCCGGCGCCGCTTCCCCGGCCTTTCCGCCTGCACCGCGCGCAGGCGCGGCTGTCCCCTCGATTGCCCCCATGGCTTTCGTCTCCGTCTCAAGAGGCCTTGCCGCGGCCCCGTCCCCCCGCATCCCTGGACTTCGCAGAGCGGCTTTTGCCGCCTGCTTATGAGAAAAAACGCGAATGCGTTCGCGGCGCCCCGCTTACCCCCCGACCCGCCACGGATCGATGACGCTGATTCCGGCGGCCTCGAACGGGGTGGTAGCCGAGTGCCATCATATCGCAACCTTGCCGGGTGCCACGTCAGCGCCCGCGCAGGATCGCGTTCATGCTCGCGGGGTCGAGGGGCCCGTCCGCGGGCGGGGCGGCGGGTTTGGCGGAGGGCGCCGCACTCGCTTTGGGCGGCGCGTCGCCGGCGGGTGAAGCGGCGGCGACCGGGCGGCCCTGGCCGGCGGCGATCGCGGCGAGGATGGGGCTGCGCCCGAGGATCGCCGAGAGCCGGGTCGCCTTGTTGAAGCTCGACGGATCTTTGGGGTCGAGGCCGCCCTCCTTGTGCAGGGCGATACCGGCCACGGAGGCGTCGAACATCAGCGAGCCGGAGGAGCCGCCGAGCGTGTCGCAGCGGTGGCGCAGGTCCGGCCCCTCGGCCTGATCCTTCATCGCGAAGCAGCGGAAGCGGCTCATCACCTTCGGCCGCCCGAGCGGGTGATGGATCACGAGCATCGAGCGGTTGCCCGGAACTGTCTCGCCCGAGAGGCGGACTGTGCCGTAGGTCGCACTCGGGTTTCCGGCGACGCGGGCCAGCGCGTAGTCGAGGCGGGCGTCGTGCTCGACCGGCTTCGGGTCGATCTCGAAGCGGCGCGCGCCCTTCCCGTCCAGCGTCAGGAAATCCATCAGGATCGACGCCTTGATCGGGGTCAGGTCGCCCGATTGCGGCAGGCAATGGTGGTTGGTCAGCACGGAGTCGCCGGGCAGCAGCGCCCCGGTGCAGGAGGCGCCGACCTGCTGCCCGGTGCGGTTGTTGCGCAGAACGATGTCGACGCGGCCGATCGGGCGAGCGAGCGCGGCGAGCCCGTCCTTCGGGTCGAGCTCGCTGATCGGCTCGAACGCCCCCTTGTTCTGATCGACATAGGCCGCCGCGTCGCCGGTCGTCTGACGCAGCGGAAGCTGCGCCCGGCCGTAATCGGCGGGGTCGAAGCCGACGCTCTGCGCCCGCGCGGGGCCGGCTGTGCAGAGGGCCAGCAGCAGGCAAGCGGCGGCCCGGCGTCTCCGGCGGATCGGGGTCATCGTCTCCCTCCTCTGCGTCAGCATCGTCGTCGGGCCGCTCGCGGCGGGGTCGAACATCATCGGCTGCGGCTCCGCCATCAGCGCGTCAGAGCGTGGATGATCCGGCCGCCGGACAGGGCGGCGCCCGGTTTCGGTTGAGCCTGGACCGCGTAGACGAGGTTCTGCCGCCCGGCCGCGCGCAGGAAGTAGCCTTGCGCCCCGTCGGCGAGCCGGACCGGGGGCAGGGCGGCGGCGCGCAGCTCCGGCCCGATTTCGAGCCGCAGCCCCGGTGCCGCCGCGATGGCGACCCCGCACAGTTCGGGCACGAGCCGGGTCGGCGCGAGGCGGTCGCCGTCCTCCGGTGCGACAGGGCGGCGCTCGGCCGGCTCGGCGCCGAAGGCGACGCGGCGGCAGGACGAGCCGGGCGGCGCCCGCAATTCCTCGACGCGGATCGCGGCCGGCGTCTCGACCGGGGGAGGGGAGGGCGCGGCGATCTCGGCCAAGGAGGCGGGCAGGGCAGCGGGTTCGTTCCCCGCGCCGACGCTTGGGGCCTGCCGGGCCCCGAGCGCGATGAATCCGCCGAGCGCGACGAGGCCGACGGCCGCGGCGGCGCTCACGGGCAGGGCGAGGCGGAGCGTGCGGCGCCGCGGCTCCGGTGCGGTCGCCCGTCCCGGCCGGGTCAGCGCCTCCACGGCCGCCGGAACATTCCCGGCCGGCAGAATGTGGGGCGCTTCCTTCCGTCCGAGCGCGCGGAAGGCCGCCGCGGCCGGCTCCCGCTCCGGCCCGTCCGGCAGCAGGACCGCGAGCGGCACCTCCGGCGCCGCGGCGAGCAAGGCGCGGGAGCGCTCGATCTTGTCGAGGAGCGCGTAGTCGCCGGGCAGGACCGCGAGGTCGAGATCGACCGCGCCGGTCGCCCAGAGGATTAGGTCGGCCTGCGCCGGCTCCGCGACGAAGCGGTGGCCGCGGGCGGCGAGGCCGTGGGCGAGACAGACCGGCACCTCCCAGGAGCGGCCGGCATCGAACGAGCCCGACAGGCGCAGTTCGTGCGGCAGGCCCCCGTCGCCGCCGAGCCGGGCGACGGGCCCGCCCGGTGCGCAGAGCCGCGCGTAGTCGGGCGACCAGGGCAGGGGGCGGTAATCGCCGTCGGCGAAGGCGGCCGGCGCCGGCAGGCCGGGACGTCGGTTCAAAGACCTCAGACGGAGCGGCTCCCGGGTCGTCGGGATGAGGACGAGGATCGCGAGCCCGGTCATGCCACGCTCATGCCGGATGCACTCCACCGGGGCGCGGCCCGCTTCCTCCCAGCAGGAACACCGCGCAGGCCGGATCGCGCAGCATGCGGCCGAGCCGGTCGGCCTCGGCCAAGGCCGGATCGAGGGCGAGCAGGATCGCGCCGTCGACCGGCGGGCCGAGATCGAGCCGCACCGTCTCGTCACCGAGCCAAGCTTCGATCCGCCGCGGCATCGGCCCGTCCGGCCCGCGCAGGATCAGGAGCGGCGGCGTGCCCTCCAGAATCTCCAGCTCGAACGGGCCGCCCCGGCGCCGCGTCAGCCCCCCGTCCGAGGCCGCGGCCGCGAGGGGAGCGTGGGCCAGGGCCTGTGCGCCGAGCAGGGTGCGGTAGCGCTGCGCGGCCTCGGGATCGGAGCGGATCGCCCGGACCACCGCGAGATCGACCGGGCCGCCCGGCTCCCGGTTGGCATGCGCCCAGAGGGCGGCGTGACCCGGCTGAGCGGCGCGGCTTGGCCGGACAGCGGTTGTCTGCACTCGCATCAGGGCGCGGGCGGCGTGGATTTCGGCGAGCAGTTGGGCTTCGTCGCTCACGCAGCCGCCTCCTCGGCATAAGCCGCCGCGAAGGCGGCCGCGAAGACGGATCGATCCGCTGCGAAGGCCGCGTCGAGCGGGCGCTGCCGGGCCAAAGCCGCGAGCGCCCGTTCGAGGCGGCCGGCTTCTTCGGTGAGGCGCAGGAGCGCGGCTTGCGTGGCAGCAAAGCCCGCGGTGAGGGCAGCGCGGTCCTCGAAACCGGCCCGGCGCACCCGGCGCAGATCCGCCTCCGCGGCCTCCAGCGCGGCCCGCACCTCCGGGGTGAGTCCGTCGCGCTCGGCGATGCGCAGGGCCGCCGCGATGCGCAGCATCCGGGCGAGATGAGCGGCGAGCGCGCCGGCCCGCTCTTGGAGCGCCGCGTAGCTCTTGGCCTCGGCGCAGGTCGCCCGCTCGGCGACTTCGGCCCCGCCGCCGCCCCGGCGCAGGCGGTTGGCGATGCCCGATTGCACCCGCCCGAAGCTCGCCGCCCGCAAAGCCGTCAGCGGACGGGTGCGGTGGAACGGCTCCAGGCGCAGGAAGTCGGCGAGGTCCTCGCGCTCGGCCCCGGGCTTGAGCGCCCGCAGCACCATGTCGGTGGAGCGCACGCCCGGAAAGTAGCGGCCGAAACCGTTGTCGATCAGCGTCGCCATCGTCGCCATGGCGACGGGATCGCCCTTGTCGGCCGCCTGCCGGAACAGGTCGAAACCCTGTCGCAGATCCCTCGGGAAGCCGTAGGCACCGGTCGCGTAGTGCGGCACCAGCTTCGAGATCGAGGGCCCGTCGCCGCCCGCCACCGCGCGCTTGTAGAGCGCGACCGCCTCCGCCTCGCTCTTCGGGATGCCGTTGCCGTATTCGAGCATCCGCGCGGCGTTGGCGAGCGCCACCACGTTGCCGCCTTCGCCTGCCTGCCGGTAGAGCCGGAAGGCTTCGGCCTGCCCGCGCTTGACCCCCTGGCCGTTCTCGTAGAGCGCGGCGAGGTTGTTCATTGCCGAGACGCTGCCGGCCTTGGCCGCCCGGTCGTAGGCGGCAAACGCGTCCTTGGAGCGGTCGGCCCGGTCGTAGGCGCGGCCGAGCTGGTAGCTGAGGCGGCGCAGTTGCGGATAGGAGGCCGCCGCGCCGCGGCAGGCCTCGATGGCGGCCGAGGCCTCGACCCGCCCGAGCTTCACCCCCGGCACGCCCTTCGGCCGGTCGGGATCGTCGGTGCCGGCGGCAAGCGCGTCGCAGCGCTTCACCCGCGGATCGGTGCTCGGATTGGCGCCGCCGAGATAGCCCTCCGCGAGACTGCGATAGGCGCAGGTTTCGCCGCAGGAATCGAGATAAGCCTGATACTGCCGTTGCGCGCCGAACTTGGCCCAGTTCTCCTGGTCGATCGCCGCCGCGTCGCGCTTGCGGCCGGCGAGCAGCCGGTCCATCGCCTGGGAACGGTAGGCGCAGGCTTCGCCGCAGGTGCCGACATAGGCTTCGAAAGCCTCGCGCGTGCCGAGGTTTTCCGCCCGCCGCCACGCCGCCTCGTCGCGGATCGCCGCGACGCCGCCGGCCACCGCCGTGACGGGGAGCGAGGCCTTCACCACGATCGGTGCGTCGTCGATCTCCGGCACTTGTTCCCGGCCCGAGACGCGCCGCGCCGCCTCCTCGACCTCGCGGCGCAGGTAGCCCTTCAGCTCCGGCCACTGGATCAACCCGTCGCCGTTGCCGGCCCCATCCTTGGCGTCGGCGAGACCCGAAACGCCCATCAGGAAACGGCTCGTCAGCAGGCCGAGCTTGTTCGTCTCGTCCCAGTTCGCGGGCGTCGCGCCGGAGGTGGCGACGAGGCGGACGATGCCGCTCTCCGCCTTCGGCCGGGCCGGGGCAAAGCCGGGCGCAGAGACCGCGAGCAGGCTCTCGCCCTTGCGCCCGGTCTCGCCGGTGAAGCAGGCATCGACCATCACCACGAGCTGGCGTTCGGGCCCGATCTTGCGCTTCACGAGGTCGAGGTTGCGGTAGAGGGTTTCGAGAGAATATCCGCTCTCGCCCTGGTTCGGGTTGCCGTCCTCGGGCAGCAGGAAGGGCTGCCGCGTCGTCAGATCCGGCACGCCGTGGCCGGAATAGTACACGAACACGTTCGAACGACCCTCGCGCACGCTGCGCCAGAGCCGGCCCGATTGCGGGTTGCGCTCGGTGCCGAAGGCTTGGTTGAACTCGTTGAGCGTCGCGTCCTTCAGGATGAAGACGTTGCTCTCGCGGTAGCCGAGACGCTCGATGAGATAGGCGCGGATCGCCTCGGCGTCGTTGTGGGCGTAATCGACCGGCACCGTCTGCTTGTAGCTGCGGTTGCCGATCACCACCGCGACCGAGTCGGCGTTGTCGGTGAAGGGCATCGCTTCGGGTGTCGCTTGGGCCAGCGCGAGTTCGGCCGGCACCACGAGGGCAAGGCAGGCGGT
>NZ_SRHQ01000013.1:0-155275 GCF_004683995.1 Methylorubrum sp. Q1 | reverse complement strand
ATAGCCCGCGCCGCCCGTGACCAGAACCGCCATCGCCCACCCCTGATCCGTCTTCGCCGGCCGTCGGCCGAAACGTCAGCTACGTTTTATGACGAAATCCTGCCAATCCTAACCCAAGCGGGGCTGTTAGCGGCGGTCTGCGTGCTATTTGATCCATTGTCGATCAGGGCTCGCCCCGACAAACGCCAAAAAACGGGTCCCGCCACATGAAACGAATTCGTAAGGCCGTCCTTCCCGTCGCGGGTCTCGGCACGCGCTTCCTGCCGGCCACCAAGGCCGTTCCGAAGGAGATGCTCACCGTCGTCGACCGCCCGGTCGTCCAGCATGTCGTCGATGAAGCCCGCGAGGCCGGCATCGAGCACTTCATCTTCGTGACCGGCCGCGGCAAGGCGGTGATCGAGGATCACTTCGATATCGCGTTCGAATTGGACCACATGCTGCAGGAGCGCGGCAAGCAAGAGGCCTACGAGGCGCTGAAGAAGGATCTGCCCAAGGCCGGCCAGACCAGCTTCACCCGGCAGCAGGCGCCGCTGGGCCTCGGCCACGCCGTGTGGTGCGCCCGCGAGATCGTCGGCGACGAGCCCTTCGCCGTGCTGCTGCCCGACATGCTGAGCCGCGGCTGCATGGGCCAGATGCTGAAGGCCTACGAGCAGCATGGCGGCAACGTCATCGCCGTCGAGGAGGTGAAGCCCGAGGAGACCCACCAGTACGGCATTGTCGCCGTCGGCGAGACCTTCGGCCAGACCTTCGAGATCACCGGCATGGTCGAGAAGCCCAAGCAGGGCACCGCACCCTCGAACTACATCATCTCCGGCCGCTACATCCTCCAGCCCGAGATTTTTTCGATTCTGGAGCGGGGCGAGACCGGCGCGGGCGGCGAGATCCAGCTCACCGACGCGATGATCCGGCTGGCCGAACAGCAGAAGTTTTTTGGGATGCGCTTCGATGGGCGCACCTACGACACCGGCTCCAAGATCGGCTTCCTCACCGCCAACCTCGCCTACGGCCTGGAGCGGCCGGACCTGGCCGACGCCCTGAAAGCGGAGATCCGCGCGCTCCTCGGCGAGAACTGATTCGGTTCCATGCGCGCATGTCGGATCGATATGCGCAGCGCACATGTGGAAACGGGATCGGCGCCCTTGCGATTTGTGCGGCGCGATGCGATTTTTGCATTGCGAGATCGCGATGGCGTCGCGGTCCCGCAGCCCTTCTTGGGCGTTTCCTCCCTAGACTTCGGGCCGTCCTTCGGGGCGGCCTTTTTTTGTCTGATGCGTGTCTTCGGGACGCCTGGAAGCAGCGTTCCGATCCGGTTTTACTCTGCTGCGATGCGGTGGGACGGCAGCTCGACCGTCTCGGCGGCGACCCCGGCGATGACCTCGGCGAGATGGTCCGCAAGAGTCACGAAGCCGGCCGTCAGCGCCAGCGACTGCTCATTCATGTAGAGCGCCCGGTTGATCTCGATCTGCAGCGCATGCCGCCCGAGACCGGGTTCGCCGTAATGCTCGGTGATGAAGCCGCCGGCATAGGGCTTGTTGCGCACCACCTTGTAGCCGAGAGCCCTCAGCCGGCTCTCGAACCCATCGACCAGTGAGGGCAGGCAGGCCGTGCCGAAGCGGTCGCCGAGCACGAAATCGGCCTGGGCGCTCTCATCGCGTCCGAGACTCGATGACGGCATCGAGTGGCAATCGATCAGGAAGGACCGGCCGAAGGTCCGTGCCGTGCGATGGATCAAGCCGCGCAGGGTTCGGTGATACGGCTTGTAGAGCGTCTCGATGCGCCGCACCGCCTCCTCCACCGGCAGCCGCTCCCGGTAGATCTCCTGTCCGTCGGCGACGATGCGCGGCACCGTGCCCAGCCCCCCGGCCACCCGCATCGAGCGGGTGTTGGCGAAGGACGGCAGACGGCCGGCGAACATCCGGGGGTCGAGCTCGTAGGGCTCGCGGTTCACGTCGAGATAGGCGCGCGGGAAGTTCGCCCGCATCAAGGGCGCGCCGAGGCCGACGACCGCAGCGAACAGGCGGTCGACATGGGCATCCTCCGAGCGGCGCAGGGCCAGCGCGTCGAGCCGGGAGGCCGCGAGGAACGAGTCCGGGTAATGCGCGCCGGAATGCGGCGTGTTGAACACGAAGGGAATCGCGTGCTGCGCCGGCTCGTCCACGGCGAAGGGTGGATCGAACGCCTCGGCTCCGTCTGGCTGTGAAGGGCTCATCGAGACGCGGGGGCCTGAGCGTGGCACGGAAGGGACATGGCGCCACTTTGCGGCGCCTCGTCCGCCCTGTCCACCATGCGCCGCACAGAGTCGGGAGAGAGCGGGACGGCGCCTTGCGATTGTCGGGTGCGTCGCGACACCGGGCGCGTTTAACGCTCTGTTTACCAAGCCGACGCTTTATGAAATGAACACCCACCGAGCATCTCTCGCAAAGCGCCGGCGGCGCTGTCATGCCCTCAAGCGGCATGGTAGCGACCGGCGTTTCCTGAGACACTCCAAGGCGCATGGGCACCGGGACGCCGTTCGATGAAGATCCTGCTCGCGGAAGACGACAACGACATGCGTCGGTTTCTGGCCAAGGCGCTCCAGAACGCCGGCTACGACGTGCTGTCCTTCGACAACGGCCTGTCCGCCTATAATCGCCTGCGCGAGGAGCCGTTCGAGCTTCTCCTGACCGACATCGTCATGCCGGAGATGGACGGGATCGAGCTGGCGCGCCGCGCCACCGAACTCGATCCCGACATCAAGGTGATGTTCATCACGGGCTTTGCCGCGGTGGCGCTGAACCCGGACTCGAAGGCGCCGAAGGATGCGAAGGTGCTCTCGAAGCCCTTCCACCTGCGCGACCTCGTCAACGAGGTCGAGAAGCTGCTGGCCGCCTGAGAGCGCTTCGCAGAACTCCCGGTCCCAGACCGTTCTTGCTTCGGCGATGACAGCGCGGCGGGCGTTTCGTGAGAGGCACTCAGGCCGCCTGAGCGGAGAGCCGGCGCAGCGATCGTCCGGCTCTGTGTCCCGGCCGCAGTAGGAAGATCCTCGCGGCTCGCCTATATGCGTCGCATCTCCCCACTCGGGCACGCGACGGACCTATGCAGCCGGTCACGATCTACACCACCGCCTGGTGCCCCTATTGCTCGGCGGCCAAGAGCCTGCTGCGCGAAAAAGGCGTGTCCTTCAACGAGATCGACGTGGAGAAGACGTCGGGCGCCCGCGCGACCATGGTCCAGCGGGCCGGCGGGCGCACGTCGGTGCCGCAGATCTTCGTCGGCGACCGGCATGTCGGCGGCTGCGACGACCTCTACGCGCTGGAGCGGGCCGGCGATCTCGATCCGCTGCTCGCGGCATGACGGACCTGTCCGAACACAAGCCCTTCATCGCCGCCTGCGTGCAGATGCGCGGTGGGCGCGATCCGGCCGTCAACCGCGAGGCCGCCGTGCAGGCGGTGCGCGAGGCGGCTCGCCGGGGTGCCGCCTATGTGCAGACGCCCGAGACGACCTCGCTGATCGAGCGCGACCGCACCGCCCTGTTCGAAAAGGTCGGGCCGCAGGAGAGCGACGCCACGCTCACTGCCCTCCGCGAAGTCGCGCGGGCGGAACAGATCATTCTACAGATCGGATCGCTGGCGATCCGCGAGGGCGAGAAGATCGCCAACCGCGCCTTTCTGATCGACGCCGCGGGCGAGATCCAAGCGGCTTACGACAAGCTCCATCTCTACGATGTCGATCTCCCCAACGGTGAGAGCTGGCGCGAATCGGCGACCTATTCGGGCGGCGACTGCGCCGTCGTCGCGCAGACGCCGCTCGCCAGCCTCGGCCTGACGATCTGCTACGACATCCGCTTTCCCGCCCTCTACCGGGCACTCGCCGAGGCGGGCGCCACGGTGATGACCGCGCCGGCCTGCTTCACCCGCCAGACCGGCGAGGCGCACTGGCACATCCTGCAGCGGGCGCGGGCCATCGAGACCGGCTCCTTCATGATCTCGGCGGCGCAAGGGGGTCGGCACGAGGACGGACGCGAGACCTTCGGCCACTCGCTCATCGTCGATCCCTGGGGCCGCATCCTCGCCGAGGCCGAGGGCGAGGCGCCGGGCATCATCCTCGCCGAAATCGACCTCGCGCGGGTCGCGGATGCGCGCGCCCGCATTCCCGCCCTGTCCCACGCGCGCAGCTTCCGCGTGCGCCGCGCTTGAAGCCATCCCATCTCAGCATCATCCCGAAAGGTGGCTTCCGGCTTTCGGGATGATGCAAAAATAAGAGGATAGAGCATCGTCCCGGATCCGGTATCCAGGACGATGCTCTAAGGGTCATGATCCTTTTCACTCTCGCCTGCGATTCGGGACACCGGTTCGAGAGCTGGTTTCCCTCCAACACGGCCTATGACGAGCAATCGGCCCGCGGCCTCGTCACCTGTCCGTTCTGCGACTCGGCCAGAGTCGCCAAGGCACCGATGGCCCCGGCCGTGGCGCGCACCGACCGTGGCCGGGCCGAGGCGCCCACGCCGCAGCTTCCGGTTCCGGCGGCGCCAGCCGAAGTGCCGATGCCGATGCCGATGCTCGCCGCCGAGCCGGAGCGACAGTTGCGCGCCCTGCTGCGGGCCGTGCGCGAGCACGTCGTGTCGACCGCCGAGCATGTCGGCGACCGCTTCGCCGACGAGGCGCGGGCGATCCATTACGGTGATGCGGAAGGGCGCCCGATCTACGGCGAGGCCAGCCCGAAGGAGGCGCGGGCGCTGGTCGAGGAAGGCATCGATGTCCTGCCCCTGCCGCCGGCCCCGGACGACCGGCACTGACGTCCCGGCGGAGCCTGGGGCTCAGGCCCCGATGCGCTCGGCCGGAAAGCGGAGTTCGACGGCGGTGCCCGCCGGATCGCGCGGCCGGACGCGGATCGTACCGCCGACCTGCCGGCTCAGAACGTCGATCAGCGTCGCCTCGAAGCTCCCGCCGCCCGCCGCGCTCAGACCGATCCCGTCATCCTCCACCGCCACCGTGACGTCCGCCCCATCACGGGCGATGCGAACGGTCAGCCGTCCTGCCCGGGACGGGAACGCGAGGCGGACGGCGTTGGAGACAACCTCGTTGACGATGAGTGCGAGCGGTCCCGCCGCCTCGGGCCGGACGCGGAGCGGCGCCAGATCGAGCGCAAGCGCAATGTCGCTCCGGCCCGAGGCCTCGACCAGGGTCTCGGCGATCTCGCGGACGAGATCGGCGAGATCGTGGCCCGCACTCTCTTCCGTCGGGGCGGACTGGCGATAGAGCGTGCTGAGCGCATCGATGCGCCCGATCGCCTCGCCGAGCGCCGCGCGAACCGCCGGATCGGCGCTGTTGCCGCTCTGAAGCGTCAGCATGGCCGAGATCATCTGGAGATCGTTGCGGGCGCGATGCCCGATCTCGCGCAGCAACAGGTCGTTCGCGTCGAGGGCTACCTGCGTCCGGTCGCGCTCGGCGGCGAGCGCGTGGCGCTCGCTCACGTCGAACTGCGAGGCGAAGTAGAACAGCAGCGTGCCGTCCTCGTCGTGGACGGGGCTGATATACAGCGCGTTGTGGAAGGTCGAGCCGTCCTTGCGGTAGTTGAGAAGCTCTTCATGCACGTCCCGCTCGGCATCGATCGCGGCACGGATCCGCGCCACCGCGTCGAAATCGGTGCCGGGCCCCTGCAGGAAGCGGCAATTGCGGCCCGTCACCTCCAGCCGCGTGTACCCGGTGAGCCGCAGGAACGCGTCGTTGGCGTAGATGATCGGATTGTCGAGCCGGCGCGGATCCGTGATGATCATCGCCATGCGCGTGGCCCGCACGGCCGCCGCGAAGGGATCGCCCTTGCCGGAACGGACGCTGGCCCGAACCCGCTCCGTCAGTTGCCAGTCGTCGCCGGGCTCCATCTGTTCCCGATCGTTCCCCAGGCGCGAAGAGCACGGCCGGAGCCGCCGAGGGCGCGGCCTCACCTGACCCTGTCGCCAAAGCAGACGGCGATGACCATATCAAGCGAAATCGAGCGGGATGCACACCGGCGCGCCGACAACGCGCCACGCCCTGCAACCACCAGAGGAAACTGCGATGCTACTGTTCCGCAAACGGCCCGAGATGCCGGCCCCGTCCGAAGTGCTGCCCGGCCGGCCGCATCCCCTGCCGACCGCCGAGCGCCATTTCGTCAACGGCAATGCCCTGAAGGGACCCTATCCGGAGGGCGTCGAGACGATCGTGCTCGGGCTCGGCTGCTTCTGGGGCGCCGAGCGCAAATTCTGGGAATTGCCCCGGGGCATCCATGTCACCGCCGTGGGCTATGCCGGGGGCACCACGCCCAACCCGACCTACGAGGAGGTCTGCTCCGGCCTCACGGGCCACAACGAGGTCGTCCTGGTCGCCTATGACCCCGCCGTTCTGCCGCTGGAGGCCGTGCTCAAGACCTTTTTCGAGAGCCACAACCCGACGCAAGGGTATCGCCAGGGCAACGATGTCGGCACCCAGTACCGCTCCGGCATCTACACGGGCAGCGAGGCCCAGGCCGCGACGGCGCGGGCGGTGCGCGATTCCTACGCGCAGGCGCTCGACGCGCGGGGCTACGGGCCGATCACGACGGAGATCGTGCCGCTCGAGACCTTCTCCTTCGCGGAAGAGTACCACCAGCAATACCTCGCCAAGAATCCCGGCGGTTATTGCGGGCTCGGCGGCACCGGCGTGTCCTGCCCCGTCGGCGTCGGCGTCGCGGCGGAGTGAGTCTGCGCCCGGCCCCGGCAAGGCTGGCCCAAGCTTGACCGTCTTGCGGGGCCGTTGCGCCCATGCCAAATCCCGGCCCCTCGGATGGCCGGGATCGAGAGACAATGCTGGAACGTGGCTTCGAACGCTTTCTCTTCGCCTGCCGGTGGCTGCTGGCGCCGTTCTACGCCGCGCTGACGATCGCGCTCGTCGTCCTCCTGGTCCGGCTGCTGCTGGAACTCGGCCACGTCGTCACGCACGCGTTCGAATCGACCGAGTCGCAGACCATCCTCTCCGTTCTCGCGCTCGTCGATCTGACCTTCACCGGCTCGCTGCTGATCATCGTGATCTTCTCAGGGTATGAGAATTTCGTCTCGAAGTTCGATCACACCGACCACAAGGACTGGCCCACCTGGATGGGCACGATCGACTTCAGCGGGCTCAAACTGAAGCTGATCTCCTCCATCGTCGCGATCTCGGCGATCCAGCTTCTGAAGTCGTTCCTCGACCTGAAGAACTACAGCGACCGCGACCTGTACTGGCTGGTCGGCATCCACATGGTGTTCGTGGTGTCCGGCCTGCTGATGGCGCTGACCGACCGGCTCTCGGCCGGACACCACGAGAAGTAGGCGACTTCTACCGCGCGTGCAGCACCGCCCGGCAGGCGTCGGGCAGGCCCGCGAGCGTCATCGGCGGGCGGGGTTTCGGCGGGGTCTTGGGCTTGGGCGGGTTCAGCACCGCCGCGCTGAACCAGTAATCGAGTTCGGAGCCGCAGCCGTCGCCGGAGGGCGGGGGCGCCTGGTCGTCGCAGGCGCCGTCGCCGGCCGGGCAGGCGAGGCGGATATGGTAGTGGTAGTTGTGTCCGTACATCGGGCGCACCTTGGTGAGCCAGCCGCGATCCCCGCCCGCCTCGCGGCACAGGGCCTTCTTGATCGCCGCGTTCACGAAGATCCGCGCCACCTCCGGCTGCTTGGCCGTCATGCGGATCAGCGCGGTATGCTGGCGCGTCCAGACGTCGGGGTCGATGTCGAGCCGGTCCGAGCGCACCATGTCGGTGGCCGAGGTCTCCTCGCGCTCGGCTCGGGTCATGCGGTGGTCCGGCATCGGCGTGAGCCAGACGTCCACGTCGAGGCCGAGCTGGTGCGAGGCGTGGCCGGTGAGCATCGGCCCGCCGCGGGGCTGCGACATGTCGCCGACGAGAAGCCCCGGCCAGCCGGCCTGCGGTGCGCGGGCCGCGAGCCGCTCGATGAAGTCCACGAGATGGGGCGTGCCCCACATCCGGTTGCGGGAGGGCCGCATCACCTGCCAGGTCGCACCGTCGAGGGCCAGCGCCTCGCCGCCGGAGAAGCAGCCCTTGGCGTAGGAGCCGAACGGCCGCGCCGGGCCGCTGGCCGGGCCGGTGACGCGGCCGAACAGGGCCTTGGCCGGCGTCGAAGGATCGTTCGGGTTGGCGAGCGGCGGCAGCGGCTTCGGGTTGACGCTGCCGCGGTCCTGCGCCGCGGCCGGGCTCAGCAGCGCCGGAAGGGCAAGCGCGAGGGCAGGGAGTGTCAGGCGGGTCAGCGGCATGCGCGGTGGCTCGTCCGGGATGGCGGGGCGGGATGGGGCAAGGGGCGGCAAGAGCAGGGGCAGGACTGGCCGGAACGTGCCCGGCCGCATGGGCGTTTTTTATGGCAAGCTGTAACAACGTTGCAGGATGTTCGCCATGGATCCGGTTCGTTCCGAAGCTGCGGCCGATGCGGCGCCCCCGCCCCGCAGCCTGATCGCCAGCGATCGCGTCATCGGCACCGAGGTGCGCCGGACCGACGGGAGCAAGGTCGGCCGCATCGAGCGGCTGATGCTCGACAAGCGCTCGGGCCGCGTCGCCTATGCGGTGATGAGCTTCGGCGGCTTTCTCGGCATGGGCGAGGCGTATTTCACGCTGCCCTGGGCGGTGCTGCGATACGACACCGGTCTCGACGCCTACGTCGTCGACATCACCGAGGCGCAGTTGCGCGACGCGCCCGCCCGCTCGCCGGAGGGCGGCGACCCGGAGGACGAGCGCGCCTGGGAAGAGCACGTCCACCGCTACTACAACGCGGCGCCGTATTGGGGGATCTGAGAACGCCTTACGGCCGCGTCAGGAACCCGATCGGCTCCCGCGGCGGCTGGCCGAGCCAGACCAGCACCGCCCCGAGACCGAGCCCGAACAGGGCCGCCGGGACGAGGCCGAGCGGGGTCAGCAGAACCGTTTCCGCCCAGGGCGCCGCCTTCCGGATCGTGGCCCCCAGGGCGGTGATCCGCTCCTGCGGCAGGGACTGGATCAGTTCGGCGAGGCTCGTCACCCGCAGGCCATTATTGGCGATGGAGCGGGCACCGTCGTAGCAGAGCTGCACGAAGCCCGCCGCCATCACCACGAGCCCGAGCGCCCGGCTGAAGAACGGCAGTCCGAGGAAACGGGAAACGGTTCGCAGCATGTTCGCCCTCGCGCGGGATGACGGGCCGGAGGACGGACCACCTGCCACCGCGACGCTTCCGGCCTGAGTAGGCCGAGGCCGGAGGTCAAGGCAAGCGGTCGGACCCGGCTTCGAGGTCCCGGCGCGGGCTCGCCTCCCGCGCCTTCGCCCGGGCGAGCAGCACGGCACCGAACAGCGCCGAGAGCAGCGAACCGCCGAGAACGCCGAGCTTGGTCTCGGTCTCGTGCAGGCCATCCGTGAAGGCGAGCGCCCCGATGAACAGGCTCATGGTGAAGCCGATGCCGCAGAGGAGGGCGACGCCGTAGACTTGGACCCAGGTCGCACCGGCCGGTCGGGAAACGAGGCCAAGGGCGGCGGCGAGCCGCACGCTCGCGAAGATGCCGACCTGCTTGCCGATGAACAGGCCGAGCGCGACGCCGAGGGTCACGGGCTCGATCAGCGCCCGCGCCGGCAAGCCGAGGAGCGTCACCCCGGCATTGGCGAAGCCGAAGATCGGCACGATCAGGAACGAGACCCAGGGCGTCAGGGCGTGTTCCAGACGGTGCAGGGGCGACGTCACGTCCTCCGGCCGGCCCGGACTCGGACGGATCGGCACGAACAGGGCGAGCAGCACGCCGGCCACCGTGGCGTGAACGCCGGAGCGCAGGACGAACACCCAGAGGACGAGGCCCGCGAGGAGATAGGGCAGGAGCGCGCGCACACCGAGGCGGTTGAGGGAAAACAGCACGGCCAGCATCCCGGCCGAGGCCGCCAGCATCGCGGTATCGAGCTGCCCCGTGTAGAACAGCGCGATGATGACCACGGCGCCGAGATCGTCGACGATGGCCACAGCCGACAGGAAGATCTTGAGCGAAACGGGCACGCGCGAGCCCAGGAGCGCGAGGACGCCCAGCGCGAAGGCGATGTCGGTGGCGGCGGGGATCGCCCAGCCCCGAGCCGTGGGCTGCCCGGCGTTGAAGGTGAGATAGACCAGGGCCGGCACGGCCATGCCCGCCGCGGCGGCCAGCCCCGGCAGCACCCGGTCGGGCCACGTGCGCAGGCGCCCGTCCAATCCCTCCCGCTTGATCTCGAGGCCGACCAGCAGGAAGAACACGACCATCAGGCCGTCGTTGATCCAGTGCATCAGGCTCAAGGGCCCGAGATGGATGTGAAGCAGGTCGTGATAGGCCTGTGCCAGGGGCGAATTGGCGACCACGAGCGCGGCGCCCGCGGCGGCCATGAGCACGATGCCGCCGGCCGCCTCGTTCGTGAGAAAGCGGCGCGTCGCCGAGTACGAGCGCTGCAGAGGGCGCGGGAGCGCACGGACGGAGGGCGGCGGCGGCTTCATGCCGAGACCCGTTGCCCGCCCCGGGCCGGCACCGCAACCCGGCTGGCTCGAAAAGTCAGGCACCTTGGAAAATCAGGCCCCTTGGAAAATCAGGAGGATTTTGCCAGCGCCGCCCGGATCAGCCGCTTGCCGTCCTCGCTCGACCATTCGGCCGGGCCCTTCATCACACCGAGCGTGCAGCCCTTGGCGTCGATCAGCATCGTCGTCGGCAGCCCCGTGGAGCCGACCGCCGACTGGATCGCCGGCAGCACCTTGCCCTCGGGATCGCCGTAATAGGTCAGATGCGCGATGCCGTTGGCCTTGAACCATGCGGGCGGCTTGTCGAGGTTGCGCGTCTCGACATTGATCGCCACCACTTGGAACGTGTCGCCGCCGAGTTCCGCCTGAAGGCGGTCGAGGGCCGGCATCTCCGCCTTGCAGGGGGCACACCACGTCGCCCACAGGTTCACCAGGAGCAGTTTTCCGCGCAAGGACGCGAGATCGGTCGGCGCGCCGTCCGGGCCCTTGAAGGCGACGGCGGGTGCCGGCTTCGGCGGAGCGGACGCGTCGAAAGCGGCCACGTCGCCGCGGGCCAGCGGCGCGAGCCGGGCCGCGACCGGGGCGGCTTGGGCGCAGGGGCCGGAGGCCGCGAGGTTGCCGAGGTTCGAGCCCGTCCCGTATAGGGCAAGGCCGCCGACGAGGACGGCGGCGAGCGCGCCGCCCGCGGCAAGGATTTTCGGGGTCGCCGTCACGGCCGAACCTCGTTTCGCGTGCGGAAGGTGGGATCAGCCATGAGCAACCGGATGTGGGGTGGACGCTTCGCCAGCGGCCCGGCCGAGATCATGGAGGAGATCAACGCCTCCATCGGGTTCGACAGGCGTCTCGCATCCCAGGACATCCGCGGCTCGCTGGCGCATGTCGCGATGCTGGGGAGCCAAGGCATCCTGCCGGCCGAGGATGTGGCAGCCATCGAAGCCGGGCTCAAGTCCGTCGAGGCGGAGATCGCGCGCGGCGAATTCGTCTTCCGGCGCGAGTTGGAGGACATCCACATGGCGGTGGAGAGCCGCCTGACCGAGATCGTCGGCCCCGCCGCCGGGCGCCTGCACACCGCCCGCTCGCGCAACGATCAGGTCGCCACCGACATGCGGCTATGGGTGCGCGACACCCTCGACGCCCTCGACGCGCAGGTCGCCGACCTACAACGGGCGCTGGCCGAGACGGCGGTGAAGCATGCCGGGACGGTGATGCCGGGCTTTACCCACCTTCAATCGGCCCAGCCCGTCACCTTCGGCCACCATTGCCTGGCCTATGTCGAGATGCTGGCGCGCGACCGCGGCCGGTTCCGCGACGCGCGGGCGCGGCTCAACGAATGCCCGCTCGGCGCCGCCGCACTCGCCGGCACCTCCTTCCCGATCGACCGGCACGCCACGGCCGCCGCCCTCGGCTTCGACCGGCCGACCGCGAACTCGCTCGATTCCGTGGCCGACCGCGACTTCGCGCTCGAATCGCTCTCGGCGGCCTCGATCTGCGCGGTCCACCTCTCGCGCTTCGCCGAGGAGCTGGTGGTGTGGACCTCGGCCCAGTTCGGCTTCGTGCGGTTGTCCGACGGCTTCACCACCGGCTCGTCGATCATGCCGCAGAAGCGCAACCCCGACGCCGCCGAACTCGTGCGGGCCAAGGCGGGCCGCATCATCGGCGCGCTCACGGGCCTGCTCATCGTGATGAAAGGCCTGCCGCTCGCCTATTCGAAGGACATGCAGGAGGACAAGGAAGGCACCTTCGACGCCCTGCAATCGCTCTCGCTGTGCCTTGCGGCCATGGCCGGCATGGTGCGCGACCTCGAACCCGTGGCCGAGACGCTCAAGCGCGCGGCGGGTTCGGGCTACGCCACGGCGACCGATCTCGCCGACTGGCTGGTGCGCGAACTGAACATGCCGTTCCGGCAGGCCCACCACGTCACCGGCCGCGTCGTCGCGGCGGCCTCCGAGCGCGGGATCGGGTTGGAGGAACTCTCCCTCGAGGCCATGCAGGCGATCGAGCCGGGAATCACGGGGGCCGTCTTCGCGGTTCTCGGCGTCGAGAACTCGGTGGCGAGCCGCATCAGCTACGGCGGCACCGCGCCGGACAACGTGCGCCGGCAGGCGGAAATCTGGCTGGACAGGCTCGGCCCTGTGGAGAAGTAGGGGTAACCCTGCGGGAACAGGCACGGAAAATGCCGCGTTCAGGTTTCAGCTAGCTGAGCTTGGCTATCCGACCGTTCGAACCTGCGGAGTGCCGTCGATGAACGTTGAGAGTTGGATCACTGTCGAGGAGACGCCGGCCTTGGCCGCGGAGGCGATGGCGGTCATCGACGCTCGCCTTGCACGGCTCACCGATGCGGAACGGGGCGCCTTCTGGGCCTCGATCCGCAAGGCCTACAACACGCCCTACAACGATCCGGTGAAGCCGGCGCAGCCCAAGCCGGTCGAGCCGGCGCCCGGCTCCGCCCCATCGGCGGTCGAGATCCGTCTTCCCGCGATCGATCCGTCGATCGACCTGCCCGCGGCGGCCCTCGCCTCTGCAACGCTCGCTGCGGAGATGCGGGCGGCCTGACACGGCTTCAGGTTGCCTCGACGGGTACGGCCCCTGGCCGTTTTACGGTTAATCGGAGCGGTCAGGGGTTTCCTGTTCCGCTGCAGGCCGTCATCCTGACGGCGCGCGAAGATGGCCGGCCCGGCCGTCCGTACACCCGAGTAAAGATGCAGCGGCACCGCCTTTCGATCTCTCATCCCGCCTCTCGTCCCGGCCGCCCCCTGGCGGCCCTCGTGCTGGCCGTCGCGGCCGCCGCATCTCTGCCCGGACCGTCCGGTCACGCCCAGGCGCAGGAGGGCATACAGGGAGCCGAGATCATCCTCGCCCGGTCGAGCCGCCGCCAACCGAAGAGTTCGGCGCTGCCGCCAGGGATGCAGCAGGCCGTCCCGCTGGCGGTGTTCGGCGACTGGAACGTCTTCACCAACGGCGCCCAGGGCCGCGACAAGCTCTGCTACGTCATCGCCCAGCCGACGGCCCGCAGCCCCAAGACGCTCGCGCGCGACACCGGCTACCTGTTCGTGACCTTCCCCAAGGGCGGCGCCCAGGGGGAGATCGCGGTGATGCTCGGCTTCAAGCCGAAGCCGGCCGCAGCGCAAGGAAAGCCCGGCGCGGCCGCCGCCCCGAGCGACCCCTACCTCACGGTCGGCAGCACCCGCTACGGCCTCGTGGCGAAGGACGAGAACGCCTGGATCCAGAACCAGGCCGACGAGCCGCGCATCGTCACGGAGATGAGCCGGACCCAGACCGCGACGGTCCGCACGACCTCACAACGCGGCAAGCCGACTCAGGACGACTACGCTTTGGGCGGCTTTGCCGATGCGCTCAAGCGCGCACGCGAGGAGTGCAAGTAGGTCTTCGCATCCGAGGGCTGCATCGCCGGCCTTTCGCGCGGGCAGCCGATCCGGAATCATCCCAAACGGGCGTGACCGTCTCGCGATCGAGGACGCGTCTGAAACGAACGCCGCAAAAACAAGCCGGCGGCCCGAAGCGGCGCCGCCGGCTGTCTTCATGCGGAGCGTCGCGGAGGGTCACACCACCGCGCGCAGGCGTGGCTGGCGGCCTTTCTCGCGCGCTGCGCGGGCAGCTTGCTCCACGGTGCGGAACAGCGTGCCGTCGAGCCCGTCGAAGCGGCGCTCGGACGAGAAGAAGCGGACACCGCCGCGCTCGGGCACGGCGATGCCGGCGGTGATGTCGCCGATCTCGATCACGCGGGCGGGGGGCGCATCCGCGACGGAGAGATCGAGCGTGTCATCGTCGAGGTAAGCGGTCTGGGCACGGGTCATGACGGGGTGAACTCCTGCGGCCGTCGTCGGCCGGTTATCGGCAAGGCGTTCGCGGGCGCTGCTTTAGCCCACGGATGTGACTGTCTGCCGACAACATCCCCACGCCCGGACACTCCATCCGCCGGGCAACCTCGACTTCTTCCAAATAAAGATACCATTCACGGCCAGTCCTCCTCTCTCGCGAGGACCACGGCGCAAGTGCGTCGTGATGCATTAGCGTTTGATAACGCGGCGCAAGCTTGCCACTACAAATCACCGCGGCGCGAAGTCGTTCGCACGGTCTAAAGATGAGGTGTCCAACCCTAACCGTCAACGGAATGTTCTTTCGAAGTTCAGCTTGACAGAGAAAGTTCGCGCCGCGATTCGGGCGATCCGCGGCGCGTCTCGTCTGTCGGGGAAGGGCCTACGCCAGATCAAGCAAAGCCCGGGCCGAAACCGGCCTTATGCCCCGGCCACGATGCGCCCGAGATCCGCATGCGCGGAGAAGACCGCCGCCGCCCCGGCATCGAGAAGATCCCGCCCGGCCCGGTCGTGGCTCCAATGCCCGCCTCCGGTGAAGCCGACGACCCGCATTCCGGCAGCCCGCGCGGCCTGCACCCCCGGCACGCTGTCCTCGATCACGAGGCAATGTTCCGGCGCGAAGCCCATCCGCTCCGCCGCGAACAGGAACAGATCCGGAAACGGCTTTCCGCGCGCCACCTGTGCGGAGGAGAAGACGCGCCCCTCGAACAGCGGCAGCAGCCCGGTGAGCGAGAGCGAGTGGCGCAGCCGCACCGGATCGCTGCTGGAGGCGACGCAGAACGGCAGATGCAGGAGGCCGAGCGCGTCGGCGATCCCGGCCATGGCGGCCAGATCCGCCTCGAAGGCCGCGAGCGTCTCCGCCTTCACCCTCTCGACGAAGCCGTCCGGGGCCGTGACCCCGTCCTCGCGGGCGACGCGTTCCATGATCGAGGTCATGGAGGTGCCGGCGAACCGCTCCCGCACGCTGTCGAGGCTGATGGCGAGCCCGATCCCGTTGAGCCCGCGCGTCAGGGTCGCAAGGCTCATCGGCTCGCTGTCGATCAGCACGCCGTCGCAGTCGAAGATCACGAGGGCGAGGGGAGGCGAGGCGGGGAAAGCATCCGTCATCGGCGGTCCGTCTCGCACGGCACCCGTGCCACGGCAACGGAGTTGTCGCGTCCGCGCCCGGCGTGTAGCCCGGCAGCATGCGCACCTATCTCGGCCTCGCTACGACCTTCCACGACCCGGCGCTCGCCCTCGTCGGGCCGGACGGGACCGTGCTGTTCGCCGAGGCCGCCGAGCGCTACCTGCAATACAAGCGCGCGCCGAACTGCGAGCCCGATCCCGGCACCCGCATGGCGGGCCTGCTGAAGCATCACGTGCCCGAGGGGACGGATCTGGTCATCGCCACCTCCTGGGGCGAGCAGTTCTCGGAGTTTCTCAAAGGGCAGGCGGCGTCCGGCGCCTTCGAGCTGCCGGCCCTGGCCGAGCACCCCTCCACCCTCAACCGCTCCTTCGTGCCGGAGCGGGCCGAGCGCGTCTTCATCGCCGACCTCCACGCCATGCAGGCGCGGGCCGGCAACGGCACGGTGCTGGCGCTCGACAACGAAACCCGCGGGCTCCGCGGCAAGCCGCGGGCAACCATCGCCGGGCGGCGGCGCTACGCCCACCATCGGGCGCACGCGGCCTACGCCCTGTGGAGCAGCCCGTTCGAAGAGGCGACCGCGCTCATCGTCGACGGCATGGGCGAGACCGGCGCCGCGGCGATCTACCGCTTGAAGGACGGGCGGATCGAGGAGGTGCGGCGCCAGCGCGGGCGCGGCTCGGTCGGCTTTCTCTACGGGCTCGTCACGGATCTCGCCGGCTTCGACCAGATCAAGGGCGAGGAATGGAAGATCATGGGGCTGGCGCCCTACGGCCGGACCGATCCCGACCTGATGGCGCTGCTGCGCCGCCTGTTCTCGATCGAAGAGGGGCGCCTGAAATTCGCCGACGAGACCACCGTGCAGGCGGTCGCCGCCGAGATCCTGTCGCGGCGCCCGGGGGATGTCGGCGAGCAGGGCTGGGCCGACCTCGCCCGCTGCGGCCAGGACATTTTTTCCGAACTCATGGACGTGCTGGTGGCCGAGGCGTGGCGGCTGGCACCCGGCGAAAACCTCGTCATCGCCGGCGGGTGCGGGCTCAACTCCTCCTATAACGGACGCGTGCTGGGGCGCGCGGGCTTTCGTCGCCTGCACGTGCCCTCGGCTCCGGCCGATGACGGCAACGCCGTCGGCGCCGCGTGGCTGGCACTCGCCGAGGACGATCTCGACTGGAAGGGGCCGAAGCGCGAGACGCGCCCGCTCACGCCCTATCTCGGCTCGACCGTCTCGACCGAACCGCTGGAGCGCATGGCCGAGTGGGAGCCGCGCGCCCGCCGCCTCGGCCACGAGGGCGTGACGCGGGAGGCGGCGAAAATCCTCGCCGAGGGCGGGCTCGTCGGCTGGGTCCAGGGCCGGGCGGAGTTCGGCCCGCGGGCACTCGGCAACCGCTCGATCCTCGCCGACCCGCGCCCGGCCCATGCCAAGGAATCGCTGAACGCCAAGGTGAAGTACCGCGAGGCGTTTCGCCCGTTCGCGCCCTCGGTCCTGGCCGAGGCCGGGCCCGACTGGTTCGAGGACTACGCCGACAGCCCCTATATGGAGCGCACGCTCGTGTGGCGCGAGGCGGTGCGGGATCAGGTGCCGGCGGTGGTCCATGCGGACGGCACCGGCCGGCTCCAGAGCGTGACGCGCGCGCGCAACCCGGCCTACGCGGCTTTGATCGAGGCCTTCGCCGAGCTGACCGGCGTGCCGATCCTGCTCAACACCAGCTTCAACGTGATGGGCAAGCCGATCCTCCACACGGCGGAGGACGCGATCCTGATGTTCTACACCACCGGCCTCGATGCCATCGTGGTCGAGGACTGGATCCTGACGAAAAAGGCGCCCGCCTGAAGCGGACGCCCGTCATCCTCACGCACCGCGAAGTCGCGAGACCTATTCGCAGACCTCGACCCGGCGGTAGGTGAACTCGACCTCGTCGAGCCACACCTTGCGGCGCTCGTAGTGGCAGATCGGGCCCCGGCGCGGCGGCGGCGCGACGTAGACCGGCTCTTCCTCGACATAGACCCGGCGCGCGGGCGGCGGGGGCGAGGCCCCGTTGTTGAGAAGCGCGCCGACGGCGAGGCCTCCGATGACGCCGGCCGCGGCGCCACCGATCAGGGCCCCGTTGCGGCCGTCGCGGGCGGAGGCCGGAGCGGCGGAGAGAACCGCAGCGCCGAGAAGCGCCGCGCAGATGCCCTTGCGGGCGAGGACGGAGAGGGACAGGGCGGGCACGAGAACCGATCCTTTGAGCAACCGGACTAATCAGGCACGTGGCCCCAATTAATCCGGTCAAGCTTAAGGATTGGCGAACGCGCCGTTGCCGGCGGTTCAGATCACCGCGTCGAGGCTCTTCACGACCGCGCGAGGCGGCTGGTCGGGGTACTCGTCGGGCTGGCCTTTCCGGTTCACCCACACCGCATCGAAGCCGAAGGCGGTGGCCCCCGCGATGTCCCAGCGGTTCGAGGAGAAGAACAAGACGTTGCTCCGCTCGGTGGCGAGCCGGTCGAGAACCATCCGGTAGGCGGCGGGCGCGGTCTTGAAGGTCCGGATGGGATCGACCGAAAGCACCGCGTCGAGCCGGTCGCCCAGGCCGGACGAGGCCACCGCCCGCTCCAGCATCGCGGCGTTGCCGTTGGAGAACAGGGCCGTCTTCGCGCCTTGCTCATGGAAGCGGTCCAGCACGCCGGGCACCTCGTCGTAGGCGTCGAGGTCGCGATAGGCGTCGAGGAGTTTTTCGCGGAATGCCGGGTCGATCTCGGGGTGCCGGGCCAGCGCGAAATCGAGGGCACGCTCGGTCAGGTCCCAGAAGGCGACGTAGCGGCCCATCAGGCCGTGCACCCAGGAATATTCGAGCTGCTTGGTGCGCCAGAGTTCGGAGAGGCTGTCCGCTTGGGGCCCGAGCGCGCCGGCATGGCGCGCGACCGCCGAATGCACGTCGAACAGCGTGCCGTAGGCGTCGAAGACGGCGTAGCTTTCGCCGGGGCGGAGATCGGGGAGGGCCATGTCGGGTGAGATGAGGCGCGCGCCCGATCCGGAAAGCCTACCTGCGGCGCAATCGCACGCCGAACGCGCCCATCACTGCGAGCAGGGTGCCGGCGTAGGCGAGCGCCCCGGCCAAGCCGAGGAGCGCCAGCACCGCGATCTCACGCAGATGGGGCAGGGCGGGCACGATCCGCTCGGCGAAGGGCAGGCCGTAGACGGCGAGCACCGCCAGCACCGCGCTCGCCACGACGACCGCGGCGACGGTGACGCCGAGCACCCGCCCCGGCGCGGTCCAGCCACGGCGCAGCGCCAGCCCGTAGAGCAGAGCGAGGTTGATCCACTGGGCGATGGCGGTGGCGAGGGCGAGACCCGCGACGCCATAGGGACCGGTCAGCACGAGCTTCAGCGCGACGTTGACGGCGATCGCCGTCAATGAGGCATAGAGCGGCGTCGTCGTATCCTGCCGGGCGTTGAAGCTCGCCACGGCCGAGCGCACCATCACCACGGCGGGCAGGGCCAATCCGTAGGCCGCGAGCACGGAGGCGGCGCGGGCGGCATCCTCGGCGGTGAAGGCACCGCGCTGGAACAGGGCCGCCATGATCAGCCCCGGCAGGGTCAGGAAGGCGACCGTGAACGGAGCCGAGAGCGCCAGTGAGAAACCCGCGGCCCGGTTCTGCGCCGCATGCGCCCCGGCCACGTCGCCCGCGGCGATGCGCCGGCTCATCTCGGGCAGGAGCACCGTGCCGGCGGCGATGGCGATGACGCCGAAGGGCAGTTGGTAGAGCCGGTCGGCGTAGTACAGCGCCGAAACCGCACCGGTCGGCAGGAAACTCGCGATGATGGTGTCGGCAAAGGTCGCGATCTGGAAGCCGGCCGATCCGATCACGGCGGGCCCCAGGATCTTGAAGAACCGGATCATGTCGGGGTCGCGCAGGGTCGGCTTCGTCAGCCGCGGCGCGTAGGCGCGGGCGCGCGCATCCCACCAGACCAGCGCGAATTGCAGAACGCCGGAGACCGAGACGCCCCAGGCCGCGGCATTGGCCGCGTTCGGGAACAGGAAGGCCAGCGCGAGTGCCACCAGCATCGAAAGGTTGAGCAGCACCGGCGCGCCGGCCGCGGCGGCGAAGCGCCGATGCGCGTTGAGGATGCCGGAGAACAGCGTCACCAGCGTCATGAACAGCAGGTAGGGGAAGGTGATCCGCGTCAGGCTGACCGCCAGCGCGAACCGTTCCCCGTCCTCGGAGAAGCCGGGTGCCAGCGCCCGCACGATCCAGGGCATCGCCGGCAGCGCAAGGGCGAGCAAGGCCACCTGCACGATCAGCATCAGGGTGAAGACGCGATCGGCAAAGCGCGCGGCGGCGCCCTCGGCGCCCGCCTGTTCCAGATGGGTGTAGGCCGGCACGAAGGCGGTGTTGAATGCCCCCTCGCCGAAGATCGCGCGGAAGTGGTTCGGCAGGCGGAAGGCGACGACGAAGGCATCCGCCATCGGCCCGGCGCCCATCACGGCGGCCGTGACCACGTCGCGGGCAAAGCCGGTGACCCGGGAGACCAGCGTCCAGCCGCCGACGGAGAGGATCGAGCGGATCATGTTTTCGCTGTTGATCCCGTGCGTGACGAGGGGGCAGGCGGCGCCTCATCCGATCCACATCCTCATCCTGAGGTGCCGCGTCAGCGGCCTCGACGGATCCTCCAGGGATCGCGCGGGAACTGGAGGATCCTTCGAGGCCGACGCGACGCGCCAGCACCTCAGGATGAAGGCGCGGGTGGGATCGCCCTGTCGTGGCAGTAGGCCTCCGGGACAGGGTGCGGCTAGGGCCGCAAGGTCACGGCGACGCCGAAAAGGCACCAGCCGGCAGGTTCACGGCTCCAGACCGAGTTGCTGCCGGAACTCGTTCAAAGGCACGGGTGGGGACGACTGCCGGGGCTCCTGGGTCACGTTCGCTGCCGGCGCTCGCCACGGGCCGTTCGCCTCCAGGACCCAACGCCCCTCTCGCCGCCTCGCGATCAGGCGAGAACTGTCCTCGCCTTCGAAGACGAAGGTCCAGACCGGATGATCCGACTTCCACAGGGAGCCGCCAGAGGCGTACATGACGATGTTCGGGCCGGCATTGAGCACCAATTCGGGGACGACGGCCTCGTCGGTCAATCGAGCGATGACCGTCATGCAGAGCTCTTCCCGGCAATCGACCTCGATCCGCAGGACAACCGTATCGCCTACCTGCCAGGCGTCGCCGAGGACCCTGGTGTTGGCCAGCGCCGCTTCGGCGTCCCCAGCCCGTTCGATCCGGAGCATCGACGCGACCCGCTCTTTGAGGATCGCCGGTAGAGGTGTGTCGATAGAAATTCGTGCCGAACCTGAATGAGCGGCGCTCATTCCGGCAAAGCTCAGGATCGCTGCGAGAAGAAGACCGTAGCGCCGTCTCATCCGATCCTCATGCACGCCGCCCCCCCACAACGCTAGGCTGCACCACATCTCGCATGTATATAGCGGTTCGACGCGTTTCGGCGAATCGCGCCCAGCCGAGCCGAGAAAACGGCGGCGCGACCGGGGAGCGAGAATTTGCCCACCGCCAGCGGCCGGAAGTCACCCGCTGCGGTCGCTTGGACGACATCGACTTTCCATGCCTTTCCCGATGCATCCTCCAGACGTTGCCATCCCGCCTCTCCGCGCCATTCCCGAGAGCATGCGGCCCCGGACGGTCGCGCAGGTCGATGCCCGGCTCGACGCGATCCGGGCCGAATACGGGGTCGCGCTCCCGCTCGCCATCGAGAGCGGGAGCCGCGCCTGGGGTTATCCTTCCCTCGACAGCGACTACGATTGCCGCTTCGTCTTCGTGCGCCCGCTCGATGCGTATCTGACGCCGTGGCTGGCCCGCGACGTGATCGAGACACCGATCGAGGGTGATCTCGACGTGAACGGGTGGGATCTCGGCAAGGCGCTGACGCTGCTCCTCAAGGGCAACGCCGTCATTCTCGAATGGCTGACGTCGCCGATCGTCTATCGGGGCGACGCCGCCTTTCGCGCCGAATTCCTCCGGCTCGCCGATGCGGTCGCAAACCGTTCGGCTATCGGGCGGCATTACCTTCGCCTCGGCGAGCGGCAGAAGATTCTGGCCTTCTCAGCCGGTGAGGACGTACCGCAGAAGAAGATTTTTTACGTAGTTCGCCCCGCGGCGGCCCTGCGATGGCTGCGCCATCACCCGGAGGCGGCGGTCGCCCCGATGAACTTCGCGCAGCTCATGCAAGACTGTCAGCCGCCCGTGGCGGTGCGGACGATCTGCGACGACCTGCTGGCGCGCAAGGCGGCAACACGGGAATTGGGGCGGGCACCGCTCCCGCCGGAACTGGCCGCCTTCATCGACAACGAATTCGCGTGGGGCCGCGAGACCTTCGCGACCACCATGGTGCGGATCTCACCGGAGGCCCGTGCCGCGGCGGAGGATTTCTTCCGCCGCTGGGTGCGCCGACTCGATCCGATGCACTGAGCCCGTTCCGGGCGGCGCACACGCCGCCCGGAACGGGCCATGGATTACTTCGCCTCGCCGTACAGCTTCTCGACGTACTCCCAGTTCACGAGGTTCTCGATGAACGCCTTGAGGTAGTCGGGGCGGCGGTTGCGGTAGTCGATGTAGTAGGAGTGCTCCCACACGTCGACGCCCAGAATCGGGGTCGCGCCGTGGACCAGCGGGTTCTCGCCGTTCGGGGTCTTCAGGATGGCGAGCTTGCCCTCCTTGACCGCGAGCCAGGCCCAGCCGGAGCCGAACTGGCCGATGCCGGCCTGGATGAAGTCGGCCTTGAACTTCTCGTAGCCGCCGAGATCCTCGTCGATCTTCTGAGCGAGCGCCGCAGGGGGCTGACCGCCGCCGTTGGGCTTCATCCAGTTCCAGAAGTGGAGGTGGTTGTAGTGCTGGCCGGCGTTGTTGAAGAGCGCCTGATTGGTGTTGTAGCTCGCCTTGACGATCTCCTCGACGCTCTTGCCGGCGAGGTCGGTGCCTTCGAGCAGCTTGTTGCCGGTGTCGACATAGGCCTTGTGGTGTTTGTCGTGGTGAAACTCGAGGGTTTCCTTCGACATGTAGGGCCCCAGCGCATCGTAGGCGTAGGGCAGCTCGGGCAGGGTGAACGTCATGCGTGTCTCCTAGGTTGTCCGGGTCTCGCGGGGAGCGGAGGCGAAGCGCGCAAGGAGTTTGAAGCGCGCGGCCGGCGAGGTGACGCGCGGGTAGGTAAGTCGGGGGACCGGGCTCGGCAACGCCAGCGGAGCCGTATCCGTGCGCTTGTTACCGATCGGGGCGGGGCATCCACCGTTTTGCGGGGGGCGTCCGCCGCCGCAATCGCTTGATGCCGTGCGTGAGGACACCGCAAGGCGGGCACTCGGCTGTGCATGGAGCGACGGAAAGGCCGGTTTCCGCGAATGGCGTGGCCGTGCGATTTTGCAATGAGCGGGCGGGGGGTTATCCTGCAACCCTCACGCCGCCCGCGACAGTCAGTCGAGAGTACCATGGTCGTCGCGCTGCTCGCGCTCAGTTCCGTCATGATCCTCGGTGGCGTTGCCGCCGTGGTCCAGGGCTTTCCCTATGTCCGGCTGGAGAGCGGACTGGCGATGGTGATCGGCGGCTCGACCGCGGCCTCGGCCGGCGTCATTCTGCTCGGCCTGACGGCCATCGTCTACCGCCTGCGCACGCTCCACGACGCCGTCGAGAGCTTGCGCGAGACATCCCCCCAGTTGGGCATCCCGGCCGCAACGCCCGCCGGGGTCGTGCCCTGGGAGGCATCGGCACCGGAGGCGCCGGCCTTCACCGCTCCCGAGGTTTCGCCGCCGGAAAGGCCCTCGCTCGCCGGCACGGGTCTGGCAGGCGCGGGTGCGGCCGGTCTGGCGGGGCTATCGATCGGCGCGCTGCGGCCGGGCGCGCGCGGCTCCGAGCCGGTGTTCGAGGATCCTGCGCCCTCGGCTAAAACACAGCCGAGCGCCGAACCGCTGCTGCCAGACTTGCTGCCGGAGGCTGAGCCGCCGCGGGCGAGCGATGACGACCTGTTCCGCATGCCCGCGCACGAACCCGAGCCGGTGACGCTCCCGAACCCGGCCGCCGAGGAGCGGGACGAGGCGCGGATCGCAGCGCAGACACCGGCGGCCGAACCGATCGGCCTGCGCTCCTTCCTCGACGATCCGGCGCCCGCACCGGTCGCCGAAACGCCGCCCGAGCCGGAGGCGGTGACGCCTGCGCCGCAGGAGATCGTGGCTGAGGAAACGAGCGCTCAGGAGCCCGAGCCGGAGGCGCGTGCCCCGGAGGAGCGGCACGCGGTCGGCTCCTACGCGTCGGGCGCCAACACCTACGTGATGTTCTCCGACGGCTCGATCGAGGCGGACACGCCGCGCGGCCGGTTCACCTTCGCCTCGCTCGACGAGCTGAAGAGCTTCGTCAATGCCGGGGGCGAAGAGGCTCGGGGCGCGGCCTGAGGGCTGGGCGGCCCGGCCGACTTCGAGACTCGCGCAACTCCGCGCTGGCGCCCGATGAACGCCTGCCCCTTCACGCCAGGGGGTTGAGCGCCGGGTTTCGTGCGGGCAGGGGCGCTGCGAGCGTGAGGTGGAATCCCTCGGGTGCGTAATCGGTGGTGATCTGCGCCTGAACCTGCGCGGTCAGCACCCGTTGCAGCAGGCGTGAACCGAAACCCTGGCGGGTCGGCGGAGTGACGAGGGGGCCGCCGCTCTCGCGCCAATCGAGGTGCAGCACGCCGGCCTCGACCCTCCATGTGATCGCGATCCGGCCGCGCCCGGTCGAGAGCGCACCATACTTGGCAGCGTTGGTGGTCAATTCATGGATCGCCATGCCGATCGGCACAGCGATCTCGGAGGGCAGATCGACCGCCGGGCCGTCGAGGACGATGCGCAGGTCCGGCGAGGTCTCGGTCTCGCTCTCGGCATAGGGCATCAGTTCGGAGGCAAGCAGGTCGCGCAGGCTCGCCGTCTGCCACGTCGCCTCGGTGAGCACGCTGTGGGTGTGGGCGAGCGACTTGATGCGGCCGACGAAGGCCTCGTGAAAGCTGTCGATGCTGGTGGCGGTGCGCGCGGTCGAGCCGACGATGGCCTGGACCGTGGCGAGCGTGTTCTTCACCCGGTGGTGCAACTCGCGGATCAGGAGGCTGCGGCGCTCTTCCGAGTGGTGGCGGTCGGTCACGTCGGCGACGACGCCGATCAGGCGCCGCGGCAGCCCGCCCGGCCGGGACCGCTCGAACCGGCCGGCCATGTCGATGGTGCGCCAGAGGCCGTCGTCGTGGCGGCGGATGCGGCCGGTGGCGTGCAGGATCGTGTCCTCGCGCAGCGCCCGCAGGATCGCCTGCCGGAAGACGGGGCGATCCTCGGGGTGGAGGATTTCCTTGAGGAAGGCCGACTTGCCGATGCTGCCCTCCTCCGGCCGGCGGCCGAAGATCGCGAACATCCGCTCGTTCTCCCAGGTCGCCCGGTCATCGAGGACATGCCACTCGAAGATGCCGAGATTGGCGACCGTGGTGGCGACCCGCAGGCGCTCCTCGCGCTCGGTCAAGGCCTCCCGGGCCTCGACCCGCGTGGTCACGTCCTGCACCACGCCGACGATGCCGATGGGCGCACCGTCGGGGGCGAGGAGCGCCTCGCCGCGGGCGCCGATCCAGATCTCGGCGTCGTCGGTGGCGCGGCGGAAACGGGTCTGGAAGGCGTAGGGGCGCCGCTCGGCGATGGCGGCAGTGACCGCGGCCTGGATCCGCTCGGCGTCCTCGGGATCGACCTGGCCCCGCATCCCCTCCCAGGTGACGGAGCGCCCCGGCGCGTAGCCGAGAATCTGCGCGGCGCGGCGCGAGAACACCATCTGTCCGGTGACCAGATCCCAGCGCCACTCGCCCAAACCCGCCGCCGTCAGGGCGTCGCGGTTCTGCTCGGCCCGGACGAGATCGTCGGCATCGACGAGGGTCAAGACCGCGACCGTCTCGCCGCCGTCCTCTCCGGACAGAGTCAGGCGCAGATCGAGGCTGCTGCCATCCACCCGCAGCCAACGGCGGATGCCGGCCTTCAGCCCGGGCGTCTCCCCGTCGAACGCGTCGCGGCCGATCACTTGGTCGATCGGGCGGCCATCGAGGAAGCCCGAGGGGTAGCCGAGCCAGCGGTACAGGCAGGGATTGGCGGTACGGATCGTGCGCCCATCGGGCGAGAAGACGGCGAGCCCCACCGGCGCGCGGTCGAAGGCCGCGCGGTACAAGGCGGGCGACAGGTCCGCCGGTCGAGAGCCCTTGTCCGCGCTGTCGTACACGATACTCCCCGTTCAGCCGCCCGCCGCGGGTGCAAGCGGGACCGTCCGGAGGGCGGCACCATGACGGAGGCCGCGGCGGACAACAAGATGCCCAACCGAGGCAAGCCTCATCGACCGCGGCCGGTCAACAGGCGCGGCATGGCCCGTATCAGCATCAGCCCTGCGCGGATCACCGCACCCGCATCTCCGCCCGAGCCGCGCATCAGCGCCCGGCCGAGGCGGACGGGCAGGTTCACGGCCAACGCGGCCGCCAGCACGGCCAGCGACACCGCCCGGCCGTGATGCTTGTGCGCGTAGAGCGTCTGCGCCCGCAGGAAGTAGAACAGGCGACGGTCCTTCACCGCCTCGGTGGTGCCCTGGCCGCGGTGGCGGATCTCGGCCCCTGCGACGTGACACACGGCAAAGCCGGCGGCGGCGGCACGGGCGCAGAGGTCGGCATCCTCCCAGTAGACGAAGAAGCGCTCGTCGAACCCGCCGAGCCGGTCAAAGAGCGGGCGCCGGATCATCAGGAAGGCGCCCATCACCGCATCGACGGCCCGCGTCTCGGCATGGTCCCAGTCGAGCAGGAAGTGCGGCGCGACGCGGCCGGGCAGCAGCCGGTCGAGGAACAGGGTGTGGGCGATCAGGCGTGCGCCCGTCGGATGGCGGGCACAGGTGCGGTGCGTGTGCCCCGCCTCATCGACCAGCCGGGCGCCGACGATGCCGGTGCCGGGATCAGCGTCGAGCCATGCGCGGGCGGCGGCGAGGCCGTCCCGGCTCACCCCCGTATCGGGGTTGAGAAACAGGATGGCCGCGGCCGAGCCCAAAGCCGCGCCCTGGTTGCAGGCACGGGCGAAGCCGCGATTGTCGGCGTTGCGCAGCACCGTGAGCGCGAGGCCCGGCTGATCCAGCCCCTCCGCCGAGCCGTCGGAAGAGGCGTTGTCGACGACGACGACGCGCAGTTGCTCCGCCCGCTGGCTCGCGGCGAGGCTCGCGAGGCAGGCCCGAAGCTGGTCGCCGGCATTCCAGTTGACGATGACGACGTCGAGGACCGCCGCAGAGGGCGAGGGTAAGGGGGTCGCGGTCACGGCGGCGCGTCCGCCGGCCGGCCGAGGTGCCCGCCCAGCCCCTGGGCCAGGGCCGCGAGAAGGCGGGCGAGAACGCGGGGCGAGAACCGGTGACGGCTCCAGTAGAGCGCGATTTGAAGCGGCAGGTAGGCGGCCTGCTTCAGCTTCCACCGGGCCGGTACATGCGGCAGGCGCCAGCTATAGGCGGAGTTGCGCACGTAGACCGCCATGCGGAACAGCGGCTGGTCGGGCATCGTCACCGGCAGGAATCGCATCCGGATCGTGCCGCGCCCGACGCTGTGGGGGATGGCCGTGCCGGGGTCCATCCAGCAGCTCCGGCCGCACGCCCAGGCGCGAAAGCACCATTCGAGATCGACGGCGTCGATGAAGAAGTCCTCGCGGAACGGGCCGACCCTCGCGAAGGCCGCCAGATCCACGAGCGAGCCGGAGGTCGCGAGGAATTCGACCGGCCGCAGGCTTTCGCGGGGCCGCACGCCGGGCCGCAGCGGGTAGACCGGTGCCTTGTGGCCGGGCTTCGGTGCGGGCGCCGGGCCGACGAGGGCCGGGGGCGGGTCTTCGCCTGCGGCTTGGTCGAGGGCGTGGCCCAGCGCCCGCGCCGTCTCGACGGTGGCATCGGCATCCTGATCGAGCAGGAACACGCGGCGGAACCCGGCGGCCGTCGCCGCCTCGGCCAGGGCGTTGAGGGCGGCAGCGATGCCGCCATTGCGCCCCTCGCCGAGCCGGGTGAGCCCTTCCGCATCCCGCAACTGCGCCTGCGCCTCGGGTGGGATGCCGCCATTGTCGCAGACGAAGACGGGCAGGCGCCCGGCAAAGCGCTCGACGATCCGCGCGACCTGTTCGGGCGAGGGACGGAAGAACACGACCGCGACGGCGGTATCAGTGGGAAGCTCGGAGGGCGTCACGTCGGACCCGTTGCGTCGAGGCATCGGCCTAAGCGCCGGCCCCCGGACGCGCAAGCCCGACGGCCTCGCACCTCACTCGACGACGAGCTTGTAGCTCAGACCGGGCTTCACCACCGCACCGCGCTGCAGGCTGTTGAGCACGAGGAAGCGATCGACGGCGCGGTCGGGCACGCTCATGCGGCGGGCCAACCCCTCCACGGTGTCGCCCGGAGCGGCGGTGACGATCCGCAGATCCGCCGGCTTGAGCGAGGCGGTCTCCTCCGGCTCGATCGGGCGCAGGCTTTCCAGCCAGCGGCGGAAGGCCGGCTCCGGGTCGGTCGCGCCCTTGGCCGCCATGATCATGCGGTAGGTGATCTCGCCCATGCGGATCGCCGCGAGGCGGAAGGTCCAGTCCTTGCCCCGCGACAGGGCGGTCGCAGCCGAGCGTCCACCGACGATGCGGTTCTCGACCGAGCCCGCTTCGATGGCATCGTTCCAGGTCGCGCGCAGCACGTCTTCCAGGCTGCGGTCGCCGCTCGCCTCGACCTGATCGAACAGTAGGCGGCGGCTGCCCTCAGGTGTGGTGCCGAGCACGGCGTTGCGGGTGTTCTCGATGGCGAAGGCGTCCGGCACGTCGAAGGCGATGCCCAAGCCCGGATGCAGGAAGCGGCGACCGCGCACCAGCCCCTCGCCGAGATTGTCGCCATAGGCGAGCCCGTCGATCGCCGCGAGATAGCGGGCGCGGTCGTCGGCGCCCAGGCCGGGGGCGCCGATGCGCCGGGCCGCGCGGGTGACCAGCGCGATGCGCTCGGCGGTCGCCGGGTGGGTCGCGAGCATGTCGGGCTCGGCCGCGCTGCCGTTGCCGGCCTTGAGCGCCATGGTGCGCTGAAGCGCATCGAGGAAGCGGCCGGCACCGAACGGGTCGTAGCCGGCCTGGGCCAGTACGCGCACGCCGTTCGTGTCCGCCTCCAGCTCCTGCTCGCGGGAGAAGCGGGCGAGGGTGAACTTGGACTGGCTCTCGAGCTGCGCCCCCGTGACGGGGTCGTTCAGCACGTCGGCGACCACGCGGCTGACGAGTTGCGAGCGCAGGGCCATCTCGCTGCGGGCGGTGGCATGGCGCAACGTCACGTGGGCGATCTCGTGCGCCAGTACCGCCGCGACCTCCGAGCTGTCGCCGGCGAGCGCCAGCAGGCCGCGGGTGACGTAGAGCCGGCCGCTCGGCAGGGCGAAGGCGTTGACGACGGGCGAGTCGAGCAGCGTGACCGCGTAGCTCTCCTCCGGCCGGTCGCTGGCGCGCACCAGCCGGTCGGTGATCTCGGTGATGAGCCGGTGGGCGGCGGGCGCGCGGTACTCGCCGCCGAACGAGGCCACGAGCTTGGCGTGGTCCGCCTCGTCGGAGCGTGTGCGTCCCGTGGTCTTCGGTGCCTGCTCGGGCACCGTGATGACCGCAGGCGTCAATACGCTTCCGGTCTGGTCGGCGGCGCAGGCCGCGAGCAGGCCCGCGAGCGCGACCAGCGTGGCGAGCCGCGCAAATCTCCGCCGCGCAAGTCTCCGCCGCGCAAGTCTGCGACGGACGCCCCCGTACACGCGCCGCCGCCCCGATTGATGCCGCAAATCCCCCGTCATGCCGTTCTAGCGCCGCAGCGCCCGCTCCCCCTCGATGACCTCGATGCCGTCGACGCCGGCGAGATCGATGAACGGTCCCCGACCGATCTCGACCATGCCGCGGATTCTCACGCGGCGGCCCCTCAGCGTGGCCGCCGACAAACCATGTTCGCTCAGAATCCGCCAAGAGCGTTTCTGCACGGTTACGGTCAAGCCTTGCCCGCCCCGGCGCGCGAAGTCGAGATAGGTTCGGGCCGACCGCTCGCCGACATGCAGGATGCGCCCCTCCACCACCGTGAAGCGCCCGGCGCGCGCGTTCAGCGCCGCCACATCCGTCGCCGCGAGCGGGCCGCCGGCCCACAGGCCGAGCCCGGCCGCGCGCGGCGCCTCCTCGACGGCGCGGAGCGCCGGGCGACAGAGCGAATCGGCCTCGCCGGCATCGGCATAGGCAAGCCCGGCCGCGACCAATCCTCCGGCGAGATCGACCGGCTCCGCTTCGCCAGCGATCGCGTCGGCGTGACGGCGGCCCCAGCGGTCCTCGGCACCGCGTTCGGTCAGAACCAGGGGCGCGCCGCGAAAGGCGTGCAGCCAACTTCGCGCGGCCGCGTCGAGCGCGGGCTCGTCGGGCCAGCGCAGCCCGGAGAGCACGGCCCGGCGGCCCGACGCGAGGCGCAGCTCGCCCCTGGGCCCGATGTCGGCAAGGCGATCCTCGATCGAGGCCGAAGGCCCGCAGGCCTCCGCCACCCGCGGAGCGCCCGAAGCGGCGCCGGGCGCGCCGCAGGCGGCCGCGAGCAGCCAGACGAGAGCCGGGGCACCGCCTCGGCTCGTCCTGCTCCCATACCAGCCGATCTCGTGACCATCACCGGGCAACATCGTCACCGTTCGCGCTCGGCCGTTCGATTCAGGCGAAGATGCCGCGCGAAAAGTGCCGGGATCGCGGCACGCGAGAGCGTCGCCGGCGCACAATCGCGGATTGCCGGCCCGTGCGCCTCCCGGGCAACAGCGCGCCAATCGCGCGCCTCGGCGCTTGCCCAACAATCGCGGACGGCCCAGGCCGGAGCGGTTGGCGCCCCCCCGCGATGATGCTAAGCCTGAATCGACGTCTCCGTAGCTCAGCTGGACAGAGCACAGGTTTCCTAAACTCCACAATTGGGCGCCGTGATGGGAAACCGCACGGCGGATCCACTCAAATTCGGGGAAAGCTTCCGGCGCCGCGGCGCTCTGCCGATCCCGAGCCAAGCCCGCGGTCCGGTCACGGCTCACGGGAAGGTGTAGAGACTAGACGGGTGGCACCTAAAGGCTTCGTCCGAAGCCCACGGTGAAGGGATAGTCCAGACCACGAACGCGCGAACAGCGTGGCGGCGAAAGTCGAAGTGGTATGAAACCTGGGGTCGCAGGTTCGAGCCCTGCCGGGGACGCCAATCGTTTCGCTGCCTCAGATTGCAGTCGAACATCCGATACTTCCTGCAATGTGAGTGCGACGTCACGCCGCGGCTATAACAAATGACATAATCTGTGTGTCGTTGCCATTGGCTCCCGACGCGCCCTTGCAAGCAGAAAGTTTTCGTTCGAAGCATCGCCCGAAAGAACTTGGGTAGAACGAAAATGGCAGGTCAGAAGACCGATGAGCGCGACGTCCTTCTCGGACGTCGCATTGCCGAGCAGCGCAAACGCTCGAAACTGACGCAACGAGCGGTCGCCGACAGCTTCGGGATGTCTGCCGCGCAACTCCAAAAGTACGAAAAAGGCGTTAACCGGATCAGCGCGGTTCATCTCGCGATCCTCAGTCGCCTCACCAGTACTCCGGTCTCCGACTTTCTCGATGGCATTCCCCATCCGGACCCGGAAACGGAACGCGGCTTTTCAGACAATGGCCAGCGCGCTTACGCTGTCGAACCGTGGTCTGATCTTGCCCGAGCCTTTGCTCGCCAGTTCACGGAAACGTTCACCGAGCAACAGCGCCGCGAACTTTCTGCCGCCGTCGAGATCCTGAGCCAGGAACTCAAGGGCTGACGGTTACAGCCCCGTATCGGTGCCTCCACGATCCCTATCGGGCGCGGAACCACAGGGCGCGGATGCACGCATCCGCGTTCGTTAAAACGGACGATTTCGCCATTCCGGCTTGACCGTCCGAAACGGCGATGCGACAAGCCGCGCCTCTGGAGACCAGGGTAAGCGCCGTGAGACACGAGGCGCGCCCGACAATCGGGGGTGCACACGATGCCGCGTTCCGACTACCTCTTCACCAGCGAATCCGTTTCCGAAGGCCACCCCGACAAGGTGAGCGACCGGATCTCGGACACCGTGGTCGACGCCTATCTCTCGGCGATGCCGGAGGCGCGTCTCGGCGTCGAGACGCTGACCACGACCAACCGCGTCGTAATCGCGGGTGAGGTGCGCGGCCCCGATTCCGTGACCTTCAAGGACCTCGAGGAGCTGACTCGCGAGGCCGTGCGCGACATCGGCTACGAGCAGTCGGGCTTCCACTGGAAGAACAACGAGGTGGCCATCCACCTGCACGCGCAGTCGGCCGACATCGCCCAGGGCGTGGACGCCGCCGGCAACAAGGATGAGGGCGCGGGCGACCAGGGCATCATGTTCGGCTACGCCGCCGACGAAACCCCGGCCCTGATGCCGGCCCCGATCTTCTACGCCCACAAGATCCTCAAGGACCTCGCCGACGCGCGCAAGGCCAAGCAGGGTGACGCGGCCAAGCTCGGCCCCGACGCCAAGAGCCAGGTCACCGTGCGCTACGTCAACGGCCGCCCGGTCGAGGTGACGCAGATCGTACTCTCGACGCAGCATCTCGACGAGTCGCTCGACTCGGCCGACGTGCGTGCCATCGTCGAGCCCTACATCCTCAAAGCCCTGCCGCAGGGCTGGGTCAACGAGAGCACCGTCTGGCACGTCAACCCGACCGGCAAGTTCGTGATCGGCGGCCCCGACGGCGATGCCGGCCTCACCGGCCGCAAGATCATCGTCGACACCTACGGCGGCGCGGCGCCCCACGGCGGCGGCGCCTTCTCCGGCAAGGACCCGACCAAGGTCGACCGCTCGGCCGCTTACGCTGCCCGCTATCTGGCCAAGAACGTCGTCGCCGCCGGCCTCGCCCGCCGGGCCACGATCCAGCTCTCCTATGCCATCGGCGTGGCCAAGCCGCTGTCGATCTACGTCGATCTTCACGGCACGGGCACCGTGGACGAGGCCAAGCTCGAAGGCGTGCTGATGGACGCCCTCGACCTCTCGCCCCGCGGCATCCGCACGGCGCTTCAGCTCAACAAGCCGATCTACGCCCGCACCTCGGCCTACGGCCATTTCGGCCGTGAGCCCGACGCCGACGGCGGCTTCTCCTGGGAAAAGACCGACCTCGCCGACAAGCTGAAGTCGGCCTTCTAAGCCCGAACCATGATGGGGAGGGATGACGACATCCCTCCCGAGACGGGCGGGACGGCGGAGACCGAGCGGGCCTTCTACGGGCGCCGCAAGGGCAAGCGCCTGCGCCCGGGCCAGGAGCAGCGCCTCGAAGGGGCGCTGCCTTCTCTTCGCGTCGCGCTGCCCGAGCGCGGCGAATTCCTCGATCCGCCGAGCCTGTTCCCGGTGCCGGTCGACGAGGTCTGGCTGGAAATCGGCTTCGGTGGCGGCGAGCATCTCGCCGCGCAGGCCGAAGCCCACCGCCAAGCCGGCATCATCGGCTGCGAACCCTTCGTCAACGGCGTGGTCAAGCTGCTGCGCGCCGTGGACGATCGCGGCTTGCGCAATGTCCGCGTCTGGGACGAGGACGCGACCGCCCTGCTCGCCGCCCTGCCGAATGCGAGCCTCGCCCGCGTCTATCTGCTTTATCCCGACCCCTGGCCGAAGCGCCGCCAGCGCAAGCGCCGCTTCGTGTCGGATGCCTCGCTCGCCGAGATCGCCCGCGTGCTGCGCCCCGGCGGCCATTTCCGCTTCGCCAGCGATATCGACGACTATGTGGGCTGGACCCTGGTCCGCGCCGCCCGCTGCCCGCAACTCCGCTGGACGGCGGAGACCGCCGACGACTGGCGCAGGCCGTTCGAGGGCTGGCCGGGTACCCGCTACGAGGCCAAGGCCCTCGCGGCCGGCCGGCTGCCGAGCTACCTCACGTTCGAGCGGGTCGGCGCGGACTGATCAGGCCGCCGAACCTTCCATCATCGCCAAGCGAAGCCGAAGCGATCCAGCGCGCCGCTTGTCTCGGACGGGTCGCGCGGTCGCTCGCGATGACAGCCGGCTGAACGATCCTGCGAGAAGAGGACGCGCGGCGGAGCCATCCGTGCACCGTCTCGACCCGGATGCCGCGCGGGCCGTCGGCCGGATGTCGAGACGACCCGACATCCGGAGGAAGCGGCCGCTTCCCGTGAGCGTCAGCCCGCCTTCGTCTTCGCGGCGGCCTTCTTGGCAGCCGCCGGCTTGGCGGAAGCCTTCGTCCCCGCCGCCTTCGTGGTCGCCTTGGCCGCCGTCTTGCGCACGGCCGGCTTTGCCGCCTCGCCGGCCTCCGCCTTCTTAGCCGGAGCGCGGGCGCGGGCCGCCGTCTTGCGGACCGGCTTCTTGCCGCCGCCCGAAGCGCGCTTGGCGTTGACGAGGTCGATGGCCTGCTCCAGCGTCAGGCTCTCGGCGGCCATGGTCTTCGGCAGCGTCGCGTTGACCGAACCGTCGCTGACATAGGGGCCGTACTTGCCGGCCTTGACCACGAGTGCGGCGCCGTCCGGATGCTGGCCGAGCGTGCGGCCGGGATCGGAGGAGGGGCGGCCGCGCCCGCCGCCCTGCTCCTTGGCGACGATGAGATCGATGGCGCGGTTGGCGCCGATCTCCAGCACGTCGTCCTCCTTGCCGAGATTGGCGTAGGTCTTCCCGTGCTGCACGTAGGGGCCGAAGCGGCCGAGATTGGCCAGGATCGGCTCGCCGGTCTCCGGATGCTTGGCCACCTCGCGCGGCAGCGAGAGCAGGCGCAGCGCGATCTCCAGCGTCACGCTGCCCGGCGTCATGCCCTTGGGCAACGAGGAGCGCTTGGGCTTCTCCGCGCCCTTCTCGGCACTCGCCTCGCCGAGTTGCACGAACGGCCCGAAACGGCCATCGCGCAGGGTCACGGGCAGGCCGGTGGCCGGATCGTCGCCGAGCACGCGCACGCCGGGCTGGCCGCCCTCGGCCGAGGAGCCGTCACCCTCGCCCTCGACGCCGGAGGCCGAGAGCTGGCGGGTGTACTTGCATTCCGGGTAATTCGAGCAGCCGATGAAGGCGCCGAACTTGCCGAGCTTGAGCGAGAGCTGGCCCGCCCCGCAGGTCGGGCAGGCGCGCGGATCGCCGCCATCCGCCTTCTCGGGGAAGATGTGGGGCCCGAGCAGGCCGTTGAGCGCCTCGAGGACCTCCGCGACGCGCAATTCCTTGGTGCCGCCGATCGCGGCGGAAAAATCGCGCCAGAAGTCGCGCAGCACGGAGCGCCAGTCGATCTCGGCATTCGAGACCCGATCGAGCTGCTCTTCCAGGCTCGCGGTGAAGTCGTACTCGACGTAGCGCTTGAAGAAGCTTTCGAGGAAGCCGGTGACGAGCCGCCCCTTGTCCTCCGGCTGGAGGCGCTTCTTCTCGATGCGGACATATTCGCGGTCGCGCAGGGTCTGCAGGACCGCGGCATAGGTCGAGGGCCGGCCGATGCCGAGCTCCTCCATCCGCTTGACGAGGCTGGCCTCGGAGTAGCGCGGCGGCGGCTCGGTGAAGTGCTGGGTCGAGGCGATGCGCTCGCGCTTGAGCGCGTCGCCCGCCTTCATCGCCGGCAGGCGCTTGGCGTCCTCGTCCTCCTCGTCGTCCTTGCCCTCCTGATAGAGGGCGAGGAAGCCGTCGAACTTCACGACCTGACCGGTGGCGCGCAGGTCGATCCGGCGCGGGCCGACATTCGCACTCACCTCGACGGTGGTGCGCTCCAGCTCGGCCGATTCCATCTGGCTCGCGATGGTGCGGGTCCAGATCAGGTCGTAGAGCTTGGCCTGCTCCGGTTCGAGGTGGCGGGCAACGTGCTTCGGCAACCGGCCCATATCGGTCGGGCGCACGGCCTCGTGGGCCTCCTGCGCGTTCTTGGCCTTGACGGTGTATTTGCGCGGCGCACCGGGGACGTAAGCGTCGCCGAACTCGCGGCCGATCACCCGGCGCGCGTCCTGGATCGCCTCCGGCGCCATGTCGACGCCGTCGGTCCGCATGTAGGTGATGATGCCGACGGTCTCGCCGCCGACATCCACGCCTTCATAGAGCCGCTGCGCGACCCGCATGGTCTGCGCCGGGGCCATCCCGAGCTTGCGCGAGGCCTCCTGCTGCAGCGTGGAGGTGGTGAAGGGCGGCTGCGGGTGACGTTTGGCGGGCTTGGCCTCGATGCTCGCCACCTGGAAGGTCGCGAGTTCGAGGTCGCGCTTGAAGGCCGCTGCCTCCTCGGCATTGCCGACATCGAGGCGCTGGATGCGCTTGCCGTCGGCGCCGACGAGCCGGGCCTCGAACACGCCGCCGGCCTCCGTCACCAGCGTGGCGATGATCGACCAGTATTCGCGCGGCTTGAAGCGCTCGATCTCCATCTCGCGCTCGACCACGAGACGGAGCGCCACCGACTGCACCCGGCCGGCCGAACGGGCGCCGGGCAGCTTGCGCCACAGCACCGGCGAGAGGTTGAAGCCGACGAGGTAATCAAGTGCGCGGCGCGCGAGATAGGCATCGACCAGGGCCTGGTCGATCTGGCGCGGCTTCTTCATCGCCGCGTCGACCGACGCCTTGGTGATCGCGTTGAAGGTCACCCGCTCGACGGGGATGCCCTTCAGCGCCTTGCGGGCGGTCAGCGCCTCGATGACGTGCCAGGAGATCGCCTCACCCTCGCGATCCGGGTCGGTCGCGAGGATGAGCTTCTCGGCTCCCTTCACGGCGCGGGCGATCTCGGACACGCGCTTGGCGCCGCGATCCTCCACCTCCCAGATCATGGCGAAGTCGGCCTCCGGATCGACCGAGCCGTCCTTGGCCGGCAGATCGCGGATATGGCCGAACGAGGCCAGAACCTCGTAATCGCTCCCCAGGTATTTGTTGATCGTCTTGGCCTTGGCCGGCGACTCGACGACGACGACTTTCATGAACCTCTGCCTCTCGCCAGAGCCTCACCGCAGATACGGTTTTGGGAATGGCGCGGATGCGTACCGGTCGGAGGCCGGCTCTCGCGCCGCGCAGAAGTGGGTGAGCCGCGCGGCGTTGTCAAATCGGGTGAACGTGCCGGACCTGCCCTTAAATCCCCGCGTACCACTCGTAGCCGCGATCCTCCCAATAGCCGCCCTTGCCGTCGCCGATGCCGGTCAGGCCCTCGGTCACCTCGATCCGCATGATGTATTTCGCCTGCTTGTAACCGAGCTGGCGCTCAACCCGCAGGCGTAGCGGCGCGCCGTTCGAAACCGGCAGCGCCTTGCCGTTCAGGTCGTAGGCGAGGATCGTCTGCGGGTGGTAGGCGTCGGTGAGATCGATGCTCTCGTAATAGCGAACCGGCGTACCCTGGTTCTCCTCGTCCTCGGCGTTCGGTGCCTCCGCGCCCGCGGCCTGCGAATCGCTGGCTTGGTTCTCGGCCCCCTCCGGCCGCGTCTCCATGCCGGGATTGGCGGTCTTTTCGGGCGCGACGTCTTCGTCTCCGCCGCTTGCGGAATATTCCATCGTGTCGACGCAGTGGAACACGACGTAGCGGGCGTTCGGCTTCAGGCCGGCCCGCTGAAGCACCTCCGCGAGCGGCACGCCGGTCCACTTGCCGATGGCGCTCCAGCCCTCGACGCAATCGTGCCGGGTCGTCTGGGTACGGGCGGGCAGGGTCCGCAGATCGGCGAGACTGAGATCCTGGGGCCGCTCGACGAGGCCGTCGACACGGAGCTTGAACCCGTCGAAGCTCTTGGCGGCGAGCGCCTTATAGGCCCGGTCCGGCGGCTCGATCGTGCCGTTCGGCTTGAACCAGGGCGAGATCTCCGAATCCGGAAACTCCTTGGCGAGCGAGGCCGGCGTCAGCAGCAGGCGCTGCACGAACAGGTTGGCGTCCTCCCCCGCCTTCAGCGCGCGCTGGCCCGTGGCGCTCGCGGCGAAGCGGTCGCAGCCGCCAAGGGCCGAGACGCCGAGCAGGCCGGCCGCCGCGGTGAGGAAACCGCGGCGGTGGGGCAGGGCGATCGATGAGGGGATCTGGAGGCGAGGGGTCATGAGACGGGGGGTCATGGGGTCTCTCCCGGGCCGGTGGGAAGTTTTTGGCGCTCGATCACGAACCAGCCGGTGATCATGCTGCGCATATTGTTGGCCACGCCGGAGAGCAGCACGAGCAGGACGTGGACGATCACGAACAGCACCAGCAGATTCGTGACGATGAAGTGGATCGTGCGGGCCGATTGCCGTCCGCCGAACAGGTCGGGCAGGGGCACCACCGCGTTGACGCCCGGCGACATGGCGAGCCCCGTCAGCACCATCAGCGGCAGCAGCACCGCCACCACGACGAGGTAGGTGAGCTTCTGCAGCACGTTGTAGCGCTTGGCCTCGTCCCCTTTCGGAAAGTGCAGGGTCAGGTGCTCGCGGACCGAGGAACCGAACCCGCGCATCTGGTCGCCGTCGGGCACGAGGCGCCGCCGCAACTGGCCCGTACCGATCCCGTAGAGGAGGTAGATCAGCCCGTTGATGACGAAGGCCCAGGCGAACAGGAAGTGCCAGCGCCGCCCGGTGGCGAGATCCTGATGCGCCGGCAGGGTCGCCCAGGCCGGGAAGGCGCGTCCCGCTTGCTGGCCGTTGAGGTTCGACAGGCCGAGCACGCCCGTCGTCTCGAAGGTGTGGCCGGCCACATAGACGATGCCGCGCGGCGTGCCGTCGTCCCGCTGGTCGTCGGTGATGGCGACGAACGGCTTGTCGAAGGTCGAGGCTGCGCCCCAATAGAGTGCCGGATGGGCGTTGAAGATCTGCAAGCCGCTCATCAGCAGGATGGCGAGGCAGACCACGTTGAGCCAGTGCGCCAGCCGGATCACCAGCGGATGGCGAAACATCCAGCGCCGCCGCACCGTCTCGACGATGTCCGGCCCCGAGAGCGTCGATCCTGCGGCCACGGCGCGGCTGTTCCCTGTTGCAGCATCCCGCGCCGGGCGGATGGACCGTTCGGCGCAGGAAGACTCGGAAGGTTTCGTTCGAGACGAAAAAGCCCGCCCGGTCTAACCGGGCGGGCCGAGGATCGCCTAGATGGCGATGTGGTCACAGTCGGGTGACGGGTGGATTACATCCCGCCCGCGCCGGACTCCATGCCGGAGCCGGAATTCATGCGCTTCGAGCGCATCATCTTCTTGTTCTTCATCGGCTTTTTCATCTTCTTGGAGCCGCGCTTCATCGGGCGCTGCTCCTGGCCCATGTCGTCGCCCATGGCACCCTGCTGCATTTGGCCGCCCATCTGGCCACCCATTTGCCCGCCGGGCTGGCCGCCCATGCCGGGCTCCATGCCGCCCCGCTGCATGCCCTGAGCGTAGGCGCCGGACGAGAGAGCGAGACCGAGCGAGAGCGCACCGGCGGTCAGGAGAAGTCGCGTATTCATAAGCTACCTTTCGTTTCCGGGTAGGCAGACGGATACCGGGACAGGTATTCGACGCACTCAAACCCCAACGGATGTTTGGAAAACGGAAGCGAGGCTGGATCGTTCAAATTTTTCTCGATCACAGGCTCGCGATGATCAAGAAAATCTCTCGCCCGCAACCCGGCGAGACCGTTTTTCCTCGTGCCATCGCCCGCACCGCCCGACCGGACACGCCTGCGCCTTGCCGGGCCCTTCCCGGGCCCCTATAGCGCGGAGCCGACGCCAGAACCGCCGCATGACCGCTCAGACCGCACCCGCCTTCCCGCACCGGCACTTGCTCGGCATCGAAGGCCTGAGCCGGCCGGACATCGAATCGCTGCTGGAGCGCGCCGACGCCGCCGTCGCCCTGTCGCGGCAGGTCGAGAAGAAGCGCACGACCTTGCGCGGTCGCACGCAGATCAACCTGTTCTTCGAGCCCTCGACCCGCACGCAATCCTCGTTCGAGCTGGCCGGCAAGCGCCTCGGCGCCGACGTGATGAACATGTCGGTCGCCTCGTCCTCGGTGAAGAAGGGCGAGACGCTGATCGACACCGCCGCGACGCTCAACGCCATGCGGCCCGACATCATCGTGGTGCGCCACCACGCGGCGGGCGCCGTGCACCTGCTCGCCCGCAAGGTCGATTGCGCCGTGGTGAATGCCGGCGACGGCGCCCACGAGCACCCGACCCAGGCGCTGCTCGACGCGCTCACCATCCGCCGCAACAAGGGCGGCATCGAGGGGCTCCACGTCGCGATCTGCGGCGACGTCCTGCATTCGCGGGTGGCGCGCTCGAACATCATCCTGCTTCAGGCGCTCGGCGCCCGGGTGCGGGTGATCGGCCCCTCGACCTTGCTGCCCACCGGCATCGAGCGCTTCGGCGTCGAAGTGTTCACCGACATGCGCGCGGGGCTGAAGGGCTGCGACATCGTGATGATGCTGCGCCTCCAGCGCGAGCGGATGAACGGCTCCTTCGTGCCGAGCGTGAAGGAATATTTCCGCTATTACGGCCTCGACGGCGACAAGCTGGCGCTCGCCAAGCCGGACGCGCTGGTGATGCATCCCGGACCCATGAACCGCGGCGTCGAGATCGCCTCCGACATCGCCGACGGGGCGCAGTCGCTGATCCGCGAGCAGGTCGAGATGGGCGTCGCCGTGCGCATGGCCGTCCTGGAAGCCCTGGCGACGCACCTGCCGAACGGGTGAGGCTCAGCGCTTGACATGCCGCCGCGCGACTTCGAGCTTGATAATCTGGAAATCCGCCGTCGGCTGGAGCGCGAGGGTTGGCGGCTGATCAAGTCGCGGGGCGGGAATCACGATGTCGACAAGCATCCCGACAAACCCCAGCACATCCCGATCTCGCGCGGACGCGGCGACCTGCCGCTTGGCACGGCACGCAGCATCGCGCGTGCGCCGGCTGGATTCGCTGAGGGATCACAACGATGATTCACTCCATCGGCATTCTGGAGAAGGAGCCAGGCACCCTGTGGGGTGTATGGTTCCCAGATCTAATCGGGTGCACGACGGCGGCCGACACGGCTGAGGGCGCGCTACGTCAGGCACCGGAGGTCTTGCGGCTCTATCTTGAGTGTTTGGCCGAGGACGGCATGACACCGCCGCCCGTGCGCAGCCTCGATGTCCTGCGTGAGGATCCGGAGGTGGCCGAGGCTCTGGCAGCGGGGCATGCCGCCGTTGTCGTTTCCGTCGATGAAGACGCTCTCCTCGACGAGCGGGCTCTCAGCGCCATCGACGCCGCAGCCCAGCGTCGAGGCCTCTCCCGTCAGCGCTTCATCCGTGAGGCCCTGATCGAGAAGGCCGCCATTTAAGCCATCTCCGCACGAACGGGATCGCGTCCATTGCTCAGCCTCTGGTTCTGGCTGGAACGTTGGTTTACCGACGTGCCGAGTCTCTGGGTCCTCGCCGCTCGGGGAATGGTGACGGTCTTCGTTCCCGTTACGGCGATCTTCATCCTCGGTCTTGTCGCTGGCTTGAGCGGCGAGGTTGTCGCGTCACTCACAGGCATCCTGTATCTCGCGGTCTTCGCGTGGTTCGGTTGGATGGTAACGAAGCTCTCCCGTCGGAGGCCATGACTTGGCTCGACCGGACCCGTTGCGCTTGGCGGAGAATTTCTCAGTCCCAATGACCGCTCCTCCGCTTCTCCTCTCCAACGCCCATCTCCTCGACCCGGCCAGCGGCCGCGAGGGCCCCGGCGCCGTGCTCGTGCGCGACGGCCGCATCGCCGATGTCGCCTGGGGTGCCGCACCCGATGCACCGGAAGACTGCAAAAAAATCGACTGCGGCGGGCTCACCCTCGCGCCGGGCCTGATCGACCTGCGCGCCTTCGTCGGCGAGCCGGGCGCCGAGCACCGCGAGACCCTGGCCTCGGCGAGCGCGGCTGCCGCGGCCGGCGGCGTGACGACGCTGGTCTGCATGCCCGACACCAACCCCGTCATCGACGGGCCGGCCATCGTCGATTTCGTGCTGCGCCGCGCCCGCGACACCGCCTGCGTCAACGTGCTACCGGCCGCCGCCATCACGAAGGGGCTGGCCGGCCGCGAGATGACCGAGTTCGGCCTGCTGGCGGAAGCCGGCGCGGTCGCCTTCACCGACGGGCTGAAAGCCGTCACCAACGCGCAGGTGATGCGCCGCGCGCTGACCTACGCCCGCGATTTCGGCGCGCTGCTGATGCAGCATGTCGAGGAGCCGGACCTCGTCGGCGAAGGCGTGATGAACGAGGGCGAGATGGCCTCCCGCCTCGGCCTGATCGGCATCCCCCGCGAGGCCGAGACGGTGATGCTGGAGCGCGACATCCGCCTCGTGCGCCTCACCGGCGCGCGCTACCACGCGGCGATGATCTCCTGCGCCGATTCGGTCGAGATCGTGCGGCGGGCCAAGGAGGCGGGGCTGCCCGTCACCTGCGGCGTGTCGGTCAACAACCTCGTGCTCAACGAGGGCGACATCGGCCACTACCGCACCTTCTGCAAGCTCTCGCCCCCCTTGCGCCGCGAGGACGACCGGCAGGCGGTGATCGCCGCGCTGAATGAAGGCGTGATCGACGTCATCGTCTCCGACCACAATCCGCAGGACGTCGAGACCAAGCGCCTGCCATTCGCCGAAGCCGCCGATGGAGCGCTCGGCATCGAGACCCTGCTCGGGGCGAGCCTACGCCTGCTCCATACCGGCGACGTGACGCTGGGAACGCTCCTGAAGGCTCTCTCGGCCAACCCCGCGGCGCTGCTCGGCCGCGAGGCGGGGCGCCTCGAAACAGGCGCGCCCGCCGACCTCGTGCTGATCGACCCCGATCTGCCCTACCTGCTCGACAAGCGGCAGTTGAAGTCGCGCTCCAAGAACTCGCCCTTCGACGAGGCGCGCCTCCAGGGCGCGGCGGTGCTGACGCTGGTCGGCGGCCGCATCGTCCACCGCTCCGACCTCTCGGCTCTGGCCGCATGACCACGCTTCTCGCGGCCGGCTGGCCGGTCCTCATCGCGGCTCTCGTCCTCGGCTATGCCTGCGGCGCGATCCCCTTCGGGCTGATCCTCACGAAGTTCGCCGGCCTCGGCGACGTGCGGGCGATCGGCTCGGGCAATATCGGCGCGACCAACGTGTTGCGAACCGGCCGCAAGGGGCTCGCCGCCGCGACGCTGCTCTGCGATGCGCTCAAGGGCACGCTGCCGGTGCTCGCCGCAAGCCAATGGGGAGAAGGGCCGGCGCTGGCTGCGGGCCTCGGTGCCTTCCTCGGCCATCTCTTCCCGGTCTGGCTCGGCTTCAAGGGCGGCAAGGGCGTGGCGACCTTCATTGGCGTGCTGCTGGCGCTGAGCCCGGTGACGCTGGCCGCCTTCGCCGCGATCTGGCTCGGGCTCGCCTTCGCCCTGAAATACTCCTCGCTTGCCGCGCTCGCGGCGTCGGCTGCCACGCCCCTCATCCTGTGGGCGCTGGGACACGGCTCGGTTGCAGCGCTCTTCCTCGTGCTCGCAGCTTTGCTATGGTGGAAGCACGCGCCCAACATCCGCCGACTCGCCGCCGGCACCGAGGGGCGGATCGGGAAGAAAGGGTGAGTGCCGCCCCCTCCCGGACGGAGGGGGACCGATGCAACTCACCGACGCGCAACGCCTCGATTGGCTGCGCCTGATCCGTACCGACGGCATCGGCCCGCGCACCTTCCGCGGCCTGATCAACCGCTTCGGCAGCGCGTCGGCCGCGCTCGACGCCCTGCCGGACCTGACGAAGCGGGCGGGCAAGCGCGCCGTGCCGCCCACGAAGGCCGAGGCCGAGCGCGAGATGGCGGCGGCCGCCCGCCTCGGCATCCGCTTCCTCGCCATGGGCGAAGCGGCCTACCCGAAGGCGCTGCACGCCACCGATACCGCGCCGCCGCTGATCGCCGTTCGCGGCGACCCGGCCACGCTTCTCAAGCCTTCGGTGGCCATCGTCGGCTCGCGCAACGCCTCGACCGCGGGCCTCGCCTTCACCGAGCGGCTCGCCCGCGGTTTCGGCGAAGCTGGTCTCGTCGTGGTCTCGGGGCTCGCCCGAGGGATCGACGCCCGCGCCCATAAGGCCACGCTCACCACCGGCACCGTCGCGGTCCTCGCGGGTGGGCAGAACCGGATCTATCCAGAGAACCATGCCGGCCTCGTCGAGGAGATCGTGGGGGCGGGTGGGGCGGTGGTCGCCGAGATGCCGATGGGCTGGGTGCCGCGCGGGCGCGACTTTCCCCGCCGCAACCGCATCATCTCCGGCCTCAGCCTCGGCACCGTCATCGTGGAGGCCGCGCGCCGCTCCGGCTCGCTCATCACCGCCCGTTTCGCGCTGGAGCAGGGCCGGGAAGTCTTCGCGGTGCCCGGCTCGCCGCTCGATCCGCGGGCGGAGGGCACCAACGACCTGATCCGCCAGGGTGCGACGCTGGTCTCGGAGGTCGAGCACGTCCTGTCCGTGCTCGATCCGCTGATCGCCGGCGGCGCGCCGCAAGCGGACGGCCTGAACGACCGCTCCGAGACGTGGCGCACGCCCGATTACTGGGACGAGATCGAATTTGACGGACGCGCCGAGACCGCGCTGCCGCTGTTTCCTGCCGCGGCAGAGCCGGAAGATGGTCCCCCCGAGCCCCGGGACGACCGCGAGCGGCTGATCGCATGCCTCAGCCCGGTTCCGGTCGGAACCGATGAGCTTGCCCGCTCCACCGGCCTATCGGTTCGGATCGTGCAGACGACGCTGCTCGAACTCGAACTCGACGGCCGGATCGAGCGGCACGGCAGCGGGACGGTCTCCCTGGTTTCGCGGGCGTGACGCGGCCGATCCGGCAGGTAAAGGCCATTGACGCCAAGGCAAGACAGCACCGTTACCGTGCTCGATCGCTGCCCCCGGACTTCATGCCGGCGTCGAACAAGCGGCGTCTATGACCAACAACACTTTGATCCGAGTCTCGCAATTAAGACTCTATCAAACACCGCGCATTGCGGCTGTGGCGAATCACGATTATTGGGCCGTAATCCGGCCTCGGTTCGGTTAGAAGGGTCGATATCAGTCATTCCGCGAAGGCCCCCAATCGAGGCGGCCCGCGGGCGGGGGCTCGAACGGTGGTACGGTTTCTACGTCAGGCTCGGATGCAGCCGGTCCCGAGGGGACGCCCGCGGCCGCTCGTCGGTGCGACGGCGCTGATGCTGGCCCTCACTCTCTCCTCGACCGCGGTGCTCGCCTACGCCGACCTGCTGCCACAGCACCTCGATCTCGGCTTCGACCTCGATCTCGGCCTGTTCGAGGACACGGCCCCGGCGGGCCTTCCGCACGTCGCCCAGAAGATCGCGCTGGGTGGCCCACTGAGCATCGTCGCCTTCGGCTCCTCCTCGACGGAAGGCGTCGGCGCCTCGACGCCCGCCGCCGCCTATCCCGCCCGCCTCGAAGCCGGACTGCGGCGCGCCCTGCCGCATCTCGGCAGCAAAATCACGGTCGCCAACCGCGGCATCGGCGGCGAGGCGGTGGACGAGATGCTGGCCCGGCTCGACCAAGACGTGATCGCGCCCCGGCCCGATCTCGTGATCTGGCAGACCGGCAGCAACGACGCCCTGCGCGGCGTCTCCCTCGACCATTTCCGGGAGGCAACGGAGGCGGCGCTGGAGCGCCTCCGCGCGGCGGGGATCGACGTGGTTCTGATGGAGCCGCAATGGTGCCCGACGCTCGACGCCACGCCCGGCGCCGACCGGTTCCGCGACGCCGTGCGCGCCCTCGGCGCCGATCTCGGCGTCCCGGTGATCCGCCGCTCCGACCTGATGCGCGACTGGATCGGGCAGGGCCGGCTGACCCGCACCGAATTGTTCGCCAGCGACGGCCTGCACATGGCGGATGGCGGTTACGCCCTGCTCGCCGAGGCCGCGCAGGACGCGGTGCTCGACGGGGCCGAGGCGGCACCGGTGGCGCTCGCCGAGGCAGGGACGGATTGAGGCCATCATCCGGGGCGGCCTACCTCGCCCGCTGTGTCACAGTTGGCCTTCTGCTCGCGGCAGCGCCCGCCGGGGCGGTCGATCTGCGCCTGCTGCCCGAAAATCCGCGCTATGCCCGCAACCCGACCTGCGCCGATGTCACCGTCGTGGCGCCGGGCCGCCGGCCCGGCACGCATCCGCTCGATGATCGCATCAGCCCCAACCCGGCCCTGTCGCCGATGAGCCAGGGCGACAGCGCGATCTGCTTTGCCTACGCCACCGCCGACATGATCTCGCAGCGCGTCGGGGTCACCGTCTCGGCGCTGGATGTCGCCACCCGCTACTACTTCGCCGACCCGGCCGGCCTCGAACGCAGCCGGGACCGTGCCTTGCGGAACTACCTGCGCCGGCATCCCGACCTCGCGGAAGAGATCGCCGAGAGCCGCAACGACACCGAGGCGAGCCGCGAGCGCAACCCGGGCCGCAAGCCGTATTTCGACAAGCTGGAGGATGGGCAGGAGGAGGCGGCAACGCTCCTCTACAACCTCGGCGGCCTGTGCACGGACCGGGACCTGCCCTCCTTCGACGGCTACGGCCAGCACGCGCGCACCCTCGGTGCCCTGCGCTGGCGCAGCCGCGTCGCCGCCCCGAAGATCTCGTGGCGCAGCCTCGGCGGGACGGTGCCGCGGCTGCGCGATCCGGCGACCGACGCCTTCAACGCCGGCTGGATCGCCCATGTCGAGCGGCGCTGCCGCCGCAAGCCCCTGCCGGTGCCGCTGATCCCGGTCTCGGACTCGATCGCCGACAACCAGCTCGACTTCATGGACAAGGCCGCCCGCGGCGAACCCGGCCTCACGGCCGGCACCGACCGGCTGATGGCGATGATCGACTACGCCCTCGACCGGGGCCGCCTGCCGGTGGTGGGCTATTCCTGGTACGTGCTGGAAGAGCGCCTGCCGAAGGAGCCGGACATCGCCGCCGACCATTCGAGCCCGATCATCGCCCGGCGCAAGGCGGGCGGGCGCTGCCAGTACCACCTGCAGGACAATACCGGCGAGTATTGCGCCCGGATGCGGCCGGGCATCGCCGAGCGCTGCGACCTCGGCCGGGTCTGGCTCAACGAGGACGAGCTGCGCGCCTCGCTCTACAGCGTGATCTATCTGCGGTAGGTCTTTTCGAGCGCAGGACACGACCGGAATTCGCGGCCATGACGATCGAAATCGGATTCCTCGTCTTTCCCCAGGTGCAGCAGCTCGACCTCACCGGCCCCTACGAGGTGCTGGCCATGGTGCCGGGCGCCCGCGTCCATCTCGTCGCGAAGGCGTTGGGGGCGATCGCAAGCGCCACCGGCCTCGTGCTGACGCCGACGCTCACCTTCGCCGAATGCCCGGCCCTCGACGTGATCTGCGTGCCCGGCGGCGCGGGGGTGAACCCGCTGATGGAGGATGCCGAAACCCTCGACTTCCTGCGCCGTCAGGCGGCGAACGCACGCTACGTCACCTCCGTCTGCACCGGCGCTCTGGTGCTCGGCGCGGCAGGCCTTCTGCGGGGCAAGCGGGCCACCACGCACTGGGCGGCCCACGATCTGCTTAGCTCCTTCGGGGCGATCCCGACCCAGGGACGTGTGGTGCGCGACGGCAACCTGATGACCGGCGGCGGCGTGACCGCGGGCATCGATTTCGGCCTGATGCTCGCCGCCGAACTCACCGATGTGGACACCGCGAAGGCGATCCAGCTCCATCAGGAATACGCTCCGGCTCCGCCCTTCGATGCGGGCCGGCCTGAAACCGCCGGTCCGGAGATTCTCGCGGCCGCCCGCGAGCGGCTGTCAGCGACGCGCCGGGAGCGGGAGGCGATCGTGGCGCGGGTGACGCGGGGTTAAAACCCGTCCGCCTCCTCGGCAGCGCCCGAAAACATCCCGCCCATCACGTCGAGGCAGCTCTGGAGGATGTAGGCGGCAGCGAGCTTGTCCACGAGTTCGCCGCGCCGCGCCCGCGAGGCGTCGGCTTCGAGAAGCGTGCGGGTGACGGCGGCGGTGGAGAGGCGCTCGTCGAAGAACAGGACCGGCAGCGGCAACAGCGGCTTGAGGTTGCGGGCAAAGCTCCGGCTCGATTGAGCACGGGGGCCTTCGGAGCCGTCCATGTTGAGCGGCAGGCCGATCACGAGGCCGCCGACGGCGTGCGTCGCGCACAGTGTCACGATCCGCGCCACGTCGGGCGTGAACTTCACCCGCCGGATCGTCTCCAGCGGCGAGGCGATCTGCCGGCCGACATCGGACAGGGCGATCCCGATGGTCTTGGTGCCGAGGTCGAGCCCGATCAGGCGCGGCGCGCCGGCCGAGGCTTCGGCGAAGGCCGCCATCTCTGCCCGGTTCACGAATCCATCGCTCCGAGCTGTTCCAGGGCCGCCGCGTCGTCGCCCGCGAAGGTCGCGGGCAGCGGACCTTCCCCGTCGCCGAGGATGTGCAGGATCTCGAGGCCTTGGAGCCCGCGCAGGAAGGTCGGCAGGTCGGCACCGCCGAAATGCACGGTCTCCAGATCGGCGCACAGCACCCAGATGTCGTATTCGGGAAAGCCCGGCGTCACGTCGAAGAACAGGAAATCGCCCCGCTCGGTCTGCCCGAAGAAGCAGGCCCGCTCCATCAGCCCGGCATCGGCATCACCCTCGATGGTGAAGCGGTGCGGCTCGTCGCTGTCCTCGTCGTGCAGGCCGTCGAGGGCGAGCGCCACGCCGTGCGAGATCAGGTGCGCGCGCGAACCGAGATCCGCCGCCTCCACCGGAACCGGGGTGAAGATGCGCAGATGCCCGCCGATCCGACCGGCGCCGCAGCTCTGCGCGAAGTTGCGGTAGCTCTGAGGGAGCGGGAACCCGAGTTCGGCCTCGGCGCGGGCGAGATCCGCCTCGCTGGAGATCAGCCCCGGACGCAGTTCCCGGAAGACGCTGTCCCACATGCCCCGTCCTCGCCGTATCCCGATGTAGGAGGGGCTTACGCCCCCCCGCGCGGACTTGTCCACCGCACAGATTAACCATGGCGGATGGTCGGCCCTCCGCGGATGGACCGGAAAGCGAAAAGCGGTGTTAAGGTTTCGTTAACGACGCCGGAACCGCCCCGTGCCCCTCACGCCGACGCCGACCCCTCAAGCCTCCGCCCGATCCGGCGGCCTCATGCGGCGGCATGTGCTGATGCTGGCGCTCGCCTTCGAGATCCTTTGCGTCGGGGCCTATAACGCCGACCGTTACCGCCGCCCCGGAATCACCGTGGACATGCCGGTGACGCGCGGCCACGTCATCGTCTGAGCCGCCTGTTCGATCGAGTCCACGGGCTCCGAGGCCCTCTCTGCCATCGACCCGGCGCGGAGCGTTGCCCCTGCGCGAAGGCGGGTGCTATAGCCCGGCTGATCCCGGCGCGAGGTTTTCAACCCGTGCTCACGGCAGGCGAGGCGACACGGGCGGCATGTCGGTCGACGAGAAAACGGTACGGCGCATCGCGCATCTGGCCCGCATCGCGGTGACCGACGAGGAAGTCGGCCCGCTGAAGGGGGAACTCAACGCGATCCTCGCCTTCGTCGAGCAACTCGGCGCGGTGGATGTGGACGGCGTCGAGCCGATGACCTCCGTCACCCCGATGCGCATGAAGAAGCGCGCCGACGTGGTGAACGACGGCGGGCGGGCGAGCGACATCGTCGCCAACGCCCCCGAGACCGAGGATAACTATTTTCTCGTGCCGAAGGTTGTCGAGTAGTCCCCTGGGACGCGACGGAGCGGCTTTTCTGCCACCTGCGAGACGCCACGCGCCCGCGGGCTTGGTGCGGATACCTGGCAGACACTTGGAACGGGCATGACGGCACTCAACGAACTCACCCTGGCCGAGGCTCGCGACGGGCTGAAAGCCAAAGATTTTTCGGCCCGCGAGATCGCGCAGGCGCATCTCGACGCCATCGACCGGGCAAAGGCGCTCAATGCCTACATCGTCGCGACGCCCGATCGGGCGCTGAAGATGGCCGAGGTCTCCGACCAGAAGATCGCCAAGGGCGAGGCCCGGCCGCTCGAGGGCCTGCCGCTCGGCATCAAGGACCTGTTCGCGACGCAGGGCGTCCACACCACCGCGGGCTCGAAGATCCTCGAAGGGTTCGAGCCGCATTACGAGTCGAACGTCTCGTCCCAGCTCTGGCGCGACGGCGCGGTGATGCTGGGCAAGCTCAACCTCGACGAATTCGCCATGGGCTCGTCCAACGAGACCAGCGCCTACGGCAAGACGATCTCCCCCTGGCGCCGCCAGGGCTCGGACGCCCCGCTGGTGCCCGGCGGCTCGTCGGGCGGTTCGGCGGCGGCGGTCGCCGCCCATCTGTGCCTCGGTGCCACCGCGACCGATACCGGCGGCTCGATCCGTCAGCCCGCCGCCTTCACCGGCACGGTGGGCATCAAGCCGACCTACGGCCGCTGCTCGCGCTGGGGCATCATCGCCTACGCCTCCTCGCTCGATCAGGCCGGCCCGATCGCCCGCACGGTGCAGGATTGCGCGATCCTGCTCGGCTCCATGGCCGGACACGACCCGCGCGACACGACGTCGGTCGATAGGCCGGTGCCCGACTTCGAGGCCGCCATCTCCCGCGGCGTGAAGGGCCTCACCATCGGCATCCCGCGGGAATACCGGGTCGAGGGCATGCCCGCCGAGATCCAGCGGCTCTGGGACCAGGGCGCGGACTGGCTGAGGGAGGCCGGCGCGACGATCAAGGACATCTCGCTGCCGCATACGCAATACGCGCTGCCGGCCTATTACATCGTGGCGCCGGCCGAGGCCTCCTCGAACCTCGCCCGCTATGACGGCGTCCGCTACGGCCTGCGCGTGCCCGGCAAGGACATCGCCGGGATGTACGAGAACACCCGTGCCGCCGGCTTCGGCCGCGAAGTGAAGCGGCGTATCATGATCGGCACCTACGTCCTGTCGGCCGGCTACTACGACGCCTACTACGTCCGGGCCCAAAAGATCCGCACGCTGATCAAGCGCGACTTCGAGGCGGCCTACGCCTCCGGCGTCGATGCGATCCTCACACCCGCAACCCCGTCGGCGGCCTTCGGCATCGGCGAGATGGCCTCGGCCGATCCGGTCGAGATGTACCTCAACGACGTCTTCACGGTGACGGTGAACATGGCCGGCCTGCCCGGCATCGCGGTGCCGGCCGGCCTCGACGCGCAGGGGCTGCCGCTCGGCCTCCAGCTCATCGGGCGGCCGTTCGACGAAGAGACGCTGTTTGCCGCCGCGCAGACCATCGAGAAGGCGGCCGGGCGGATCAGCCTGCCGAAGGCGTGGTGGGCGTGAACGCCGCCCCCGTCGTCCCGGTCTATTCGTTCTCGGTCTGGATTCTCGCCGGATTCGATCCCCTCCTGATCCTGATCGCCGTGTTCCTCGGCTGGAAGGCGGATCAGTTCGGCAAGGTCTTCATCGCGGCCATCGCCGCGCTGGGAGTCTCGGTGCTGTTCGCGTGGCTCGTGACGCGGATCGGCCTGCCCTGGCCGGCCCCCGTCGCCGCCGACCTGCCGACGTTCTTTCCAGTGCGGACGGTCTCGGCGTTTCTGTGGGCCGCCGCCGGATATGGCGCGCGGCGGGTGCTGAAGCGCTGAGAGGGCGCCAAATTCGTTTTGGTCCCTGGAGGATCCTTCGAGGCCGCTTCGCGGCACCTCAGGATGAGGGGGGGCGGGTGGGAGAAACCGACCCTCGCAGACGGGCGCTTCGCCAGGAACTGCACCCTGTCCCAATCCTCGGTGATGAGCGCTTCCTTCTTGGCGCGACTCCAGCCCTTGATCCGCCGCTCCATCGCGATGGCATCGGTGATGCGGTCGAACCACTCGGCGTAGACCAGCGTCACCGGTCTGCGGTGATAGGTGTAGCCAGCATGCGTTCCGGCCTGATGCTCCGCCAGCCGCCTATCGAGGCATTCGCCGCGGGCTGAGCCGACATAGTAACTGCCATCGGCACACCGCAGCATGTAGACGAACGCGGTCAAGGATTGCTCCAGCGGCAGATAATCTGTCCGCCAGCCTGTCGGATGCACGCCCCAGCTCAACGGAGATGGTATCCACCACGCTCCTCATGCTGAGGTGCACGCGGCGCGCGTGCCTCGAAGCACGCGCGCCGCCCCTCCCATCCGCTACTCCGCCGGCACCGAGTGCCCATGATGAGCCGGAGCAGGCGCGGCCTCCGCGTTCTCGCCGGCGGCGACCTCCTTGCGCTTGAACAGGCGCATCACCACCACGAAGAACACCGGCACGAAGAACACCGCGAGCACGGTGGCCGAGATCATGCCGCCCATCACGCCGGTGCCGATCGCCTGCTGGCTCTTCGACGAGGCGCCGGTGGCGATGGCCAGCGGCACCACGCCGAAGATGAAGGCGAGCGAGGTCATCACGATCGGGCGGAAGCGCAGCGTCGCCGCCTGGATCGTCGCCTGGACGATGTTGGTGCCGGGCTTCCACAGATCACGCGCGAACTCCACGATCAGGATCGCGTTCTTGGCCGATAGGCCGATGATCGTGATGAGCCCGATCTTGAAGTAGACGTCGTTGGGCATGCCGCGCAGATACACCGCCGCCACCGAGCCGATGACGCCGAGCGGGATCACGAGCAGCACCGAGATCGGGATCGACCAGCTCTCGTAGAGCGCGGCCAGACACAGGAACACGATGAGCACCGACAGCGCCAGCAGCAACGAGGCTTGGCTGCCGGCCTCCTTCTCCTGGAGCGACTGGCCGGTCCAGGCATAGCCGAAGCCCTTCGGCAGGAAGGTCATCAGCCGCTCCATCTCCTTGATGGTGTCGCCGGACGTGTAGCCGGGAGCCGGATCGCCGGTGATGCGCACCGACTGGTAGCCGTTGAAGCCGATGATCTGGGCCGGGCCGACGCCCCATTTCAGGTCGGCGAAGGAGGACATCGGCACCATCGTCCCCTGCGCGTTCTTGACCGAGTAGTTCAGCAGGTCCGACGCGTGCAGGCGCTGAAGATCTTCGGACTGCACGATCACGCGCTGCATCTTGCCGCGGTTGGGGAAGTCGTTGACGTAGACCGAGCCGAGATTGACCTGGATCGTGTTGTTGATGTCCTCGAAATCGACGCCGAGTGCGGCCGCCTTCTCGCGGTCGATGATGAGTTCGGCCTCGGGCGCGGGCGGCAGGCCCTCGACATAGACTTTCGTGAGCACGGGGCTCTTGCGGGCGAGCGAGAGCAGTTGCTCCTGGGCCGCCATCAGCGCCGAGTAGCCCTTCTGCGCCCGGTCCTGCAGGCGGAACGAGAAGCCCGAGGCGTTGCCGAGGTTGTCGATCGGCGGCGGCTCCAGCGCCTGGATCACGGCATCCTTGTAGCCCCCGAGCGCCTTGTTGGTCCCCTCGACCAGCTTGGCGGCGGAGTTCTCCGCGTCGCGCTCGCCCCAGGGCTTGAGCGTCACGAAGGCCTGGCTCGTCATCTGGCCCTGACCGGAGAAGGAGAAGCCGTTGATGACGGTGACCGTCGCCACGCCCGGCTGGGCCAGGAGATAATCCTCGACCTTCTTCACCGCCGCTTCCGTGCGGTTGAAGGAGGAGCCCGGCGGGGTCTGGATATCGACGGTGAAGAAGCCCTGATCCTCGAGCGGCAGGAAGCCCTCGGGCAGGCGCATGAAGGCGTAGGCCACACCCGCCACCAGCACGAGGTAGATCAGCATCACCCGGCCGGACTTGCGGATGAACCACGCCACGCCGCGGCCGTAGCGGGCGGTCTCCCGGTCGACGAACCGGTTGAACCAGCCGAACACGCCGCCCTTGGCGTGGCCGTGCCCCTTCTCGATCGGCTTCAGCATCGTGGCGCAGAGCGCCGGGGTCAGCGAGAGGGCGAGCAGGGCCGAGAAGGCGATGGAGGTTACCATCGCGATCGAGAACTGCCGGTAGATGATGCCGACCGAGCCGGGGAAGAACGCCATCGGGATGAACACGGCCACCAGCACCAGGGTGATGCCGATGATCGCCCCCGTGATCTGGCTCATCGCCTTCCGGGTCGCCTCCTTCGGGGGCAGGCCCTCCTCGTTCATGATGCGCTCGACGTTCTCGACCACGACGATGGCGTCGTCGACGAGGATGCCGATGGCCAGCACCATGCCGAACATGGTCAGCACGTTCACGGAGAAGCCCGCGAGCAGCATGACGGTGCAGGTGCCGAACAGGGCGATCGGCACGACGATGGTCGGAATGAGGGTGTAGCGGATGTTCTGGAGGAACAGGAACATCACGATGAAGACGAGCACCACCGCCTCGACCAGCGTGTGCAGCACCTTCTGGATCGAGGCATCGACCGCGGGCGTGATGTCGTAGGGGATGTCCCACTTCACCGTGTCGGGGAAGAACTGCGACAGCTCCACCATCTTGGCGCGGATCGCCTTGGCCGTCTCGATGGCGTTGCCGTCGGGCGCCAGCGTCACAGAGATGCCCGCCGCCGGGCCGCCGTTGAGGCGGGTGGTGAACTTGTAGTCGTCGCCGCCGAGTTCGATCCGGGCGACGTCGCGCAGGCGCACGTTGGAGCCGTCAGGATTGGCCCGCAGCACGATGGCGCCGAACGCCTCCGGCTCGGTCATCTGCCCCTTGACGATGATGGGGAAGTTGACGGCGTGGCGCTCGGGCGACGGCTGCGCGCCGACGGCACCCGAAGCGATCTGCACGTTCTGCCGGCCGATCGCCTTGGTCACGTCGGCGGCGTTGAGGGAGAGGCCGCGCAGCTTGTCCGGGTCGATCCAGATCCGCAGCGCCCGCTCGGTCGAGTAGAGGGTGGCGCGGCCCACGCCGGGGATGCGGCGGATCTCGTTGATGACGTTGCGGATCAGGAAGTCGCCCAGCCCCACCTCGTCGGTTTTCCCGTCGGTGGAAACGAGCGTGATGATGTTCAGCGTCGCGGCCGACGCTTCCTCCACGAGGATGCCCTGCTGGCGCACTTCGGCCGGCAGGCGTGCCTCGACGCGCTTCAAGCGGTTCTGCACCTCGACGCCGGCGTAGCCGGGATCGGTGCCGGGCTGGAAGCTCGCGGTGATCTCGACCACGCCGAAGGAGTCGGAGGCCGATTCGAAGCTCAGGATGTTGGCCGCGCCGTTGAGCTCGTCCTCGATGAGGCGCGTCGTGCCGGTGTAGAGGTTCTCCACCGAGGCGCCGGGATAGGAGGTCGAGAGCGCGATCGCGGGGGGCGCGATGATCGGGTACTGGGCGATCGGCAGTTGCGGGATCGAGAGCGCGCCGCCCAGCAAAATGAACAGGGCGACGACCCAGGCGAAGACCGGCCGGTCGATGAAGAAGCGAGCCATGAGGCGCGTTGATGTCCTTTGTCATCGGGCCGGCGGGACGTCCGCCAGCCGCGCGATGCTGGGAAAAATCAGTCGGCGAACTGGGCGACGGGTTGGGCGGCCGGATCGGCCGCGGACGAACTCTTCTCGTTCGTCTCCTTGCCGTCGGTGTCGTGACTGTCGGTGTCGATCGGCTTGCCCTCGTCGGCAGAGGTCTCCGTCTTCCACGGGACGGTCTTCACCTGGATGCCCGGGGAGATCTTCTGGAAGCCTTCGACGACGACCTTCTCGCCGCCCTCCAGGCCCTCGCGGATCAGCCAGTTGCCGCCGACCACGGGGCCGACCTCGACCGGCTGAAGCATGACCTTGCCATCGGGCTTGACCACCCAGACCTCGGGCTTGCCGTCACTGGTGCGCTGGATCGCCTGCTGCGGCACGGCGATGGCGTCCGAGTCGATGCCCTGCTTGATCCGGGCGCGGACATACATTCCGGGAAACAGCTCGTTGTGCGGGTTGGGGAACTGCACCCTCAGCGTCACCTGGCCCGTGCTCGGGTCGGCGGTGACGTCGGAGAACAGCAGGCGCCCGGCCGAGCCGTAGAGCGTGCCGTCGTCCATGATGAGGTGAACGTTGGCGGTGTCGGCGGCGAGCTTGGCGAGTTCGCCCGAGGCGATGTCGCGGCGCAGCTTGTTCAGCTCGCCCACCGACTGGGTGATGTCGACGTAGATCGGGTCGAGTTGCTGGATCGTGGCGAGCACGCCGGTGATGCCGGACTCGATCAGCGTGCCCTCGGTGAGCAGCGCCCGGCCGATGCGACCGGAGATCGGCGCGCGCACCTCGGTCCAGGACAGGTTGAGCCGCGCCCGGTCGCGGGCCGCCTTGGCGCCGGCGACTTCGGCCTCGGCCTGTTTCTTGGCGGCAAACGCCGTGTCGTACTGCGCCTGGCTCGCGGTGTTGCGGGCGAGCAGGGTCTCCAGGCGGTCGGCCTGCTGGTTGGCCAGCACAAGGGCGGCCTCGCGGTTGGCCAAAGTCGCCTCGGCGCTGGCGAGGTCGACCTGATAGGGGGCCGGGTCGATCTTGTAGAGGACGTCGCCCTCGTTGACATGGCTGCCCTGCTCGAACAGGCGCCGGATCACCAGACCCGAGACCCGCGAGCGCACCTCGGCGATGCGCATCGGCGCGACGCGGCCGGGCAGGTCGCGGACATAGGGGATCGGTTGCGGACGCACGGTCACGACGCTGACCTCGGGCGGCGGCAGCGGCACAGGTGCCGCCGCCTTCTGCTCGTTGCAGGCCGAGACGGCGACGAGGACGGCACCGACGAGAAGAGAGGCCGGCAGGGACCAGCGGGAGCGGCGGCTTCCGGCCTTGGCAGGGCCGGGATTGCTGCCGGGCGACTGGGGAGACGGCGTCACGATTGGGTTACTCCTACGATGCTCTCGGCATTTGTCTTCGCATCGACGTCTGTCCGAAGGCCGGTGATGGCCTTCGAGCCGATGCCGTGACGCGGCCGGCGGTCTCCGGGATGGAGAGCGTCACCGCGCGTCACGGATGACGGGGGAGACCGGATCGGTCTCGCGCGCCGTTGCAATCACCGGGCCGCCGCGACGATCGGGGATCGAAGGCCCTGGACGAGGATGCCAGAGGCATCGGGGATCGACTGTGCGGGACAGCCAAACGTAGTCGGGATGCATCCTGGGCGCGAAGTTTGGCAATCCGACGACGGCGCGGATCGGCGCCGCGCCATCGCTCAAACTCCTGGCAACGCCCATACGACCGGGACGACGCATCTGTCAGACCCGAGGCGGGCGCTCGGGCTGACCGCGCTCGGCGGCGGCTGTGTTTCGATCCGAGATGGGGCGGGGAAGGGACGATGTCCGCGCGCGGTCGAGGCCCGGCATGATCGCGCTCACGCGCCCGAAGTTCGCGACCTCGTCGAGATCGAGTACGGCGTGGCCGACCCGCACGCTGGCGAGCGGATCCGTGTCGGGGCGTTGCTCGAACGTCACCGCACCGCGGGCCTGCGGGATCCCACCGAGGGCGGAGCCTTCGGTCGGCAGTCCGATGACGACGAGCAGGCTCAGCAGCCCGACCAGCGTGGACAGAACGATGCGGGCCGGTCGGCAGGCAGGGGCCACCGCGGCAAGGCCCGTCGAGGCAAGGCGAGTCATGATGATCACGATGACATGATTGTGGTGGATGAAACGCTCCCACGCAATCGACTGCGGCATTCTGGCCGGTCCTCCGGAACAGCCTCCGGGATTTTCATCCAGCGGAGCATGGTCGGCATTGAACCGATGTGCCGGGCCGCACGGCGCTCCGGACGCCCCCGACGTTTCGGCGCAGGCGTTGCCGAGAACCCACACCCTTGCCTTCCTCCTGCCGTGACGGCCAGCCCTAAAGCGCTCGACCCACCTGCTGCCGCCACCCGCGCGGCGCGGCCCCTTCGCGGAGGATATCCGTCTTGCCGACCCGATCCTGGCCGAACCGTTCCGCGCTGCCGCGCCTCGCCGCAACGCTTGCCCTCGGTGGCGCCCTCGCGGCGGCCGCCCTCGTACCGGCCCGCGCCAACCCGCTCGACAGCGGGCCGCTGGCCGACTTCATCAACGTGTTCAAGACGCAGGCCATCCCGCGTGACACGGTGGCCTATGCCGGCAAGGAGAAGCCCGGCACGATCGTGATCTCCACGAGCCAGCGCCGGCTCTACTACGTGCTCGGCGGCGGGGAGGCGATCCGCTACGGCGTCGGCGTCGGGCGCCAGGGCTTCTCGTGGTCGGGCACCAAGACGGTCACGGGCAAGAAGGAATGGCCGGCGTGGCGCCCGCCGGCCCAGATGCTCGCCCGCCGCCCGGACCTGCCGCGCTACATGGCCGGCGGCCAGGACAACCCGCTCGGCGCTCGGGCGATGTATCTCGGCTCCTCGCTCTACCGCATCCACGGCTCGAACGAGCCCGAGACGATGGGCGCGGCGGTGTCATCAGGCTGCATCCGCATGACCAACAAGGACGTGGTCGATCTCTACGACCGGGTGAAGGTCGGCACGAAAGTGATCGTGAAGAACTGAGTGTGAGCACACGGGAAGTTTGTCGGCAGGAGAGGGAAGTCTGTCGGTAATTCGCTCCACCGAGGCCGCGCAGGAACTCGTCAAACCGAGGGTTCAGCCTTTGGCGGCGGCAATGGGATCGGCCAGCTGAGGGGTTTCCTTGCCTGTAACTTCGTGTCCCAGTCGGGCTGGACGCACGGCAAGATCAGCTTCGCCAGCCTCGGCACGGCCGGTGTCCTTCCCACCGCAAATGGAAGCCCGGGCTGTAAGCCTTGCCTGGGCGAGCAGGATCTGAGCGGTGAACCACACCGGGTTTCCCGGAGGCTCCAACTCTTGAGAGGATGGAGCCATGACGAAGCGAAGCACACCCTTTTCGCCTGAAGTCCGCGAGCGCGCGGTGCGGATGGTGTTCGATCACCAGGGCGAGCACGGCTCGCAATACGGGGCGATCCAGTCGATCGCGTCCAAAATCGGCTGCTCGGGCGAGACGCTGCGGAACTGGGTACGCCAGGTCGAGCGGGACCAGGGCCGGCGGGCCGGGCCGACGACGGACGAGCGCTTACGGATCAAGGCCCTGGAGCGCGAGAACCGTGAACTCCGGCAGGCCAACGAGATCCTGAGGAAGGCCTCGGCGTATTTTGCGCTGGCGGAGCTCGACCGCCGGTCGCGGACATGATCGCCTTCATCGACGATCACCGTGAGACCTACGGGGTCGTCCTTCGAGAGCCTCAGGATGAGGCCGATCTGCCGCGTGCTGCCGATTGCCCCGTCGACCTATCATGCCCATGCTGCGCGGCGGGCCGATCCCAGCAAGCTGCCTGCCCGGGCCTGCTCGGACGCGGCGCTGATGGTCGAGATCCGTCGCGTGTTCGAGGAAAACTTCCACGTCTATGGCGTTCGGAAGGTCTGGCGTCAGCTCGGCCGGGAAGGGATCGTGGTGGCCCGTTGCACGCTCGCCCGGCTGATGCGGGCCATGGGGCTGCAGGGCATCGTGCGGGGCAGGAAGATCCGCACGACCATCCCCGATCCGGCGGCCCCCTGTCCGCTCGACCGGGTGAACCGCCAGTTCAAGGCGCCGCGCCCAAACGTCTTGTGGGTCCGCGACTTCACCTACGTCGCCACTTGGAGCGGCTTCGTCTACGTGGCGTTCGTGATCGACGCCTTCGCCCGCAGGATCGTGGGCTGGCGGGTCTCTCGGACGGCTCACGCCGCCTTCGTGCTGGATGGTAAGCGGTGTTCCGCCCCCATCTTCTGCGGGACGATCTGACTGGGCAATTTGACGATCTGCTTGAGAGGATCGTTTTGTGTCTGGACTTGACCTTAGACTTGAGCCGGAGAGGACCGTGCGGCGCTTTGAGGTGATCGACGGCGCGGCCGGCCGCAGGCGGTGGAGCGCCAACGACCGAGCGCGGATCCTGGAGGAGACGCTCGTACCGGGGGCAGTGGTGTCGGTGGTGGCGCGCCGCCACGGGCTGAGCCCGCAGCAGCTGTTTACGTGGAGGCGCGAGGCCCGCCAGGCAGCCGCCGCGCTGCCGGCCTTCGTGCCGGCGGTGACCGTACCCGAGCCCGTGGTGGTGGATCCTGCCCGGGCGGAGCCGCCACGCCGGCGCACCAGACGATCCTCACCGCGCCGCCGTGCGGCGGGGATCGAGGTGGAGGCGGGTGGTGTCACGGTGCGGATCGGCGACGGCGCTTCGCCCGCCACCATCGCGGCGGTGATCGGCGCGCTGAAGGGCGGCGCGTGATCGGGCCAGCGGGCGCGGTCCGTGTCATGGTGGCCACGAAGCCGGTGGACTTCCGCAAGGGCGCGGATGGCTTGGCGGCGCCGGTGCGCGAGAGCCTGGGCGCCGACCCGTTCAGCGGGACGGTCTACGTCTTCCGGGCGCGGCGCGCCGACCGGGTGAAGCTCGTCTACTTCGACGGCACTGGCGTATGCCTGCTGTCGAAGCGGCTGGAGGACGGGACGTTCTGCTGGCCGGCCGTCACCGACGGGGTGGTGCGGCTGACGGCGGCGCAACGGCAGGCCCTTCTGGAAGGGCTCGACTGGCGGCGCGTGCACGCGGCCCGGCCAACGCGCGTTCCGGTCGCCGTGGGCTGATCCGGGAGGCCGATCACGCTAGCAAAGCCTTGTGATCCATGCTCAAGTCGGCTCCGTGAGCGAACCGAGCGCGCGCCTGCCCGACGATCCCGCCGCCCTGAAGGCGATGGTGGCGGCGCGCGAGGCCGAGATCGATCGGCTTCACCAGATCATCAGGGAGTTGCAGCGTCACCGCTTCGGCCGGCGCGCCGAGAGCCTGCCCGTCGATCAACTGCTCCTGGGCCTGGAGGAAGCCGAGCAGATCGAGGCGGAGGACCTCGCCGAGACCGACGCCGCCGATGCATCGGCCCGCGCGGCCCGCACCCGCCGGCGTCGCGCCAACCGCGGCACCCTGCCGGCCCACCTGCCGCGCGTCGAGCGGGTGATCGACCTCGACGAGCGCACCTGCCCGTGTTGCCGCGGCGACCTCCACGTCATCGGCGAGGACGTCGCCGAGCGCCTCGACATCGTGCCGGCCCAGTTCCGCGTCCTCGTCACCCGGCGACCGAAATATGCCTGCCAGGCGTGCGAGGACGTGATCGTGCAGGCCCCCGCACCGCCCGCCTCGTCGAGGGCGGAATCCCGACCGAGGCGAGCGTGGCGCACGTGCTGGTGTCCAAGTACGCCGACCACCTGCCGCTTTACCGACAGGCGCAGATCGACGGCCGCCAGGGCGTGAACCTCGACCGTTCGACGCTGGCCGATTGGGTGGGCAAGGCGGCCTTCCTGCTGCGGCCGGTCCACGCGCGGCTGTTCGAGCGGCTGTTCGAGCGGCTGAAGGCGTCGGACCGGCTGTTTGCCGACGAGACCACGGCACCGGTGCTCGATCCGGGCCGCGAGCAGACCAAGACCGGGCAGCTGTTCGCCTACGCCCGCGACGACCGGCCCTGGGGCGGCCTCGACCCGCCCGGCGTGGCCTACCTCTGCGCGCCCGACCGCAACGCCGAACATCCGATCCGTCACCTCGCCGGCTTCAAGGGCATGCTGCAGGTCGACGGCTACGCGGGCTACAAGGTCCTGGCTGCGCGCAACGCCGTAAGCTTGGCCTTCTGCTGGGCGCACGTGCGCCGCCGGTTCTACGAACTGGCCAAGGCCGGCCCGGCGCCGATCGCGACCGAGGCGCTCGCCCGCATCGCCGAACTCTACCGGGTCGAGGGAGAGATCCGCGCCCGCCCGCCCGACGAGCGGCGGGCCGTGCGTCAGGACCGCAGCCGGCCGGTCGTGGTGGCGCTGGAGCCGTGGCTTACCGCCAAGCTCGGACGGATCAGCCAGAAGAGCAAGCTCGCCGAGGCGATCCGCTACGCGCTCGGTCGCTGGGCCGGCCTGTCCCACTTCCTCGACGACAGTCGCATCGACATCGACAACAACGTGGTCGAGCGGGCGATCCGGCCGCTGGCTTTGACGCGGAAGAACGCGCTGTTTGCCGGCTCGGACGGTGGGGCCACGCACTGGGCGATCGTCGCCTCGCTGGTCGAGACCTGCAAGCTGAACGGGGTCGAGCCGCAGGCCTACCTCGCCGACGTCATCACCCGCATCGTCGCCGGACACCCGCAGAGCAATATCGACGACCTGCTGCCCTGGGCCTACGCTCCGCAGCCCCTCAAAGCCGTGGCCTGAGAACGACGCTTACCATAGAGTGCGGTTTGGGGACGCTCAAGAGGTTGGATGAAGTGCGCCATCGTCGGAAACGCTCATGAGGAGCGTGGGCGAGACGATTCGCTAAATAATATTGCGATCCTCGATGGGAATAACTACAAAGGGATCGCACTTCGAAGTAATATTTTCTTCAGTCGGAAAAGCCTCGGAGCCGCAAGGTTCTGGGGATTTTTCGTGCGCGCAAATACTGAGATGACGAAATCAATTGGAAGTGCCTCGGATGGCTTTACGGTTCTGGTAGACCCCGCCCGCAACCACGCCGATGGCCGCGCCTGCACCCTGCGCGACCGGCATCGAGACGAAATCCCATCCGAGAGAGTGGATGAAAACCCAGAGCGCAAGCCCGACGATGCTTCCGGCCGCTGCACTCAAAGCGAGAAGCCAGTTCGGTCCCCGACGCCGCATTCTGAACCCACCCTCTCGATGCAACACGATCACTCCGACGCTTCTACATCCCGCGGTTGCGGATCGCACGATCCGATCGCCTATATGGTTATTCCCGCAAATGCTCCGGCCACTCTGAGCCGGGCAGCGTCCGACGTGATGGTGACGCTCGATGGGGCGGAAGATGCGGCGAACGTGCTCGCATGGTGTTCGGCCAACAATTGCCGGGCGCAGCCTGTTTTTGTCGGCCGCGTCTATCGTCGCGGAACTCGATGCTGGAAGATCGTCGCGGGAGACGATGATGCGGCGTTCGCTTTCAGGATTCGATGGGTCTGAGAAGCTGAGCCACTAATCCAAGTTGCTCAGCCTCCGAACCGACACTCGCAAATAATTATCGACTAATTCGGCGGAGTAACATCTATGAGATAAGACTTATCTCCATCTACCATGAACTTACGAAGCTCTTTGGCGTGATTGACGCCGAACACAGCAGCGTTTTTGAAATCCATTGCGCGGATGAGTATCACATCGACTTCGCGGCTCAGCCTAACCGACAAACGTCGAGCGATGGCAGCGCAATTCGTGCTTGATGTCTCAAATATGATGAATGACGTTGTATCATCCCATAGATGGTACTTGTTAGTGCATTCATCTTCTATAGCCTCTAGCAGCCCGTCCCTTCGGTTCGAATATGTCCTTCCATTTGCGGACCCAGAGTGAACGCGAAAGCCCAACCAATAGGCGGGCATTGTGGTTCCCATGCAACCTTGGGCGGCGTGGGCCGGAGTTTTCGCCGATCCCATTCGAGCAGCCTTGGTGCAGGATATTGCGTAAAATGTAACGGGCATGGCGCACGATAGATACAAGTTGCGCCCGCGCCCCTCCCTCGGTCTCAGCGAAGAATAAACCCAGCCTTAACTTCACCGGGTTTGCACGCTGTAACAATATAGCTGTCTACTAACATACATTTCCCGGCCGCGCTCGCCCCGCGCCCAATGCTGGCCGCGCCGCCGGCTCCGGCCCACTCAGATCAAGATTCGGCGGGATGATCGGGGGGTTGTGACCGGGTTTATTTTCGGCCTCTAGAAACGAATCCGCTCCCGATGCCTCGATAAGACAGCATCTCGCGGAGAACGTCAAGCGTAGTCTTCCGGATGTTTGTGGAAATCTTCGCTTGCACTGTTTTGCAGGCGCTGTACACACATTCATCCACCTCAAGCCGTGTACGACCCATGAGATTCGTGTCCTATCTGCGCGTCAGCACCCAGAAGCAGGGGCAGTTGGGTCTTGGCTTGGAAGCCCAGCGAGCGGCGGTGGCAGCGCACGTCCGACAGGGGGAAATCCTGGCGGAGTACGTCGAGGTGGTGAGCGGGCGGAAGGATCATCGGCCGGAACTCGCCCAAGCCATGGCGCACGCGAAGCGGTTAAAGGCGGTGCTGGTTATCGCTAAGCTCGATCGGCTCGCCCGCGACGTGCATTTCGTTTCAGGGCTGATGAAGTCGAAGGTGGAGTTCGTCGCCTGCGATCTCCCCGCGGCGAACAAGCTGACGATCCACATCATGGCGGCATTCGCGGAGCATGAAGCCGAGATGATCTCCGCCCGTACGAAGGCGGCACTCGCGGCGGCAAAGGCCCGTGGCGTCAAGCTTGGCACGCCGAACATAGCTCAGTTCGCCCAGGAAGCCCGCACAGCGGCGAACGCCTATTCCCGCCCCCCAGCCACCATCGAAGAACTCCGCTCCCAGGGCCTCCTGAGCGTGCGGGAGACGGCATCGGCCCTGAACGCACGCGGCATCACCACTCGGACAGGAGGGCAATGGCACCCCACCAGTGTTCAGCGACTCTTTACTCGAATTTCTCAGTCGTGATGGGTTGCAATAATTGGGTAATTGGATAAGATAATCTCATTTGATCGATGTGACGGGATATATACTATCAGGTATTCGAAGGTTTATGATAGGCAATACTGGCATTGGACGGCTGCGTCCCGGCAGGGGACAGGACCGAGGGGGGCACACCCCCCTTTTTCGTTTCGCAAGCGTTCGAGATAGTGCGGATACAATTTTGCATCATTTCTAATGACGGTCCTGCTCAGAATCGACTTACTTTGCTGTACGTCCAGACATAGAACCTACCGTATTCGTAAACGTGTACTTGCCCGAATATCGACGAATCGGAGCGGCTGCACAAATATTCTGACGCGGCGATGTCTTGCCTTCTGGTGTCAACTGCGAATATCTCGCCGTCCGCGACCAGATCAAGGCGACGTTGCGGGAACGCGAGAAACCGTAGGAGGCCGCTCGCGGTCCGAAACCCATAGGCGGTATCGCCAAGCTGTACCGTTGCCCCCGCCTGCGCCGGACACAAGACACGCCCATAGATCAAGATATTGAAGCTCTTGTGCGAGCAAACGGGATGCGGTTTGTCGGCACAACGCCATGGTCCGAAACTGATCCCATCCGCCTGCACAGGCAGCGAAACGCCCATCACCACCGCCGCCCAGATGAGCGCCCGCATTCTTTCCCGCCCTACCATTCCCGCCGCCATACCATCAGACCATCATACCGCCTGCATCGTACGATCCAGATCACTCCGGGTCGTCGGTCGTCGCAGTGATCTCCTCCACCGTCACCATCTCCACGATCTCCGCATCCACATCGATCACCGGGCGCTGGTCCGCAATCGCTTTGGTCTCGCGCTCCCGTAAGGCATCGAGCGCTGCGGCTTGCCCGCTCGCATCGTGGTCAACCTTGATATCTGGCCTGCTGCCGGTTTGGTGGACACCGTCCTAAGCTAATTGGGCTCGGTTTTCGAACTCGACAGGGCTGAGGTAGCCCAAGGTCGAGTGCCGCCGCGCCGGGTTGTAGAAGCGCTCGATGTCATCGAACACGTCGGCCCGAGCTTCATCCCGCGTGCGATAGGTCCGCCGGGCGGTGCGCTCGGTCTTCAGCGACGAGAAGAAGCTCTCCATCGCCGCGTTGTCCCAGACGTTGCCCGACCGGCTCATCGAGCAGGTCACGCCGTGCTCGGCCATCAGGCGCTGGAAGGCTTCACTCGTGTATTGCGATCCCTGATCCGAGTGATGCAACAGAGTATCCGGTTTGCCTCTGCGCCAGATTGCCATGACGAGCGCATCCGTGACGAGTTGCGCCGTCATGCTGGTTTGCATCGACCAGCCCACGACACGGCGCGAGAACAGATCGATGACGGCGGCGACGTAGAGCCAGCCCTCAGCGGTCCAGATCTACGTGAAGTCGGCGATCCACTTCCGGTTCGGAGCGTCGGCCGCGAACCGCCGCTCCAGGAGATTGGGCGAGGCAGCGGCCCGCTCACCTTCGTCCTTCGGCAGCCCCCGTCGACGCGGTCGCGCTCGCAAGGCGTTCTCGCGCATGATCCGCTCGATGCGGTGCAGTCCGCACGCGATGCCCTTGGCCAGCACGTCGCGCCAGACGCGCCTCGCGCCGTAGGTGCGGTCGCTGGCCACGAAGCTCGCGTGGGCCTTGCTCAGGATGGCTTCGTCGTCCCGTGTGCGTTGGCTGGGCTGCCGGGTGAGCCAAGCGTGGAAGCCGGAACGCGAGACACCCAGCGCCGCGCACATCCAGGCAACCGGCCAGACAGCGCGATGCTTTGCGATGAACGCGAACTTCATATCGCGTCCCTCGCAAAGTATGCGGCGGCCTTTTTTAGGATATCACGCTCCGCCTTCAGACGGGCGACCTCCTTGCGCAGGCGATCGAACTCGATCTGCTCGGGCTTCATCTGACCCTGACCGGGAAAGGCGTGCTGCGGATCGGCCACCGCCTGCTTCACCCACCGGTGCAGCATCGTCTCGTGAACATCGAGATCGCGCGCGGCCTGCGCGACACTGACACCGCGTTCCCGAACCAGTCGAACCGCCTCGATCTTGAACGCACGTCCGAACTTGCGACGCTGCATGGAGCACCTCCGGCTTCACCAGCACACCTAAACCGGGTGTCCGTGAAACCGGCAGCAGGCCAGGAGACTCGCGCTAATCACCACACATCGCAAGATGGACGGAGCACTAGGACAGGGCAATACGCGCCTGCAAGCCGCAGGCGCAGCTATGCAGCACAAACGCGAGCCAGACTGGAATATTCGGCTTCACACGGCCTGTTTTATGAATTTTACACTATATTTCTACCGATGAATTCGACAGCCTGCGCCGCCGATAGGGGTCGGCTGAAAAAATAGCCCTGCACATCCGTACAGCCTTCGCGGTGAACCTGCTCAAGCTGAGCGTTCGTCTCGACGCCTTCCGCTGTGACGGTCGCGCCAAGTTCCTTCGCGATCCCGACCACGGCTCTGACGATGGCCGCAGCACCCGGATCGCTGATCTCTCGGACGAAGGAGCGGTCGATCTTGATCTTGTCAAAGGGGAAGCGACGCAGGTAGCTCAATGAGGAGTAGCCGGTACCAAAATCGTCCAACGCGATGAGGACTCCGAAGCCTTTCAGCCGATGCAGGCAAGCGGTCACAGCGTCAGCGTCTTGAACAAGGATGCTCTCGGTGATCTCCAGCATAAGGCGATTTGGCGCGAGGCCTGAGGCAGCAAGAGCCGATAGGACGCTCTCCTCGAGCCCAGGCTGCTGGAACTGGATGGCAGAGACGTTGACGGCGATCCGCAGGTCATCAGGCCAGGACGCCGCTTCGCGACACGCCTGCTGCAAAGCCCATGAGCCGAGCGGAACGATCAACCCTGTTTCCTCGGCCACCGGGATGAACGCGTCCGGCGCGATCATCCCACGGGTTGGATGAGGCCAGCGCATCAGCGCCTCAAAGCCGACGGTCTTGTGGTCGATCAGACGCAGAATGGGCTGGTAGTGCAAGGCGAAGCCGCCGCACAGAACAGCCTCACGCATCTCCAACTCAAGCTGCATTCGGCTCTCAACCGCTGCATCCATGCCAGCTTCGTAGAAGCAGAAGGTGCCGTGCGTGAAATCCTTGGCTCGATAGAGTGCGAGGTCCGCGTTCTTGAACAGGACCTCCGGCGCGTCACCGCTCGAAGGAGCGAGTGCAATGCCGATGCTAACGCCGACGGTGACAAGGACACCGCCAAGATCAAGCGGCTGGCCTATGGCATCAATCACGCGCTGCGCCAGTTTGCTCGCCTGATGCGCATGGTCAAGGTGCGAGATAATTATGGCAAACTCGTCGCCCCCGAGCCGCACCACGACATCACTCTCTCGGACGGTTGTACGTAACCGTTGGGCGATCTGGCACAGCAGTTCGTCACCAGCGGGGTGGCCGAGCGTGTCGTTGACGGTCTTGAAGCGGTCGAGATCGAGACACAGCAGAGCTGCCTGACCTCGACCGCGGCGCACCTCGGCCAGCCTTTGCTCCAGATGCTCGTGGAATACGGTGCGATTGGGCAAGCCCGTGAGCGCATCGTGGCGGGCGATGTAGGCAATGCGCTGCTCAGATGCTTTGCGCTCTGTGATGTCGATGTAGGTGCCAACGATCCGCAGCGGTGCACCGTGCTCGTCCCGTGCCACGACCCGGCCGCGCGACAGCACCCAGGCGTAAGCGCCAGTTTTGGTGCGCACGCGGTGCTCGCACACATAGGACGCTGAGCGCTCCTCGAAGTGCTCTGTGAGAAGCGCCCGAGCGTGCCGGATGTCATCCGGGTGGGCCAGGCGCTCCCACGAGCGAATGTTCGGCTCGATCTCTCCTGGCTCGTATCCGAGCATCGTGTGCCAACGATCAGAGTACCAGACGTATCCTGTAGTGACGCTCCAGTCCCACAAGCCGTCACTGCCGCTGTCGAGTGCGAGCGCAAGCCGCGCCTCGCTCTGCTCTAGTGCATCCTGGGTTGTTCGACGCTCAGTTACGTCGATGTTGAGGCCGACGATCCGCAGCAGCTGACCGGTCGCCTCGTCACGGAGGATGCGGCAACAGCCCATCAACCAGCGGTACCGGTTGCCCCCTTCAGGGTGAAGGACCCGGTATTCGAGCTTGTAGGTCGTATGATGCAACGCGTCCCCGTAGATCGCCCTCATCTGAGCAAGGTCACCAGGATGAACTCTTGCAGCCAACTCCGCGACACTGACATCGACCCAAGCTGTCGCTCCTTCCCCGCAGGGAAACCCGTACATGCGAGCACTCTCGGGTGAGTTGCGCACCACGCCTTCATCAAGGCTCCACTCCCAAACACCGGCTCCGGCGGCCTCCTGCGCCATCAGCAAGAGATCGGCCGTCCGCTCCAGCTTGGTATGTGCGGTTCGATAACGCTCCTCACTCGCGGCGATCAGCGCCTGAGAGCGTGTGCGCTCCTCGAGCGCAGCCTCGGCTACAAGCCGTCCACGATGAAGCTCGATGTGGGCGACAACGATGCGAGCAAGGTCCTCAAGCTGGGTTCTCTGCGCCTCGGAGAAGGTGCGTGGCTTCGTGTCAATGATGCACAACGTGCCGAGGCGGATGCCTGAACGAACGACGAGCGGCGCCCCTGCGTAGAAGCGGATGCCGGGCTCGCCTGTCACCAGAGGATTGTGCGCAAAGCGCGGGTCCGCCGTTGCGTCTTCCACGACGAGTGCATCGTCACTGAGAATCGCATAGGCGCAGAAGGCGACATCGCGCGACGTGCCATCTGCGGTGACTCCGCACTTGGCCTTGAACCATTGCCGGTCACTGTCGATGAGTGCAATCGACGTCATGGGGACAGAGAACAGCGCAGCCGCCGTTCTGCACACGGCATCGAAGTGAGCCTCAGGCGCTGTGTCGAGGATGCGCAGATCGCGCAGCGCCGCGAGGCGCTCGGCCTCGTTCGGCAGAAGCGGCGGTACGTGTATTCCCATTGCTCAACGCCACACCCGTTTGGAGAGTAGGCGGACGGTAAGCGGCATTGATTGACGAATAGCTCACGGAAATGTGACCGCCATGAGGGATGGAGCCCTGCGCCCCGCAGAAGAAATCCAAATTGGGTGGTCGATGTGGGCCGATCAACGCTGGCGCATCCCTGCCAATTCGCTGTCCCGGCCGAGCGGATCCAAGCCAGGGGATTTTTAGAGCATCGTGCTGGAAATCAAATCCAGGACGATGCTCTAGCCTCGTGTTTTCGCATCATCTTTTTTTCGAATGCCGGAGGCCGCCTTTCGGGATGATGCTCTAAGGGTTCGAATTCCACGCCTTCCGCCGAAGGCGGGGTATTGCAACCGGTTTCACTGACCCTGTCGAAGGTTGGCAATCGAATGAGTGTTGATGTCTGCGGCACCGCGGTGCTACAGCTCAACGGCAACCGCGCGCCCTAAGTCATTGATTTCATTCGTTGCGAGTGGCGTGGACGATTGTCCCACCTCATCCAACCCGACGACCTCCGACGACCTCACGGGATCATTCATGGCTGGCCTCAAGGACAAGCGCGGTTTCATCGACAAGGACCGCCTCGACCTCAGCGAGCGCAAAGCGGTCGAGTTCTGGATGAAGCGCTGGGGCGTCACGCAAGACCAGCTCACCGCCGCGCATCGAAAAGTGGGCCGCATGACCAAGGACATCGCGGCTGAGCTGGGCAAGAAGCGCTGAAGCATCGTCCTGGAGACCTGATCCAGGGCAATGCTTGAGCTGGCTGCTGCAAAAGTCCGACGCGGTCGAACGATCATCTCCAGCTCGGTCGAACTTCGCGCCGAGCGTGAGGCGTGCTGACGGGATGAAGCGTCGGCTGCCGCACGGCCCGGCATCGACAATCGGCTTCCAGAGAATGGTTCACTCCGCCCCGAGACTTTTGCAGCAGCCTGCTAGGGGCAAGCGAGCATGATCCAGGCGGGGGCGCTCCTTGGCTCCTACCGTTTGAGGAAAATGCTCTCGGGTGGGAACCTTGGCCTAGGATAATCACCTATCCACCCTGCCTGGGACGGCCCTAAGCTCCCAAGGAGATGGTGATGAAGAAGACGACGCTCGCGCTGGCAATCCTGCTCGGAGGCTTTACGGCCGGCACCGCATCGGCAGCGCCGATAGCACCCGCCGGCATCCAAGCCGATAGCAGCATCACGCAGGCTCGCATGTCCCACCACGAGCGGCGCATGATGCACCGGCACATGATGCGCAAGCGGATGATGCATCGGCACCATCACCGGTCGATGCGTCACCGGATGTAAAGCGGCAGATTTGATCGAGGGGAGGGCGTTCACAAGGCCCTCCCGCTCGGCAAGCCGCACGCGACAGTGAAGCGCTCCAGTCCGAACCATCGGGCCAGATCAAACCGTTGATATCGATGATCTTTGATGAGCGGCTCGGAATGACCCGCCCGTTCCGCATGATCGGTGCCTGCCCGATCGGAACGTTGAGACCATCCGGTCCCTCGCCGAGGCACCGCCTCATGAAGGCTTGATGTTCCTCGGGCTCGACAAACACTTCGTGGCACGGCATGTGCGGGCGCAAGGTGTTTCGAACAGAGACCCAAGCTCTCAGCATCAGGATCGGTATGTTGCGCAACCGTGGCCGGCGACCGTTCACCGTCGAAGCCAAGTCGAACGGCCAAACCCGCTTCGTCTCCATCCCCTCGAAGCTGCCACGGGAGGCGCAAAAGCGGGCGGGACACGCAGAAGCCGCGGCCCTGTGGCCCTCGCTCGAGGCCGCCGCACCCAGCGTCCGGACTTCGGCTGACGAGGCGCCCCCCGAGCATCGCCGCATCTTGCCGAGCCTCCTCGTCGCGGAGGTGCAAGAGCCTGAGTCGGAGCCCGCGATCGAGCCCGAGGTGCTTCCTCGCGTTCGCCGGGTCGCGCCGCCCAGCACCACGCCAGAGGGCGCCCCGCGTCGCCGGGGCAGGCCGCGGAAGGTGCCCATCCCGAATGCCATCGAGGTCGTCGAACAGCCCGTCCCGGAGCCGCCTCAGCCCGTGACGGAGACAACCCCTCTCGTCAGCCGGCGCCGCTCGGACAGGGCAGGGAGCGAGACGCTGCGCCTGGGTGAGCGCTGGAAGCGGCGCTTGCCCCGGGTGTGCTGGTAGAACCGGCAGCGGCCAGCGCCGCGACCGCGCTCCCACCTGACGATCGATCAGCCCGACACGAACGGCTTCACCAGCACGCGTCGGCCGTTGAGGTCATGCACGCTGACGTGCCACTGCGACCAATCCTCCTGGTCATCGAGGCTGCTCATCACCGCCTGGGCCACCGCGTCGGCACGCCGGACGAGGCGTGCGGGGACCCGGATGTCCTTGCCTTGAGCGTCGAACACGCATGCGTAGCCGTTCGTCGCGTGAAAGCGGTAGCGTGCCATCTGCGCCAAACCCTCCTGACCGACTCCGACAAGCCGGCCGTTCGCTTTTCGTTCCCATATGGGGACAAAGGGTGGAAAAGAGCAATGCGACCCACGGCCCCTCAAGGACTTAGTGCCTCATAAAACTCCCGGCCTCTGACCGTTCTCGCTCTGGGGATGACAGCGCGGCGGGAGTTTTGTGAGAGACACTTACACCCAATTTTGAACGCGCCGCCGCTTGGGGATGAGACGGCTCCTGGGCATCGGTTCTGCGGGGCAGGCAGCGGTACGCCTCCGCCCGCCCCGCGGGCCGGCTCAGCCGGCGCCGTAGCCGCCCTTCGCATTGTCCGTCGAACGATCGGGCGAGTGCTGATCGTAGCCGCCGGACTGAGGGCCGGGTTTTTCGCCCTCGGCCGAGGCCGGGCCCGTGGGTCCGAGATCCGGCTCCGCTTCGGGCTTGCTGCGCTCACCGGGCGGGCGACCGGGCGGCTGTGTCCCGATCGCCTCCCGCTCCGTCTTCGCGTCTGCCATCGTGAACCTCCTTGGCTTCCGTCAAGGAAAGGGCTCATCCCCCCGAGAGGTTTCTCCAAGGGGCTCCGGCCCGATGCGATCGGGCCGGGCACGGCTCTACGTCGCGGCCCCGGAGGCGAGATAGGCGCGCCAGCCGCCATGCCCGCTGATGTCGCGCGCGCCCGCGAGCCCGGCCGCTTCCGCCAAAAATCCCTTCGGCACCGTGGCGTCGGCCAGCGACAGCGTGCCGATCGCGAGCGGCGAGGGAATCCCCGCCACGAAACGGCCGAAGGCGTCCGGCGCCAGCGCCCAGACCTCGGTCGCGATCGCATGGCCCGTACCGGGCGCGACGCGGATCAGGCCGGGCCGGGCCGGCGGTCCGCCGGGCAGCGCGTGCAGGCGGTAATCCGGTGTCGTGGGGACGGCGCGCAGGAAGCGGGCGCCGCGGGCGGTCAGCTCGCCGTTGAGCAGCAGGCCGGACAGATGCGCGCCGACCACCGCGATCTCGATCTCATCCCCTTGCGCGCGATCCCCGCGCGATGCGGCCTCCGCCGGAATCGGCACGCCGCTCGCCCCGAGGGTGCCGCCGGCCGCCGCGTGGAGGCGGGCGCCGAGTTCGGCAATGAGGCCGTCGGCCCCGCGCGGGGCGATCAGCGTGACGCCGGAGGGGAAGCCGTCGGTGCGGAAGCGGCCCGGCACCGCGAGGGCGCAGAGATCGAGCAGGTTGACGAAGTTGGTGTAGGTGCCGAGTTCGCTGTTGGGCCCGACCGGGTCGGCTTCGAGCTCGGCGACGCGGCGCGGACGCGGGTAGGTCGGCACCACGAGCACGTCGATCCCGCGCCAGACGGCCTCCGTCGCCCGGCGCAGTTCGGCCAGGCGGTAGAGGCCGGCGAAGGCATCCGCCGCCGAGTGACGGGTGGCCGCACCGATGATCGCCCGCGTGATCGGGTGCAGGGCCTCGGGGCGCTCCTCGATGAAGCCGCGGATCGCCTGATAGCGCTCGGCGACCCAGGGGCCGGCATAGAGGAGCCCCGCCACTGCGAAGAAGGGCGCGAGATCGACCGCCGACACCGCGCCGCCGATCACCGTCCGGAGATCGGCCAGCGACGCATCGAAGGCCGCCTCCGAGGCCGCGTCGCCGCCGAAGATGCGGCCCCCGGCATCCGGCACGCCGACGCGCAGGCCGGGAGGCAGGGCACCGGGGCGGGGCGGGACGGGCAGGGCGCGCGAATACGGATCCTGCGGATCGTATCCGGCGATGATCCGGTAGACCGCATCGGCCTCCGTCACGGTGCCGGCGAAGACGGAGAGGGTGTCGAGCGTGCGGCAGGCCGGGACCACGCCGCGGCCCGAGACGCTGCCGAGGGAGGGCTTGAGCCCCACCACGTTGTTGAGGGCGGCGGGCACCCGGCCCGAGCCCGCCGTGTCGGTGCCGAGGGCGAAGCCGACGAGGCCGCGCGCCACCGCCACCGCCGAGCCGGACGAGGAGCCGCCCGGCACGACCGCCGGATCGATGGCGTTCTTCGGCACCGGATAGGGCGTGCGCACGCCGACCAAGCCGGTGGCGAACTGGTCGAGATTGGTCTTGCCGACGAGGACCGCACCGGCCGCGAGCAGGCGTTCCACCGCCGGGGCTGTCTCTTGCGGCGTGTAGGCGAAGTCCGGACAGGCGGCGGTGGTGGGCAGGCCCGCCACGTCGATGTTGTCCTTCACGGCGAAGGGCACGCCCCAGAGCGGTTTGTTCACGGGGTCGAAGGGGCCCAGCGCGCGGGCGGCGGCTTGCATGTCCGCCTCCGGCACCCGCGCGAGGAAGATGCCCGGATCGTCGGCAGCAGCGATCCGGCGGTCGATCTCCGCCACCACCGCCTCGGGCGAGAGCCCGTCGGCATAGGCGGCGTGGAGTGCGCTGAGGCTCGGGAAGGCGGGAACCGGCATCGATCTCTCACGTCCGTGGAAGGGCGTCGTGCGGGCGGCACGCGGCCCGAAATTCAAACACAAATGCCTCCGGCGACCCGAGCCTGATGGCCCGGCTGCCGGATTGCCTATCGCGGTGTCTCCCGGTCACGGTCGCCCTGCGGCAGCCGCCCGGCAGCCTTGGCCTGGAGGCCGAGCACGACCAGACCGAGGATCGCGGCGAGGGCGCGGTGGATCTGCTGCATCATCGGCCGTCTCCGTGCCTGTGCGGGGAGCGTGCCGGGCGGCCTCCGCCATCCGGCCGGTCGCGCCTTGCAAGATCCGTCCCGGCCTTCAGATCTCGAGGATGGCGACGAGGTCGCCGCCGCGCAGGGTGCGGCCGGGCCCGGCCCGGATCTCGCGGACCCGGCCGCCGACAGGGGCGGTGACCGCCACCTCCATCTTCATCGATTCGAGGATCGCCACCGTCTGCCCCGCGGCCACGATCTCGCCCTCGCCGACCAAGACCTTCCAGACATTGCCCGGCACCGTGGTCGGCACGCCCTCGCAGCCGGGCGGGATCGCGGCGGCCTCCGCGGCGACCGCCTCGTCGGCGACGAAGCTGTCGAGCCCTTCCGCCTTCCAGCGCTCGCGCTCGGCGGCGAAGGCCGCCCTCTGGCGCGCGCCCGCCTGCGCGATCTCGGCGGCGTTGCCCGCCAGCATCGCCCGGTGCTCGGCGTAGGAGAAGCGGCCCTCCTCGATCCGGATCGGATAGGCCCCGTGCGGAAAGGCGGCGCGGGCCTCGGTGAGTTCGTCGTGGGAGACGGGATGGAAGCGGATCCGGTCGAAGGGCCGCAGCAGCCAGGGATGGCCCGGCACGAATTCGCGGGTGGTCCGCCACGTGTTCCAGATCTGGATCGTGCGCCCGAACAGCTGGTACCCGCCCGGCCCCTCCATGCCGTAGATGCACATGTAGGCGCCGCCGATGCCGACCGCGTTCTCCGGCGTCCAGGTGCGGGCCGGGTTGTACTTCGTCGTGACGAGGCGGTGGCGCGGATCGACCGGGGTCGCCACCGGCGCGCCGAGATAGACGTCGCCCAGCCCCATCACGAGGTAGCTCGCGTCGAAGATGATGCGGCGCACCGCCGCCTCGTCGGGCAGGCCGTTGATGCGGCGGATGAACTCGATGTTCGAGGGGCACCAGGGCGCGTTGGGGCGCACCAGCTCCTGATACTTGCGCATGGCGAGCGCCGCCTGCGGGTCGTTCCACGAAAGCGGCAGGTGGACGATCCGGCTCGGGACGCTGACATCCTCGGCGGCCGGCAGGTCGGCTTCGATCTCGCGCAACAGCCCGAGGAGGCGGGGGCGCGGCAGCGCCGTGCCGTCGTAATGGATCTGCAGCGAGCGGATGCCCGGCGTGAGGTCGGCGAGGCCGGGGAGCCGGGCGGCGCGCACCGCCTCGGCCAGGAGATGGACCCGCAGCCGCAACCCGATATCGAGGGCCATCGGGCCGTACTCGACGAGGAGATTGTCGTCGCCCTGGCGGCGGTAGGCGACGGGGACCGGGCCGGTCTCGTCGCGGGCGAGGACGGGCGAGCCGGGAACGGAGCCCGCGCCCCGGATCACGGCGGGTGCCGCCATCTCGTCCTCCGGCCGGGCCAGGGGCCGGAAGCGCACGGTGTCGCCGGGCCGGAGCTGGCCCATCTTCCAGAGTTCGTCGCGGGCGATGACGCCGGGGCAGACGAAACCGCCCAGACTCGGGCCGTCGGGGCCGAGCAGGATCGGCATGTCGCCGGTGAAGTCGATGGCGCCGACGGCGTAGGCGTTGTCGTGCAGGTTCGAGGGATGCAGGCCCGCCTCGCCGCCGTCGCTGCGGGCCCAGCGCGGCGTCGGGCCGATCAGGCGCACACCGGTGCGGGCCGAGTTGAAGTGGACCTCGTAGGACGCCGCGAACAGGTCGGCGATGTCGGCCTCCTGGAAGAAGTCCGGCGCCCCGTGCGGGCCGTAGACGACGCCGATCTCCCAGTCCTGCGCCAGCGGCGCGGGCTCCGGCGCGGAGGCCGCGACCTCCGGCGCGTCGCCGAGATGGAGCACATCGCCGGCCTTCAGCACGCCGGTGGCGTGACCGCCGAAGGCACCGAGCGCGAAGGTCGCGCGCGAGCCGAGCACCACGGGCGCCGCGAGGCCGCCGCGCAGCGCCAGATAGGCGCGCTGGCCCGGCCCCTCGATCGCGCCGACGGCAAGCGTCTGCCCCGCCGTTATCGAAAAGGCCTCGCCGTGCGGACGCGACTCACCATTGAGGGTGAGCCGCATCGCGGCGCCCGCGAGCGCCACCCGGGCATCCGTATGGAAGCGCAGGGTCGGGCCCGAGACGGTGAGTTCGAGGGCGCAGGTGTCTTGCCCGTTACCGACGAGGGCGTTGGCGTGGGCGAAGGAGCGGGCGTCCATCGGCCCGCTCGGCGGCACGCCGACCTCCCACAGACCGAGCCGGCCGGGCAACTCCTGCAGGCTCGATTGGGGCCCCGGCAGCAGCACCTCAATGCTTTTGGGAGCATAGGCGAGGTCGCGCAGGGCCGTGGTCGCGACCCGCCCGCTCGCGAAGAGGTCGGAGGCCGCGATGGTGCGCAGGTAATCGAGGTTGGTCTCGATGCCGGAGATGGCGGTGTCGGCCAGCGCCTGCCGGAGCGCCGCCAGAGCCGCCGGCCGGTCGGGCCCGGTGACGATGATCTTGGCCAGCATCGGGTCGTAGAACGGGGTCACCTCGGTGCCAGTGGCGATCCAGCCGTCGATGCGAGCGGTGTCGGGGAAGCGCACCTCGGTCAGCAGGCCGGCGCTCGGCGAGAAGTTCGCGTGCGGGATCTCGGCGTAGAGACGGGCCTCGATCGCGGCGCCTTTCGCCACGAGCAGGCCGGCGGTGGCGATCGGGTCCTCGCCCGCGGCCTGGCGCACCATCCATTCCACGAGGTCGATGCCGAACACCGCCTCCGTCACCGGATGTTCCACTTGGAGCCGCGTGTTCACTTCGAGGAACGAGAAGTCCTCCCGATCCGGATCGTAGATGAACTCGACGGTGCCGGCCGAGGCGTAGGCGACGCTCTCCCCCAACGCCACCGCCGCGGCGTGGAGCCGGGCGCGCACGGCGTCGGAAAGGCCGGGGGCCGGGGTCTCCTCGATCACCTTCTGGTTCCGGCGCTGGAGCGAGCAGTCGCGTTCGCCGAGCGCCACGACGCGGCCGCGCCCGTCGCCGAAGATCTGCACCTCGACATGGCGGGCCTGCGCCACGAAGCGCTCGAGATAGACGCGGGCATCGCCGAAGCTGGCCCGGGCCGTGCGCTCCACCGCGGCGAAGCGCTCGGCCAACTCTTGCGCCGAATGGCAGAGCTGCATCCCGATGCCGCCGCCGCCCGCCGTGCTCTTGAGCATCACGGGATAGCCGATCGTCTCGGCCGCACTCAGCGCCGTCTCGACATCGGGCAGCAGGTCGGTGCCGGGCAGGAGCGGGACGCCGGTGGCTTTGGCGAGATCGCGGGCCGTGTGCTTGAGGCCGAAGGCGCGCAGGTGCTCCGGGCGCGGGCCGATGAAGCGGATGCCCTCGGCCGCCAGCCGCTCGGCGAAGCCGACGTTCTCCGACAGGAAGCCGTAGCCGGGATGGACGGCCTCGGCGCCCGTGGCCCGGCAGGCGGCGATGACGGCCTCGACGTCGAGATAGCTCTGCGCGGCCGGCGCGGGGCCGAGGCGCACGGCCTCGTCGGCGGCGAGCACACCCGGGGTGAAGCGGTCGGCGTCCGAGTAGACGGCGACCGAGGCGATGCCCATGCGCCGCAATGTGCGCACGACGCGGGCGGCGATCTCGCCGCGATTGGCGACCAGAACCTTGGCGAACATCGTCAGCCCTCGCCGCGGACGGTCACGCGGATCGGCGTGGGGTTGAAGCCGTTGCAGGGGTTGTTGATCTGCGGGCAGTTCGAGATCACGCAGATCACGTCCATCTCGGCCCGGAGCTCGACATAGTCGCCGGGCGAGGAGACGCCGTCGACGATGGCGAGCCCCCCGTCCTGCTCGATCGGCACGTTCATGAAGAAGTTGATGTTCGGCACGATGTCGCGCTTCGACAGGCCGTACTTCGCCACCTCCAGCGCGAAGTTCTCGCGGCAGGCGTGGAGATACTTGGTGGCGTGGCCGAAGCGGACGGTGTTGCTCTCGCAGGAGCAGGCCCCGGCCGAGGTGTCGTGGCGCCCGCAGGAATCGGCGGTGACGGTGAGCATCACCCGGCCCTCGTTCGACATCACCCGCGTGCCGGTGGTGACGTAGGCCGCGCCCTGCGCCCGCACCGTATCCTGGGAGGAGTAGCGCTCGCCCAGGTCGTCGGCGCGGTAGAACAGGGTATCGACGGCTTGGCAGCCCTCGATGTCCTCGATGCGGAGGGTCTGGCCGGCCCGCACCAGGGTCGAGAACGGCGCCTGTGCGGGCACGACTTGATCCAGAACGGCTTGATCCAGAGCGACTTGATCCAGAACGACTTGGTCGAAGAGCGTGGTCACGGTGTCGGTCATGGGTGTCGCTCCCCTCAGAAGCCGGCGGCGGCGTTGTTCTCGAAGCCGCGCACGGCCTCGATCGTGGCGGTGCGGCAGAGGTCGTCCATTGCCGGGGGTGGGGCGCGGAAACGGGTCACCGCCACCGGGTTCGGCGCGTAGTCGGGCGCCGGATCGAGGGGATGGGGGCAGTTCGAGAGCGCGACGGTCAGGTCCATCTCGGCGCGCAGATCGACGAAATCGCCCGCCGCGCGGCCGGCGGCGTTCCAGGCGAAGCGGCCTTCCGGCCCGACCACGACGGGGGCGAAGAATGCGACGCAAGGAGGGATGTCGCGCCGCTCCAATCCGCTCTTGAGGGCGGCCAGCACGAGGTTGTCGCGGGTGTTGCGGTGCGGACCACCCGCATAGCGCGCCGCGTTCGAGGCGGCGTCGGAGCCGCCGACGAGGGCGTCGTGCGCGCCGCACGAATCCTCGGTCATCGAAAACATCACGCGGCCCATGTCGGAGAACAGGACCCGGCCCTTTCGCAGGGCAGCCGTCCACTGCACCTTCACGGTGTCGGCGGTGTTCAGCCGCTCGCTCGGATCGGCGGCCGACCACGCCACCAGTGCGACGCTCGACGGGCCGTGGTCGAGGCTGAGCCGGAGCGCCTCGCCGGCCCGCAGCGCCGTGGTCCAGTACCAGCCGCCGGGGATGGTCTCGCGGTGAAGCACCGCGGCCTCGTCGAGCGGCACGCCGCCGCGCGGGCTCGGGCCGGGCAGGGCGCGCGGGGCGTGGCCCTGACCCGCCCGCTTCAGTTCCTCGTAGCGGCGGCGGTTCTCGGCGATGATGCCCGCTTCGTCCGACATTGCGCATGTCTCCGATCAGGGCCGGGTCGTCCCGGTCCAAGAGCCCTGTCGCGGCCGGGCCGTCCCGGCAGGCCAATTTGGGGTTGGACTACTCGTAGAAGGCGAAAAGCTTGCGGGCCGGCTCGACGATCTCCCAGGTGCCGGTGAAGCCGGCAGGCGAGACGAAGGCGTCGCCGGCGCGGAAGGTCGTCCGCGTGCCGGCCTCGTCGGTGACGACGATCACCCCTTCGAGCAGGTGGCAGAACTCGCTCTCGGTGAAGACGACCCGCCACGTGCCCCGCTCCGCCGCCCAGGTGCCGGCGGAGAAGCGCCCGTCGGCACTGGTGAAGTGGAGGGTCGCGGTCTGGACCGGGTCTCCGGCCAGGATGCGCTCGGGCGCCGGCCGGTAGGTCGAGGGTTCGGCGGAAGAGTTCGCGAAGCTGATGACGGTCTTCATCGCAAACTCTCCTAGAACAGATGGCTGTAGCGCTCGATCTCCCACGGGCTCACCGTGAGATGGTAGGCGTTCCACTCCTCGCGCTTGGTGCGGATGAACTCATCGCGCAGCCCCGTGCCCAGCGTCGCCTCGACCAGGGGATCGGCGGCGAAGGCATCGACCGCCTCCTGCAAGGTCTGGGGCAGGAACGCGATCCCGCGCGCCCGGCGCTCGCCGTCGCTCAGTTCGTAGAGGTTGTCCTCGTTGGGCTGGCCGGGGTCGATCCGCTCGCGCACGCCCTCCAGCCCGGCCGCCAGCACCAGGGCGGCGGCGAGGTAGGGGTTGACCGCCCCATCGGCGTTGCGGCTCTCGCAGCGCCCGCCGCCGGCCGGCACGCGCACGGAGTTGGTGCGGTTGTTCGAACCGTAGGAGTTGAACACCGGCGCCCAGGAGAAGCCGGCCATCGCGCCCTGGCGCACGAGGCGCTTGTAGCTGTTGACCGTCGGCGCGAAGGCCGCGCACAGCGCCCGGCCGTGGCGCAGCACGCCGCCGATGAAGTGGTAGCCGGTCTCGGTGAGGCCCAGCCCGCGGGGATCCTCACTGGCAGCGCAGGCGAACAGGTTGCGGCCGGTCTCGCGGTCGGAGAGCGACATGTTGAAATGCGCACCGTTGCCGGTGCGGTCGGCGAAGGGCTTGGGCATCATCGTGGCGATGAGCCCCTCCTCCTTCGCGTAATGCTTCGTCATCATGCGGAAGAAGGTCAGCCGGTCGCACATGGTCAGCGCGTCGGCGTACTGGAAGTCGAACTCGAACTGTCCGTTCGCATCCTCGTGGTCGAACGAATACAGGTCCCAGCCGAGATCGTTGATCGTGGTCGCGACCTTGTCGAGCCAGGAGAAGTTGTCGATGAAGCCGCGCACGTCGTAGCAGGGCTTCACCAGCTTGTCGTCCGCCACCGGCGTGTGCAGCGAGCCGTCGGCGGCCTGGCGCAGCAGGAAGATCTCGCACTCGATGCCGAGGTTGAAGCCGAAGCCCATCGCCTCGGCCTGGGCCAGCACGTTCTTGAGGGCGACGCGGGTCGAGAGCGGGTAGGGCTTGCCCTGGAAGGTGAGGTCGGCCGGCGCCCAGGCGAGCTTGCTCTCCCAGGGCAGCTGGATGACCTGCGAGAAATCCGGGACCGAGGCGAGTTCGTCCTCGTTCGGGGCCTGTCCCAGGCCGTCGAGGGCGTAGCCGGTGTAGCGCTCGGAGCCCGCCGCCATCTGCGGCAGGTGGTCGATCGGCACCACCTTGGCCTTCTGCGCGCCGTGGATGTCGACATAGGCGCCGATGACGTATTTCACGCCCTTGGCCCGCAGATCCTCCTGCACGGCGCGGATCTGCGGATCGACCTCGTTCGCATGGCCCATGGGTGTCAGGCTCCTTCGGTGACGACGGCCGGGCCGTCGTAGGAATGGGGGAGGGGCGGGGTCTCGGTGAGCCCGCGCCGGACGAGGGCGGTCAGGTCCTCGACCATCCAGGCGAACAGTTCGGCGCCCTCCGCCGGGCTCGCTTCCGAGGGCCGGCCGGTGACGCCGTTGCGGCTGGTGCGGTTGACCGGATGGGCGAAGACGAGCCCCTCGGTGCGGTCCGGGTCGTCGGCATCGACGATGCGGTCCTCCCGCACGAGGGCGGGAGCGAGCGCCTGCATCAGGCCGGTCTCGGCGCGGTTGGCGTGCCAGTCCTCGGCATCCCTGAAATGGGCCGCGCGCACCCGCGCGCTGACGGTCGCGGTGTTGACGAGCGCCAGCATCAGGTCGTCGTGGGCCGCCCGCAGCAATTCGAGCGCGCAGCGCAGGGGCGCGGCATTGGTGACGTGCCCGTTGACGAGGAACAGGCGGCGCACGCCCGAATGGTAGGCCTGGGCGCCGATCTGCCGGACGAGGTCGGTCATCAGCAGCGGATCGAGGGCGATGGTGCCGGGCCAGCGCCGCGAATGGCCGAGCGAGCAGCCGTAGGGAAGGGCCGGCAGCATCGGCACGCGGGTGCGGGCCGAGACCGCGCGGCAGAGGGCGTCGGCCAGCACGAAATCCATGCCGCAGCCGAGATGCGGCCCGTGCTGCTCGGTGGCGCCGACGGGCAGGAGCGCGGCCCCCGCGGCCGCTTGGAGATCACCGGGGATCTCCTCCCAGCTGCGCTCGGACCAGAGCAAGGGAAGGCTCGGGAGGGCGCTCATTCGACCTCGTCCCCCACGCTCGCCATCCGGGTGACCATATCGAGGCCACCGAGATCGGCCGGACCGTCGGCCTCCGCCTCGCCGGGGTGGATCAGCGCGTCGAGCCGGGCGCGGGTGGCGCGGAATTCCGGCGTCAGGCTCTGGCCGGGATGGCGCGGCCGGGGCACCGGCACCTCGATCAGCTCCTCGACCTCGCCGGGATGGGCCTTCAGGACGAGGATGCGGTCGGCCAGATGCACGGCCTCGTCGAGGTCGTGGGTGATGAAGACGATGGTGATGTCGATCTTGCGCCAGATCTCGATCAGGTAGGCCTGCATCCGCGCCCGCGACTGGGTGTCGAGCGCCGAGAACGGCTCGTCCATCAGCAGGATGCGCGGGCGCATCGCCAGCGCACGGGCGATCGCCACGCGCTGCTTCATGCCCCCCGAGAGCTGGTGCGGGTAGGCGTCGGCGAAGCGCTCCAGCCCGATCAGGGCGAGCCATTGCGCCGCCTCGCGCTCGGCCACGTGGCGCGACTCGCCGTTCTCTTCGAGCCCGAACGCGACGTTGCGCTTGACGGTGAGCCAGGGGAACAGGGTGTAGCCCTGGAACACCATGCCCCGGTCGGCGCCGGGGCCGGAGACCGCGCGGCCCTCGACGCTGACGCAGCCGGAACTCTTGGTCTCGAGGCCCGCGAGGATGCGCACGAAGGTGGACTTGCCGCAGCCCGACGGCCCGACGACGCAGAGGAACTCGCGGCGGTGGGTAACGAGATCGATGCCGCGCAAGGCGACGGTCTCCGCGCCGTCGGCGTTGCGGAACACCTTGCCGAGCCCCTCCACCCGCAGGGCGACGTCGCGGGCCTTCAGCCGGTCGAAGCGGGCGCGGACCGGCTCGCACTGGGTGCGGTAGTCGCAGGGCTCCGCGGTCAGCGGGATCGGAGCGCCGCTCATGTCCCGGCCCTCGCGTAGGGGAACAGGCGGCGGCCGATCAGCGCCAGGGCGATGTCGGTGGCGACACCGATAAGGCCGATCACGAGGATCGCCGCGTAGACGTTGTCGAAATGCTGGTAGCGCGCCTGCTGTGTGATGAAGAAGGTGATGCCGGACGAGGTGCCGATCAGCTCGGCGACGATCAGGTAGGTCCAGGCCCAGCCGAGCAGGATGCGCTGGTCGCGGTAGATCTGCGGCAGCACCGCCGGCACGATCACCCGGCGGATCAGGCGCAGGTTGCGCGAGCCCATGGTGAGTGCGGCCTCGACCAGCAGCGGATCGACCCGGCGCGTGGTGTTGGCGATGACGAGCACCTGCTGGAAGAACGTGCCGATGACGATGATGGCGATCTTCGGCCCATCGTAGATCCCGAGGATGGCGACCATCAGCGCGCCGAAGGCGGGGGCGGGGAGGTAGCGCACGAACTCGATCACGGGCTCGGTCAGCCGGGCGATCGTCGGTTGCGCCCCGCACAGGATGCCCAGCGGCACGCCGACGAGGGAGGAGATCGTGAAGCCCCAGAAGATGATCTGGATCGAGTGCCACAGGCTCGCCGGAAGCCAGATCGCGTCGCGCTGGGGCGGCGGCGCGGTGAGCGCGGTCCAGAAGGCCGCCGCTACGGCGTGCGGCGCGGGCAGGTAGACCGGGTTGGCGGAGCGCCCCTCGGGCAGGGCGGTGCCGGCGTCGCGGGCGGTCGCGACCTCCTCGGCGAAGGCCGCCCGCGGCACCCGCATGCCGGGCTCCATCCAGGCCACATCACCGGGGTTCGTCACCTCGACCAGCGGATGCCAGAGGAAGGGCAGGTAGGAGAATGCCGCCCACAGGCCGAGCGGCAGCAGGAAGGAGAGCAGCGTCAGCGTCAGGTGGCGCCGCCGCGTGAGGGGCCGCGCCACGCCGATCCACGACCGTCGCGCCCGGCCGGCGACAGGGGCCGCCCCCGCCACCGGCGGGAGCGGGGCGAGCGCCGGAGCGGCGTCCCCGTCGGACCGGGGCGGAAGCGGTTGGGCACGCATCGGGGCGCGCCTCACTTGCCGTCGGTGAGGGCGGGATCGATGGCGGCCTTCACGTCCTGCGGGGTCTTGTAGACCTCGAACTTGACGTTGAAGGCATCCGCGTGCCGGCTCGAGCCGTAGAGCGAGCCGAACCCGTCGGCATCCTTCATCACCGCGCGGCCCTCGGCCAGCGTCAGCAGCTTGGTGCCCTTGAGGAAGCGGGTGAAGACGGCGGGCTCGACCCCGACCTTGGCCGCCATGATGGCGACCGCGTCCCCTTGCGTCTTCGGGTCCGTGATGTAGCCGACGACGCGGTCCCACAGGCCGACGAGCTTGATCCAGTCGGGCCGCCGCGCGGCGAGGCTCGCGGGCGTCACGGTCACCACATCGTAGATCAGGCCCGGCCGGTCGGCGGAGCTGTAGAGCGGGCGGGCACCCGCCGCGCCGCGCATCGCCTGGCCGGCGATGGGCTGCCACGCGCCGATGGCGGCGACGTCGCCGGAGGCGAGGATCTGCGGCGTCTCGTTGGTCTTGGCGTTGATCAGCGTCACGTCGCCCTCCTTGATCCCGGCCTTCTGCAGGCCGTCGATGAGGAGGAGATGCTCGACGAGGCCGACTTCGAGCCCGACCTTCTTGCCCTTGAGATCGGCCAGCGACTTCACCCCCGGCTTGCCGACGATGATGTCGTTGCCGTTGGAGAAGTCGGTGAGCATGATCATGACGTTGCGGGCGCCGTTGCCGCTCATGACGAGGGCGTCGCCGTTGGTGCAGGTCACCGCGTCGAGCTTGCCCGCCGAGAACGCGTCCATCGAGGCGGAGTAGTCGAACCACTCGAACTTGGCGTCGATGCCGGCCTCCTTGAGCCAGCCCTTCTCGATGGCGACCTGCCACGCCACCCAGCCCGGCCAGTCGCTGTAGCCGATGCGCAGCGGCTCGGCGGCCTGTGCCACCGGCGCGGCGAGGAGGCCGAGCGCGAGGGTCATTGCAGACAGGCCGCGCCGGACGCCCGTGAGACCATCGGTGATCAGACGAGGATTGATCAGACTCGGGATGCGCATGTCTCGTCTCATGGGGTGGCCGAATGGCCGGACACAGCGTGCGACGTTCGGTTCGGCTGTCGGGCGCTCGCGGATTTCGAGCGCGCGGAAAGGCGGCGGCAGGCGGGAAAGCCCATCGTCGGGGACCCGGAGCACGAGCGCCGGGCCAGGGGGTCAGGAAGGGAACCGGGAAGAGGGCGCGGATCGGGAAGACCGCAGGCGCGAGACGCTCGCAGCGCCCGCGCACCGGCGCGGCCTATGGGACGATGCTGGGGAAGCCTTCGCCGAGCGCGGCCGAGGCAGGCCGAAGGCCGGTCGGCGGCGCGGGTCGGACGGCACGCAGGCGTGCATCCGCCGAAAATGTCGAAAAGTCTGTCTTGGAGGCTCTGCCGGGCATACGTCCCTTCCCGTATAGAAAGAGATTGTACAAGACCTTCCCTTGCCAATCTCTGGCTAGTGAGGTCTCCCGGGCTTTTATCCCGCCGTGCATCCGGGCGGATGTCTCCCGCCGCGGCAACCGCTCTCGGACCGAACACATCAAAGAGATGCTGGAACCCTAGCGGTCAACTCGATGATGGTTTTAGGCCCGGCGTTTTCTTGGTCAAGCCGAGACCATTCTTGGGCTGCGTAAGTTTTTATCTTTCATGCCCACGTTTTAAGCGCGCTGCAGCCTGAATTCGCATTCGGTGCAAGTGGGCAGAGCGGTGTTCGGCGCCGGATCGGCGGCCGCGAACCGCACGCGGGCTCGGCGAAGCGCCGGATGACGGCATCGACCAGAGTACAGCGCGGCCCCGGCAGGGACTCGCATCGGCCGGCCGGGAACCACGGGCCTTCTGCACAAGGCCCGCACATATCTTGCAACTTTATTGAACACATCTGCCCGGAAACGCAGCACCGACCAACATAGATCGGTCGCCGAGGCGTTAAAATTCCGGAACGTCGGTCGCTGCCAATAAAGCGTCGCAATACGACAAGCCCCCTCGAAGGGCCGGAAATACTCTTACATCGTCGAAGATAAGCTTGTCAGAAAATTCTGCCGTGAACAATATCGGCTTATATCGAAAGATATCACCCCATGGGCCGGATCAATCTTGAAGGTATCAGCAAGATATTCGGCTCGAACTCCCTCAAGGCGCTCGATCTGATCGCCCAGGGAAAGCGCAAGAGCGACATCGCCGCCGCCTGCGGTGCGGTCGTCGGATTGCGCGATATCTCGTTCGACATCGAAGAGGGCGAGATCCTCGTCCTGATGGGCCTGTCCGGCTCCGGCAAGTCGACGCTCCTGCGCTGCATGAACCGTCTCGTGGAGCCGTCCTGCGGCCGGATCGTCGTGGACGGGGTGGACGTGACCCGGCTCGGCCGCAAGGACTTGCTCGCCTTCCGCCAGAAGACCTTCGGCATGGTCTTCCAGCACTTTGCGCTGCTGCCCAACCGGACCATCCTCGGCAATGTCGGGTTCGGCCTCGAGATCAAGCAGCTCCCGGCCAAGGAGCGGACCGAGCGGTCGATGCAGGCCATCGAACTCGTTGGCCTGAAGGGCTGGGAGACGAAGTATCCCCATGAATTGTCGGGCGGCATGCAGCAGCGGGCGGGCCTCGCGCGGGCGTTGGCCGCCGATGCCGACATCCTGCTCATGGACGAGGCCTTCAGCGCCCTCGACCCCCTGATCCGCCGCGACATGCAGGCGGAGCTGCGCGACCTCCAGCGCAAGCTCAAGAAGACCATCGTCTTCGTCTCCCACGACCTCGACGAGGCCATCGCGCTCGGCGGCCGCATCGTCCTGATGAAGGATGGCGAGGTGGTGCAGATCGGGCAGCCCGAGGACATCGTGGCCCGCCCCGCGACCGACTATGTCGAGCGCTTCGTCGAGCATATCGATCTGGCCGCCGTGCTGCGGGCGGAGCAGGTCGCGGATCGCTCCGCCCCCGTGCTCGCCCCCACGCAGACGGTGGCCGAGGCGCGGGCCGCGCTCGGCGGGGCAGGTGGCCGCACAAGCAACCGGGTTTGGCTCGTCGCCGACGGGGACGGACGGCTGGTCGGCCGCATCTTCGCCGAGAGGCTCGCCTCCGCCCGGCCGACCGAGACCCTCTCCAGCCTGCTCGATCTCGGACAGTCCGTCGTCGAGGCGGACAGCCGGCTGGACAGCCTCCTCGCGACGGTCGCCGCCGAGGAATCCGTCGCGGTCGTGGGCCGGAACGGACGCCTGATCGGCGCCATCATGAGCCGTGACGTCGTGCAGGCGCTCGCCGCGCGGCCCGGCACGCACGGTCAGCCGCATGCCGGTGCCCCGATCCCCTCAAAGCCGTCAGGAGCCCCGACATGGAGTGGAACGTCCCCAAATTCCCCCTCGACACGCTCAGCGACAACGGCCTCGACTGGCTCACCGAGCATGGCAGTTGGCTGACCCGAGCCGTCAGCCGCACCGTCTCCGACTGGATCGAAACGCTGACCACCGCCCTCGTCGCGATCCCGCCATGGCTCTGCATCGCGGTCGCGGCCTTCGCGGCTTACCGGGCCGGCGGTCGCAAGATCGGGCTCCTGACCCTCGTCGGCCTGCTGTTCCTGTGGAACCTGCGGCTCTGGCAGGCGACGGTCGAGACCCTGGTCCTCGTCACCATCGCCACCGCCGCGGCGCTCGTGATCGGCGTTCCCGTCGGGATCTGGTTCGCGCTCAGCCGACGGGCGTGGCGGACCTTCTCGCCGATCCTCGACATGATGCAGACGCTGCCGAGCTTCGTCTACCTGATCCCGGCGCTGCCCTTCTTCGGGCTCGGCGCGGTCTCGGCCTGCTTTGCCACCATCGTCTTCTCGGTGCCTCCGGTCATCCGGCTGACGGCGCTCGGCATCCGCAACGTGCCGGGCGAACTCGTCGAGGCCTCCGACGCCTTCGGCAGCTCGGCGACCCAGAAGTTGTTCAAGGTGCAGTTGCCGCTCGCGCTGCCGACCATCATGGCCGGCGTCAACCAGACCATGATGCTCGCCCTCTCCATGGTCGTCATCGCGGCGATGATCGGCGCCGGCGGATTGGGCCGCGCGGTCTGGCAGTCGATCCAGCGGCTCGAGGCGGGCGCCGGCTTCGAGGCGGGCATCGGCATCGTGATCGTGGCGGTGATCCTCGACCGCGTGACGCAGGCCCTCGCCGCCCGGGCTCGTCCGCACGGTGTGGCCTGAGCCCTCGATCTCCGGTCGGCAAACCGAATCCGCTTGCGTTCGCCTTCCATTAGAATAACATATGACATATTGCGACTTGAACACTGACCGGCCGGATCTCTCAAAGATCAAGATTTCCCGGACCAAGCTCGGTCTCGGTCCAGGACCGGACTTCACCTCTCGAAAAGCCCGAAAGGTTCACTTCATGCGCGCTCCGATACTTGGGGTGATGGCCTGCCTTGCGCTGATCGCACCGCCGGCCGAGGCGGCGGACAAGCAGGTCCGGCTCGCCTACGTGGAATGGGCCGACGCCGTGGTCGCCACCAACATCCTCAAGCTCGCCCTTGAGGAAAAAGGCTACCAAGTGAAGACGATTCCGCTCGCCGCGGCCGCCATGTGGCAATCCGTGGCGACCGGCGACGCGGATGCGAGCGTCGCGGCCTGGCTCCCCGTCACGCAGGGCGCCTATTACGAAAAACTGAAGAACCGCATCGACCTGATCGGCCCGAACGTCACGGGGGCCCGGATCGGCTGGGCCGTGCCCGCCACGTCGTCCCTCAACTCGATCGAGGATCTGGCGACCAAGGCCTCCGAGGTCGACGGCAAGGTGATCGGCATCGATCCCGGCGCCGGCGTGATGAAGAGTTCCGAGGCGGCGATCAAGGCCTACGGCCTCAAGGTCAAGCTGCTCGACGGCAGCGACGCCACGATGACCAGCGCGCTGAAGGACGCGGTGCGGCAGAAGAAGGACGTGGTCGTCACGGCCTGGACGCCGCACTGGATGTTCGCGCGCTACGACCTGAAATACCTCGCCGACCCGAAGAAGAGCTTCGGCGAGGCCGAGAGCGTGAACACGCTGGCCCGCAAGGGGCTGAAAGAGGACATGCCCGAGGTCTACGCGATCCTCCAGAAGTTCAAGCTCACCATCGAGGACGAAGAAGCCGTGATGGCGGAGAACGAGGAAAAGGGCGCCAAGCCCGAGGCGACCGCCGCGAAGTGGATCGCGCAGAATCGCGCGACGGTCGATGGCTGGCTGAAGTGACGGCCCGGTCCGAGACATAAGAAAAACGACGGGAAACAGCTCGGAAGGCGACCTGGGTCTTCATTCAAGGGGGTTGGGGGATATGACGGCGAACGGTTTGGCGGCTGCCCTCGTGGCATGTGCCGCAGGGGTCATGCTGTGCCCATCGACAGCCGCGGCGCAGGCGCAGGGCCCGGTCGAGGTCAATGCCGAGCCCAGTCAGGCCAACAGCGAGCAGCCGGTTGCCGTCGCCGATCCGCGCTACACGCCCGAATCCCGCAGCAATTTCGATCTGGGGCCGCCGAAGGGCAAGACCGACTCGGGGACCTTCACCTTCGGCGGTGCCATCCGCGCCCGCTACGACTGGCGCTTCGACGATGCCAGCCGCGGCGGCGTGCGCAAGGCGCGGGAGAATTTCGACTTCGATACCCTCGCGCTCAAGGCCACCTACGATTCCGATACGATCTTCGGCTCGGCCCAGTACCGGTTCTACGGCGGCAGCTCGATCTACGGCCCTCGCAGCGGCTATCGCGGCAATCCGGGCGAGGTGAGCTACCCGATGTGGGCCTATGTCGGCTATAAGTTCACGCCGGAAGACAGCATCACCGCCGGCATCAACCAAGCTCCCTTCGGCTTGACCCCGTATTTCGGGACGAGCTTCCTCGAAACACTCGGCTTCACCATGGGCCTGGAGGAAGTGTACAATCTCGGCGTCAAGTTCTCGCATGTCGAGCCGGACCTCAACTATCAGGTTGGGTTCTATCCGGGCTCCGCCCCCAACGCCTTCGGCCTGAGCCCGGACAGCGCGCGCTACGCCACCGCGATCGTCCGGGCCGACCCCTACGTCACGTTCGGAACCAACAACGCCGAACAGAACATGTTCATCGGCCGGGCGGAGTACTTCGTCCTCAAGAACGACACCGCCTCGCTCGCCTTCGGCGCCTCGATCTGGCACTCGGACATCTACAATTTCGATACGCGCCAGACCGGCACCAAGCAGCTCGAAGGTCTGCACGCGCTCGGCACCTACGGCCCCTGGGGCTTCAAGGCGATCTATGTCCGCCAGGACATCGACCCGAAAAACCCCTTCCGCAACGATCTCGTCACGGTCGGCGGCTTCGACTTCTCGTACAATCTCGCGGCGCGCGGCAACTTCGTCTCGGCGGAGGTGACCTACAAGGTGCCCGACCCGATCGGCCCGTTCACGGTGGTGCCCTTCGCCGGCTTCAGTGCCTTCTACAAGGACAAGGCAAACTTCCGGGCCAGCGAGCGCTTCACGCTCGGCGGCGCCTGGACCCTGACCGCCGATCCGAACCTGATCATCTACACCGAGGCCGCCATCGGCCGGAACGACCCCTATGTCGGCGTCGGCGAATTCAACGACGGCCTCGCCCAGGGCGGCGAGAACCGCTGGAAGTCGCGGTTCATCATGAATATCGGCTACTATTTCTAGAGTATCATCCCGAAAGGTGGCCTCCGACTTTCGGGACGATGCGAAAACAAGAGGCTAGAGCATCGTCCTGGATTTGATTTCCAGCACGATGCTCTAGGATCGCTGTTCTCGTGAGCGGCGCGCCGGCTTCCCCTGGGAGCCGGCGTTTTCGCTTTCCAAGCCCGCCCCCGGGGTCCGATCTCGTCGTGGGTCCGCCTCGGCACACGGCCACCCACGCTCAACGGGGTGCCGCATCGTCCAGCGCCGCGTTGATCGGATCGGTTCCTCACCCGTCTCGCGAGGCGTCGTCCGAACGAATCGAGCGGAAACCGTCTCAGACGCGGGCGGCGGCGTGTCCCTGCATCGCCTTCCGCTCCGCGCTCGGCGGCTGGCCGAAGCAGTCGAGATAGGCCTTCGAGAAGTGCGAGGCCGAGGTGAAGCCGCACTCGAACGCCACCGAGAGCAGCGGCATCGCCGTCTGGCGGATCAGGGTGCGGGCGTGTTCCAGGCGGATGCGCAGATAGTGCTTGGCCGGTGAGCGGCCGAGATATTTCAGGAACAGCCGCTCGAGCTGGCGGGTCGAGAGCTGTACCGCGTCGGCGAGCTCCTGGCTGCCGAGCGGCTCGGCGAGCGAGGTTTCCATCAGCCCCACCACCCGCAGCAGCTTCGGGTGCGAGACCCCGAGGCGCATGCGCAGGTCCATCCGCTGACGCTCACCGGATTCCCGGATGCGGTGGTGAATGAGCTGGTCGGCAACCTCCGAGGCCACGCTCGGCCCGTGGTCGCGCATGATCAGCGACAGCATCATGTCGGCCGCCGCAGTGCCGCCGGCGCAGGTAAAGCGGTTGCGGTCGATCTCGAACAGGTCCGAGCCGATCTCCAGCCCGTCATGCTCCGAGACGAGGCCCGGCAGGTTCTCCCAGTGGATCGTCGCCCGGTATCCGTCGAGGAGGCCGGCCTTGGCCAGCACGTAGGTGCCCGTGCACACCGCGCCGATCGCCGCCCCGCGGGCGCTGCACCGGCGCAGGGCCGAATGGAGGGCGCGGTGATCGGGGTGCTGGATGTCGATGCCGCCGCACACGACCAGCATGTCGAAGTCCTGCGCATCGCAGAAGCGGCCCGCGACCTTGACCTCGATCCCGTTCGAGGCGGTGCATTTGGTGCCGTCCTCCGACCACAGCGAGAAGCGATAGAGATCGCGGCCGACCGCGCGGTTGGCGAGCCGCAGGGGCTCGATCGCCGAGGAGAAGGCGATCATCGAGAAGCGATCGACCAGCATGAAACCGACGGAGATGGCTCTCCCGGTCACAGCCTCGCTCGCCGCAGCAACACCTGCCGGGCATGTGGCCCCGGCCGCGATCGTCATTTCCATCCCGACCACCGTTTGTCGGCCTGTGCCGCGGCTTGGTGGGCAAGTCGCGTGCCGGTCCGATCCTGCGCCGGCGGGGAAGCGATTCGGGGTCGCTCCGGCTGTGCCCGGCACGGTCGATCGGACGCGGCACCTCCGCAAAGGCGACGCCCACACCGGAACTTAATCTCCGATCGGCCGTCGAAGGCAATAGAATAATTCTTGTTTGCCCCTCGGATCACCGCCGCGTGATCGGGCACGTCATCCGGTTTGTCGGTCGACCGGCTGCGCGAAGCATTCCACCGAACAGGGCCGGTTGACGCCGCGCGGCGGCCTTTCGGTGAGACAGGCCGGGAAATCGATCGAAGTCGGGAATCCCAAACTCGCGGTCGCCGTCGATCAAGCCCCGCCGCGGGGCGCGGACCATGATCTGTCAACACCGCGAGGTCGACCGATGCGCCGCTTCTCCCTCACGTCGCTACTCTCCGAATCCCTGCGGGGCCATACGGGCTGGGGCCGCCAGTGGCGCGCCCCCGAGCCCAAGCCCCGCTACGACGTCGTCATCGTCGGCGGCGGCGGGCACGGGCTGGCGACCGCCTATTATCTCGCCACCGTGCACGGCATCACCAACGTGGCGGTGCTGGAGAAGGGCTGGATCGGCGGCGGCAATACCGGCCGCAACACCACGATCATCCGCTCCAACTACCTCTACGACGAGAGCGCGGCGATGTACGAGCACGCGCTCAAGCTCTGGGAGGGGCTCAGCCAGGAGCTGAACTACAACGTCATGTTCTCCCAGCGCGGCGTGTTGATGCTCGCGCACAACATCCACGACGTCCAGAGCTTCAAGCGCCACGTCTACGCCAACCGCCTCAACGGCATCGACAACGAGTGGCTCTCGAAGGAAGAGTGCAAGGCATTCTGCCCGCCGCTCGATATCTCGGGCTCCTTGCGCTACCCGGTCCTCGGCGGCGCGCTCCAGCGCCGGGCCGGCACCGCCCGCCACGACGCGGTGGCCTGGGGCTATGCCCGCGGCGCCGACGCCCGCGGCGTCGACATCATCCAGAACTGCGAGGTCACCGGCATCCGCCGCGACGCCTCCGGTGCGGCGGTGGGCGTCGAGACGACCCGCGGCTTCATCGGCGCCGGCCGGATCGGCGTGGTCGCCGCCGGCCACACCTCGACCCTGATGGCGATGGCCGGCGTGTCGATGCCGCTGGAGAGCTACCCGCTCCAGGCGCTGGTCTCCGAGCCGGTCAAGCCGTGCTTCCCCTGCGTGGTGATGTCGAACGCGGTCCACGCCTACCTGTCGCAATCCGACAAGGGCGAACTGGTGATCGGCGCGGGCACCGACCAGTACACCTCCTACAGCCAGCAGGGCGGCCTCCACATCACCACCCACACGCTCGACGCGATCTGCGAGCTGTTCCCGCAATTCACCCGGATGCGGATGCTGCGCTCCTGGGGCGGCATCGTCGACGTGACCCCGGACCGTTCGCCGATCATCGGCAAGACCCCGGTGCCGAACCTGTTCGTCAATTGCGGCTGGGGCACCGGCGGCTTCAAGGCGACCCCGGGCTCGGGCCACGTCTTCGCCCACACCCTTGCGACCGGCACGCCGCACGCGATCAACGCCCCCTTCACCCTCGACCGGTTCCGCACCGGCCGCCTCATCGACGAGGCCGCCGCCGCGGCCGTCGCGCACTGATCCGCATCCGTCGGGAGCTCGAACCATGCTGCTGATCGCCTGTCCCCATTGCGGCAAACGGCCCGAGACCGAGTTCCGGTGCGGTGGCCAAGCCCACATCGCCCGCCCCGCCGACCCGATGAGCGTCGATGACGGCGGCTGGAGCGAGCACCTGTTCGTGCGCGCCAACCCCAAGGGCGTGCATGCCGAGCGCTGGTGCCACGTCCACGGCTGCGGCCGCTGGTTCAACGCCCGGCGCGACACGGTCAGCGACCGCTTCATCGAAACCTATCCGATCGGCGAGCAGCCGAAATCCGGCGTGAAACCCGGAACGATTCTCGGAACCAATTCCGCAACCAAGAGCGAGACGAGGACGTGAGATGGCACAGCCGTTCAGATTGTCCCGCGGCGGACGCATCGACCGCACCCGCCCCATCGTCTTCGAATTCAACGGGAAGCCGGTCCACGGATTCGCCGGCGACACCGTCGCCTCGGCGCTGCTGGCCAACGGCATCCACCTCGTCGGGCGCTCGTTCAAGTACCACCGCCCCCGCGGCATCCTGAGCCACGGCCCCGACGAGCCGAGCGCGCTGCTCTCCGTCGATCGCGGCCCCGGCCGGGTCGACCCGAACAACCGCGCCTCCGTGGTCGAGGCGCGCTCGGGGCTGCGCACGACCTCGCAGAACCACTGGCCGTCGCTCGAATTCGATGTCGGCGCGGTCAACGATTGGCTCTCGCCGGTCTTCGTGGCGGGCTTCTACTACAAGACCTTCATGTGGCCCCGGACGTTCTGGGACCGGGTCTACGAGCCCTTCATCCGCGCCGCCGCCGGTCTCGGCAAGGCGCCGACCGAGTCCGATCCCGACCGCTACGCCAACCGCCACGCCCATTGCGACGTGCTGATCGTCGGCGCCGGCCCGGCGGGCCTGTCCGCCGCGCTCGCAGCAGCGCGCACCGGCAAGCGCGTCATCCTCGCCGACGAGGGCGCGGAGCCCGGCGGCGCGCTCCTGCACGACACCACCTCGCAGATCGACGGGCGCTCCACGGCGGACTGGCTCGCCGAGACGCTGGCCGAACTCGATGCCTGCGAGAACGTCATCCTGCTGCCCCGCACCACCGCCTTCGGCTACTATAACCACAACCACGTGGCGATGACCGAGCGCGTCACCGACCACCTGTCGTCCGCCGCGGGTCCGGCGCCCCGCGAGCGTCTGTGGCAGGTGCGGGCGGGCGAGGTCGTGCTCGCCGGCGGCGCCCATGAGCGCCCGCTGGTCTTCGCCGACAACGACCGGCCGGGCATCCTGCTCGCCGAGAGCGTGCGGGTCTTCCTCAACCGCTACGGCGTGGCGCCGGGCCGCAAGCTCGTCTTCGCCACGAGCGGCGCCTCGGCCTACCAGGCCGCGCTCGATGCGCGGGCCGCCGGCCTCGACGTCACCCTCGTCGATCTGCGCCTGGAAGCGGATTGCGGGCCGGAACTGGCGCGCCTGCGCGCCGCCGGGGCCGAAGTGCTGACCGGCCACACCGTGGTCGGATCGAAGGGCCGGAAGCGCGTCACGGGTCTCGTCGTGGCGCCTGTCGGGAGCGACGGCCGGTGCGGCGGCCGTCGCATTCTCCCTTGCGATTGCGTCGGGATGTCCGGCGGCTGGACGCCCGCCGTCCACCTGTTCTCGCAGTCCCGCGGCAAGCTCGCCTACGACGATGCCATCGATGCCTTCGTGCCGAGCGTCTCGGCCCAGGCCGAGCGTTCGGCCGGCGCGGCGCGGGGCCGCTACGACCTCGCCGCCTGCCTCGCGGATGGCTTCGCCGCCGGTGCCGCCGCCGCGGGCTCGGACGCGCGGCAAGCTTTCGAGGCGACGCAGACGCTGACCGGCTTCCAGCCGGTGCGGATCATGCCGACGGATGCGAACCCGGCCAAGGTCCGCGCCTTCGTCGATTACCAGAACGACGTCACCGCCAAGGACATCAAGCTCGCGGTGCGCGAGGGCTTCCAGTCGATCGAGCACGTCAAGCGCTACACCACGACCGGCATGGCGACCGACCAGGGCAAGACCTCGAACATGAACGCGCTCGGCATCGTCGCCGGGCAGCTCGACAAGGCGCTGCCGGCGGTCGGCACCACCACCTTCCGGCCGCCCTACACGCCGGTGACCTTCGGCGCGCTGGTGGGCCCCGCCCGCCACGCCCTGTTCGATCCGATCCGCACCACGCCGATCCACGAATGGGCGGAGGCCCACGGCGCCCTGTTCGAGAACGTCGCCCTGTGGCGGCGCGCCTGGTACTTCCCGAAGGCCGGCGAGGATCTGCACGCCGCGGTCGCCCGCGAGTGCAAGGCGGTGCGCGAGGGGGTCGGCATCTTCGACGCCTCGACGCTGGGCAAGATCGAGATCGTCGGCCGCGACGCCGCCGAGTTCATGAACCGCCTCTACATCAACCCCTGGACCAAGCTCGCCCCGGGCCGCTGCCGCTACGGGCTGATGCTGAAGGAGGACGGCTACATCCTCGACGACGGTGTCGTCGCCCGCGTCTCGGACGCCTGCTTCCACGTCACCACGACGACGGGCGGTGCCGCCCGCGTCCTGGCCCACATGGAGGACTACCTCCAGACCGAGTGGCCCGACCTCGACGTGTTCCTGACCTCGACCACCGAACAATGGGCGGTGATCGCGCTTCAGGGCCCGAAGGCCCGCGACGTGATCGCGCCGCTGGTCGACGACATCGACCTGTCGCCGGAGGCCTTCCCGCACATGGCGATGCGGACGGGCACGATCTGCGGCGTGCCGACCCGGCTGTTCCGCGTCTCGTTCACCGGTGAACTCGGCTTCGAGATCAACGTGCCCTCCGACCACGCCCGCGCGGTCTGGGAGGCGGTGTTCGAGGCGGGCCAAGCCCACGGCATCACGCCCTACGGCACCGAGACGATGCACGTGCTGCGCGCCGAGAAGGGCTACATCATCGTCGGCCAGGAGACCGACGGCACGGTGACCCCGGACGATGTCGGCATGGCCGGCATGATCCCGAAGGCCAAGGGGGACTTCGTCGGCAAGCGCTCGCTGGCGCGCCCCGACGTGGTGGCCTCCGACCGCAAGCAGCTCGTCGGGCTCATGACCGACGATCCGACGTTCGTCCTCGACGAGGGCGCGCAGATCGTCGCCGATACGGGCCAGCCGATCCCGATGCGCATGCTCGGCCACGTCACGTCGAGCTACTGGAGCGCCAATTGCGGACGCTCCATCGCGCTGGCCCTGGTCGAGGGCGGCCGGGAGCGCATGAACGGCCATCTCCACGTCACCACGCCGGACGGGTTCACCCGCGTCACCGTCTGCGAACCGGTCTTCTTCGACGTCCAGGGGGAGCGCATCCATGCTTGAGACCCGCTACCGCGCCGCCCGCGCCCTGCCGCTCGGCGCACAGTCCCGCCCTGCCACCACCGGTTCGGGCGTATCGGTCCGGCCCGCGGGCGCCGAGGCGCGCTTCTCCCTGCGGGTGCGGCTCGCCGACGGCGCCGCGCCGAAACTCGCCGGGCTCGCGCTCGAGACGCCGATCAACACGCTCGGCACCGACGGCGAGACCTGGCTCGCCCGCCTCGGGCCCGACGAGTGGCTCGTCGGCGGCCCGGAGGCCGATGCCGACCTCCTCCAGGGACGGATCCATGAGGCGCTCGCCGGGTTGTCCCATTCTCTGGTCGACGTCTCGCACCGCAATGTCGGCATCGACGTCTCGGGCCGGCAGGCGGCGGCGGTCCTCAATGCCGGCTGCCCGCTCGACCTGTCCGAGACCGGCTTCCCGCCGGGCAGCGCCACCCGCACCCTGCTCGGCAAGGCCGAGATCGTGCTGCTGCGCCCGACGAACGCACCGCTCTACCGCGTCGAGTGCTGGCGCTCGTTCTCGATCTACGTCCACGGCTTCCTCAATGAGGCCGTCTTCGGTGTCGAAGGACCCGCCGCGCACTGACATCCTGTCGTGACGCGCCTCCCCCCGAACTTGCATAGACCCTGGGGAGAGGCACTCGAGAGAAAGCAACGGACCCGATGATCAGCACCTTCGATCTGTTCAAGATCGGGATCGGTCCGTCGAGCTCCCACACCGTCGGGCCGATGGTCGCCGCGCGCCGGTTCCGCGAGACCGTGCTCGCCCGCGGCGGCGTGGCTCGGGTAAGCGCCGAGATCTACGGCTCGCTCGCCTGGACCGGCCGCGGCCACGGCACCGACGTGGCGATCCTGCTCGGGTTCATGGGCCACGCGCCCGCCACCATCGATCCCGACCGGACCGCGCCGCTCGCCGACGAACTGCGCCGCACCGGCGATCTCGGCATTCCGGGCGTCCATTTCGAGCCCGAGCGCGACCTCGTCTTCAACTTCAAGGACATCCTGCCGCTGCACACCAACGGCATGCGCTTTCGCGCCTACGATGCCGGGGATGCGCTCCTTGAAGACCAGATCTTCTACTCGGTCGGCGGCGGCTTCGTCGTCACCGCGGCGGAGGCCGAGGCGGCGTCCACCGGGGATGCTGGGCAGGAGCCGCCCCCGCTCGCCTTCGGCAGCGGCCGCGAACTCCTCGACCTGACGCTGCGCACCGGGCTGACGATCCCGCAGATCCAGCTCGCCAACGAGCTGACCCTGCGCACGCGCGAGGAGATCGATGCCGGCCTCGACGCCATCCGCGATGCGATGTTCGCCTGCATCGAGCGCGGCCTGCGCATGGACGGCGAGTTGCCCGGCGGCCTGCGGGTGCGGCGGCGCGCCAAGCGGCTCTACGAGTCGCTGGAGGCGACGAAGCTCGCCAACAGCCGCCCGGCCCACGAGATCATGGACTGGATCAGCCTCTACGCGCTGGCCGTGAACGAGGAGAACGCCTCAGGCGGCCGGGTGGTGACGGCGCCGACCAACGGCGCGGCCGGCATCGTGCCGGCGGTGCTGCGCTACACCCGCGACTTCTGCCCCGATTGGAGCGACGAGCGCGGGCGCGAGTTCCTGCTCACCGCCGCCGCCATCGGCGGGTTGATCAAGGCCCGCGCCTCGATCTCGGGGGCGGAGGTCGGTTGCCAGGGCGAGGTCGGCTCGGCCGCGGCGATGGCGGCGGCGGGGCTCGCCGCCGCGCTCGGCGGCTCGGCCCTCCAGATCGAGAACGCCGCCGAGATCGCCATGGAGCACCATCTCGGCATGACCTGCGACCCGATCGCCGGCCTCGTCCAGGTGCCCTGTATCGAGCGCAACGCCTTCGGCGCCAACAAGGCGGTGGTGGCTGCCTCGCTGTCGCTGCGCGGCGACGGCCAGCACCGGGTGAGCCTGGACGAGGTGATCGAGACCATGCGCCAGACCGGCCACGACATGCAGGCCAAGTACAAGGAAACCTCGCTCGGGGGGCTCGCCGTCAACGTCGCCGCCTGCTGAGGCCCCGCGCCCGCCGTCGCGGGTGGGAACGGCCGGCTCGCGCGGATCTCCCTCCGCGGCACGAAGCGCCGATCGGACCCGTGTCGGCCCTTTCCCGATCACACCGGCACCGACCGATCCCGCAACCCCTCTTCCGGCCCCGGACGAGGGGTTTTTCGCATGGATTCCGCTCTCCGACAGGGCAGCTTGCCGCCAGCAACGCCCGCCCGGACGGGCGCCCTCATGCAAAATAGGTGAGCAATTCGCTAATTTTCGGGCTTTCTTGCTCAATGCATGCGCATGGAGCAAGTCTGCTCCCAGGCTTCCGCGCTCCTCCGAGGACAGAGGAAGGATCATACGAGTTCCAACGCGGGCCGTCCTCGTCTTGATCAACGACGGCGCGATCGAGGCTCATCTCATGTTCGGCAAGGTTTTCGAAAGTGTTCGCGCCCAGCTCCGCGCTCGGGCGAATGAAGAGGATCTGATGGACCTCAGCGATGCGGCGCTGGCCGATATCGGCCTGAGCCGGGCCGCGCTGCCGGGTCCGCGCTTCCGCATCGAGCCGGCTCCGGTCGAGGCGAAGGCCAGCGAGACGCTGTTCATGTCCTTCGCCTTCCCGATGGCCATCCAGCGTGCCTGAGGGCCCGCCTGAGGGCATTTATGAGTGACTCACAAAGCTCCCGGTCTCTGAACGCTCTCGTTCTGGCGATGACAGCGCGGCGGGAGTTTTGTGAGAGATGCTAGAGCATCGTGCTGGAAATCAAATCCAGGACGATGCTCTAGACTCTATTTTTCGCATCATCTCTTTTCCGAAAGCCGGCAACCACCTTTCGGGACGATGCTCTAAGCCGCCGCGCTCTCCGGCAGGGCGACGGCCGTGGGCTCGTGACCCTCGGCGCGTAGAACCGCCACGAGATCGGCCGGGACGAGCGAGAGCGTGCGGGTGCTGACGAGCGGGTGGATGTTGACCCGCGTCTCCTCCAGCAGGCTGTCCTGGAGGAACACCCGCACGGCGCCCGGCGCGGCGTTGAGCGCCGCGAGCGGCGACACGGCCCCGCTCTCGACCCCGAGCTGCTCGCGCAAGGCGTCGGGGCTGGCAAACGACAGGCCGCCACGCGCACCGAGCACCGACCGGAACGCCTTCAGGTCGACCTGAGCGTCGTGCTGGAGCGTGAGGAGGAAGTAGGTCTTCTTTCCGTCGCGCAGGAACAGGTTCTTGGTGTGGGCCCCGGCGATGTCGCCGCAGATCGCCATCATCGCCTCGACGGTGAGGACGGCTTCGTGCTCGTAGAGCTTGTAGGCAATGCCGCGCTCGCGCAGCCGCGTCAGCAGATCGTCCGGGCTCAGGGGCATCGTTTCGCTTTCCTCATGTTTTCGGTTCCGCCGGCGGGGCGAGCACGCCGATCTGACGGAGATAGGCCAGGATCTCGCGGGCGGCGTCCTCGGGATCGGGCTCGACCAAAAGCCGGCCGCCCGCGGCCGAGCCGCCCTCGCCGGTGGCCGCCTTCAGCCGTTCCGCCGCCGAGCCGCCCGCGGGCGCGCCCTTCACGATCCTGGGCCGGCGGCGATAGGGCCGCTCCTCCACCGCCAAGGCGAGAGCCGGGAATACGGCCGGGGCGACGGCAAGCGCCTCGATGCGCCCGCGGCGGGCCTGGCCATAGGCGTAGGCGAGGGGGGCAGGGGCGTCCGGGTGGCAGGTGACGACGACCGGTCCCCGCACCACCACCCGGCGCAGGGCGCCCCGCCCGAGGCTCTGATCGAGACGCAGGGCCCCGTCCGCGTCGAGCGCCGCCGCAACCACGTCTGGCACCAGGGGTATCGAGAGGGCGCGGGCCAGCGCGTAGGGCACGAGGCCGCTCTCGTCGCCGCCCTGGCTGCGCCGCCCGGCCAGGATCAGGTCGGGGGCGATCTCGGCGAGCCGCGCGGCGAGGGCCGGCACCGGGTCGTCGCCGGCCGCGACCGCGAGCTGCTCGATGCGGGGCAAGCCCTGGCCCAAAGCCTCGGCGACCGCGGCGGCGCCCGGCCCGGCATGCAGGCCGAAGGTCTCGGAGGAGGCACCGAGCCCGGCGGCTAGGCGGATCGCTTGTGCCTCAAGCCGCGGCAGCACCGGCGCACCGGAGACCGGATGGAGCCCGGCGGAGAGAAGGACCGCGATTCTCACGACGCCTTCCCCTCTCCGGCGGCCTCTTCGGCGAGCAGCCGCAGCAGGGCCGGCATCACGGCCTGGGCGTCCTGCACGATGGCGAGGCCCGCCCGCTCGATCATCGCCGCGTGGAGATCGGTGTTGACCGCCACCACGTGCTCGCAGCCGGCCACCCCCTGGAGATGCTGCGGCGCGCCGGAGATGCCGAGCGCGAAGTAGCAGGTCGCCGCGAGCACCGTGCCCGAGGCGCCGACTTGGGCGTGACGCGGCATCAGCCCGGCATCGCACAGCACGCGGCTGGCGCCCGGCGTCGCGTTGAGCTGCGCCGCCACTTGGCGGAAGGTGTCGAGATCGGAAAGGCCGTTGCCGGCGGAGACGACGAACTCGGCGAGCGCGAGCGGCACGGTCGCGGGGTCGGCCGGGATGCGCGTCGCCGAGACGATGCTTGGGGGAGCGTCCGGCGGGACCGAGCCCTCGAAGGGGAGGGCGCGGGCCTCCCGCGGCGGGCCGGCATAGTCGGCGACCGCGTCCGGCGCCACGGTGGCGAGGCGGGGCGGGGCGAGGCTCTGCTCGACCCGGCGGCCCCGGGCCGGGCGGACGAACCCCTTGGCGGCCACCACCTCGGCATTGGTGAACAGGGCCTCGTTCAGGCCCACCGCGATCCGGCGGGCGAGGTCGCCGCCGTCGAGGGATTCCGGGAACAGGGCGTGGCGCGCCCCCAGGCCCGCGAGCGCGGCCTCGATGCGGGCGGCGCGGCCCGCCGGGTCGTAACCCTCCGCGCCTTCGAGCCGGAGCACCCGGTCGGCGCCCGCCGCGCCGAGCCCCTCGCAGTCGCCTTGCGTGAGGACGACCACACCGCCCTCGCGGCCGGCGAGCGCCCGCGCGGCGCCGATCACCTGCCGGTCGTGGCCCGAGAGACGGCCGCCGGGGGCGTCCGGTACCACCGCGACGAGAAAGGCGGGCGCCTCGACGATGATCGTCTTCGGCGCCTCGGCCACCGGCACGGACCGGGGCGCGGCGGCGACCGCATCGCCCATCGGGCGGCCGATCTGGCTGAGATCGTAGCGCGCCCGCGCAAGACCCCCGATACGCTGCGCCTCGCGCTCGGCCCGCGGGTCGCGGCGGGGGCGGCCGGAGCCGGTCGCACGGCGGGCGCGGTCGTAGCGGGGGCGGGGGCCCTCGGCGGCGATGAGGCCAGCCGCCCGCTCGGCCCGCGGATCGCGGCGGGGGCGGCTCATCGGCCCGCCTCCACCGCTTGGAGCAGCAATTCGGCCACGTCGCGGATCTCCGCCTTGCGGTCGGTCACGCCCTCCAGCATCGCCGTGCAGGAGGGGCAGGCGACGGCCACGATTCCCGCGCCGGTCTCGGCGGCCTGGGCCATGCGGATGTCGGGGATACGGCGCTCGCCCGGCACGTCGCTCACCGGCGCGCCGCCGCCGCCGCCGCAGCACATCGCCCGGCGGCCCGAGCGGGTCATCTCGCTGCGGGTGACGCCGATCGCGTCGAGCACGGCGCGGGGGGCCTCGGTCTCCCCGTTGTAGCGGGCGAGGTAGCAGGGGTCGTGATAGGTCACTGAGAGGTCCGGCAGGCGGCCCGGATTGAGCTTGCCCGCCCGGATCAGCTCCAGCAGGAAGGCGGTGTGGTGCACGACCGTGTAGCGCCCGCCGAAGGCCGGGTACTCGTTGCGGAGCGCATGCAGCGCGTGCGGGTCGGCGGTCACGATCCGCTTGAAGCGGTACTTCGCCAGCGTCGCGATGTTCTCCCGCGCCAGCGCCTGGAAGGTCGCCTCGTCGCCGAGCCGCCGGGCGAGGTCGCCGGTGTCGCGCTCCTCCGCGCCGAGCACCGCGAAATCGACTCCGGCCTCGCGCAGCAGCCGCACCAGCGCGCGCAGCGAGCGGCCGTAGCGCAGGTCGTAGGCGCCCTCGCCGAGCCAGAGCAGGACATCGACCGGCTCACGGTCCGCGATCCGCGGCAGGTCGAGCCCGGCGGCGAAATCGGTGCGCGCGGCGAGCGGGCGCCCGCCGGGATCGCCGGACTGGCGCAGCCCCGTCACCGGAACGACGGCCTTCTCGGGCAGCGCCCCGCGCTCCAGCGCCTCGTGCCGGCGTAAGGAGACCACCGCATCGACATGCTCGATCATCATCGGGCATTCCTCGACGCAGGCGCGGCAGGTGGTGCAGGACCACAAAGTGTCGGGGTGGATGCGCGCATCCGGCCCGATCAGCCGGGCCAAAGCCCCGCGCTCACCCTCCGCCACCCGGCCGCCGGGATAGGGGTTGCCGGCATAGGCGGGCTCGGCGGGCGAGAGACCAGCGACGAGATCCTGGATGAGTTTTTTGGGGTTCAGCGGCTGGCCGGCGGCGAAGGCCGGGCAGGCGGTCTCGCAGCGTCCGCAGCTCACGCAGGCATCGTAGGACAGGAGCCGGTTCCAGGTGAAGTCGGCCGGCATTTCCGAGCCGAGGCGGGGCGCGTCGAGGTCGAGGGGCTGGAGCGCGGTGTCGGGCCGGCCCTCGAACCGGCCGGGCCGGGGATGGGCCACGAGGTGGAGCGCGCCGGCCGCCGCATGGCGCATCGGGCCGTGGCGCACCTCGAAGGCGAGGCCGAGCCCGCCAGCCGCCGCGAGCGCCAGGGCGACGGAGCCGAACAGGCCACCGCCGCCGCCGAGCGCGAGGATGAGGGCGGTGAGCGTGCCGCCGATGGCGTAGGCGACGAGCAGGAACGGCAGGATCTGGAAACGGCCGGCGGAGAGCCGCTTTGGCTTCTGCGGATAGCGCCGGGCGCCCACCAGCAGCGCGCCGATCGCGGTCACGCCGAAGGCCAGCGCCACGAGGAACCAGTAGGGCCGGAAGTCCGCCAGCGGCGGCAGGATCGCCAGCGCGGTCAGGATCGAGGCCGCGAGCAGGCCGCCGGCCACGACCGCGTGCATGCGCGAGGCGTAAGGATCGCGCGCCACGACGTGGTGGACATCGACGAGGTAGCGGCGGGGCAACTTGGCGAGCCCGTCGAGCCACGCCACGGGCGCGGCGGCGCCGACGCGCCAGAGGGCGGCGCGGCGCAAGCCCTGGACGAGGGCGAGCGCCGCCATCAGCCAGACCAACCCTGTGAATGCGTAGCTCATGATGGCGCCGCTCGTGCCTGCATCACGGAAGGAGTCTCATCCGGCACGCGTCGCGCGCTGGATTGCTTCGGCTTCGCCGCGCGACGGCGAAGCGATCCGGCGGCGCGCCGCCGCCCAGTCCCGCTCCGCGTCTTCCCCGGCGGTCGGTTCCCCGAGCCTCAAAGGTCCTTGCACAGCCGCAGGGCGTCGTAGATCGCCGCGTGGATGTTGCGGCCCGAGACCGCGTCGCCGATGCGGTAGAGGGCGTAGCCCTTCGACAGGTCGTAGGGCTGCGGCTCGCCGCGGATCAGCGCGTCCGGGTCGGTCTGGCCGTGGTTGACCGACATGCCCTTCAGCGAGCGATAAAGCGCATCGACGGGCAGCGTGCCGTGATCGACGACGATGCGGTCGACGAGGCGCTCCTCCTCGGCGTCGGTCATGGTGTTGCGCAAAGCCGCGACGAAGCGGTTGCCCTCGGGGTAGATCTCGATGAGCTCCATGTTCGGGCTCATGATCACGCCGAGCTTGTACAACTCGCGCAGGTGGATCGGCTGGTTGGTGGTGCCGACCTCCTCAGCGACCATGCGGTCGTGGGTGGCGATCTCGACAAGGCAGCCGCGCTTGGCCAGTTGCTCGGCGACCGAGGCTGCGTTGTGCTGGCCCATCTCGTCGTAGAGCAGGACCGAGCCGGTCGGCTCGACCGCGCCGGTCAGCACCTCGGTGGTCGTGACCGCGTGCTGCTCGGCGCCCTTGGCGTGGCCGCGGAACGGCGTGCCGCCGGTCGCCACGATGACCACGTCGGGCTTCTCGGCGAGGATCGCCGCCTCGGTCGCCTCGGTGTTGAGGCGCAGATCGACGCCGAGCTTCGTCACCTGGGCCACCAGCCAGCGGGTGATGCCCGACATCGCCTCGCGCCAACCGGCCTTGGCCGCGATGCCGATCTGGCCGCCGGCCTGGCCGCTCTTCTCGAACAGCACGACCGCATGGCCGCGCTCGGCGCAGACGCGGGCGGCCTCCAGCCCGCCGGGGCCGGCGCCGATCACCACGACCCGGCGGCGCACATCCGCCTTGCGGACCTCGTGCGGCATGGTCGCCTCGCGGCCGGTGGCGGCGTTCTGGATGCAGAGCGCGTCGCCGCCGACATAGATCCGGTCGATGCAGTAGCCCGCGCCGACGCATTGGCGGATGTCGTCGGCCCGGCCCTCGGACAGCTTCTTCACGAGATGCGGATCGGCGATGTGGGCGCGCGTCATCGCCACCATGTCGACATGGCCTTCGGCGACCGCGCGGGCGGCGGTGGCGAGATCGGTGACGCGCTGGGCGTGGAAGACCGGCACGTCGACCTCGCGCTTGATCGCGCTCGGCAGGAACAGGAAGGGGGCCACGGGGAAGGACATGTTCGGCAGCGAGATCGCGTGGGCGATGTGGTCGCGCGCTTGCCCACCGAGGATGTTGAGGAAATCCACGAGCCCGCGCCGGGCGTACTCGGAGGCGATCGCCACGCAATCGTCCTGGCTGAGGCCGTCGGCGATCATCTCGTCGCCGGACATGCGGATGCCGATGACGTAGTCGTCGCCCGCTTCCGCGCGCATCGCCTCCAGCACCTCGATGCCGAAGCGCATCCGGTTCTCCAGGCTGCCGCCGTATCGGTCGGTGCGCTGGTTGACCGACGGCGACCAGAACTGGTCGATCAGGTGGCCGTGGGCGGCCGAGACCTCGCAGCCGTCGAGCCCGCCCTCGCGGCAGCGGCGCGCGGCCTGGGCGAAGCTCTTGACGATGCGGGCGATGTCCTGCGCCTCCATCTCCTTCGGGATGGTGCGGGAGGCGGGCTCGCGCCGGGGGGAGGGCGAGACGGTGGGGAGCCAGTGCTCGGTGTCCCACTTGGTGCGCCGGCCCATATGCGTGAGCTGAATCATCAGCTTGCCGCCGTGCTCGTGCACCCGGTCGGAGAATTGCTGGAAGAACGGGATCACCGAGTCGTCGGCGACCGAGATCTGGTTCCAGGGCGCGGCCGGGCTGTCGACGGCGACCGAGGAGGAGCCGCCGAACATGGTGAGACCGATGCCGCCCTTGGCCTTCTCGGCGTGGTAGAGTTGGTAGCGCTCCTGCGGCTTGCCGTCCCGCCCGTAGCCGGGGGCATGGCTCGTGGACATCACCCGGTTGCGGATGGTGAGGCCCTTGATGGTCAGCGGCTTCAGCAGCGCGTCGGCATTGGCGATCACGGGACGACTCCCGAAGGCGATGGGGAAAGCTTGGGGTCGCGGGCGGGGCCGAGCCCGCCCGTTCAGCGCTCGACGACGAGGTCGCTGGTTGGTTTGGAGCAGCACAAGAGCGCCATGCCGGCGTCGATCTCGCGCTGACGGATGCCGCCGGCATGGGTCATGGCGACGGTGCCGGCGGTGAGCTTCGACTTGCAGGTGCCGCACAGGCCCTTGGCGCAGGACGAGGGCAGGCGGATGCCGGCCTTGCGGGCGGCGTCGAGCACCGTCTCGTTCTCCGGGCATTCGAGCACCCGGCGGGTCTTGGCGAACTCCACCCGGAAGGTGCGCACGCCGCCGCCGGGCGCGGCCTCGGCGTCGAGGGTCTTCTCGGCTTCCGCCGCTGCTTCCTGCTCGGCCTCCGGCAACGCGCCGAAGTCGAAGCTCTCCTCGTGGTGCCGGGCCATGTCGAAGCCGGCTTGGCTCAGCATGGCCCGCACCGCGTCCATGTAGGGCTTGGGGCCGCAGACGAAGATTTCCCGGTCGAGGAAGTCGGGCACGGCTTCGCGCAAGGTTTCGAGCGAGAGCCGGCCCTTCGGACCCGCCCAGATTTCATTCGGTGAATCGGTCTCGCAGACCGCGTGGAAGCGGAAGGCGGGATCGAGCCGGGCCATCGTCTCCAGCTCGCCCCGGAACACGATGTCGGCAGGCGAGCGGGCGGAATGGATGAAGGCCACATCGCGGGCCTCGCCGAGATCGTGGAAGGTGCGCGCCATCGACATCATCGGCGTGACGCCGCTGCCGCCGGACAGGAGCAGGTACTTGGCCGCCGGATGGGTGAAGCAGGAGAACTCGCCCATCGGCCCCAGCGCCCGCACCGTGTCGCCGGGCTTCAGGTTGTCGTGCAGCCAGTTCGAGACCGGGCCGCCGGGCACGCGCTTGACCGTGAACGCGACCGCGTTCGGCCGGGTCGGCGCCGAGGAGACCGTGTAGCAGCGGTGGAGGGTCTCGCCGCCGATCTCGAACGAGAAGGTCAGGAACTGGCCCGGCGCGTAGGCGAAAAGCCGGGGCTCCTTGGGCGCCAGCACGAAGGTCTTCACATCGTGCGTCTCGTCGCGCACCGCGAGGCAGACCAGCCTGTCGTCGGCCTCCGCATCCCAGGGCGCGGAGGCCGCGAGCCGCGCGGCGGCCGGTTCGGAGGAGGCCGACGTCATGGCTCAGCGCCCCAGATGCGCGGCCATGCGGCCGACATACCAGTTGCAGAACTTCTCCACGAGCATCTCGGTATGCGGCGAGTAGGGGCCGGGCTCGTAGGCCGGGCTCGCGACACCCTGCTGGCAGATGCCGACGAGCTCGCTGTCCTGATCGTTGGTGGCCTCCCAGACGCCGGTGAGGTTGGCCAGATCGTAATCGACGCCCTCGACCGCGTCCTTGTGGACGAGCCACTTGGTGCGCAGCAGCGAGCGCTCGGCATCGAGCGGCAGCACCGAGAAGGTGACGATGTGGTCGCCGAGGAAATGGTGCCAGGAATTCGGCTGCGTCCAGACCGAGAGCCCGCCGAGCTTGGCGCTGGTGAGGTTGCCGAGCAGCCGCTTGCAGGCGGCCTTGGTGTCGAGGGTGTGGGACTCGCCCTCGCCGTCGAGCGGCAGCCGCTCGGTGCGGAAGCCCGTGATCATGGTGTCGAGCTCGTCGATCTCCTTCGACGGCAGGCCCTCCGCCTCCCACTCGCCGTGGCGGGTGTTGAGCAGGCAGCCGTAGCGCTCGGCCTGGGCGCGGTCGTGCGCGTCCATCTCCTCGGGCGCGAAACCGAAGCCGTAGGCGAAGAGCGGCACGGTCAGCTCGGGATGGTTGGCCCCGCAATGGTAGCACTCGCGGTTGTTTTCCATCGTGAGCTTCCAGTTGCCGGGCTCGATGATGTCCTTCTGAAAGGCGACCTTGGTGTCGCGCACGTTGTGCGGCTCGATATAGGGCCCGAGCTTTGCGGCCATCTCGTCGAAATCGGCCGGGGGCTCGTCGGCGAGGCAGATGAACAGCAGGCCCGCGAGCGAGCGGATATGCACGGGCTTCAGGCCGTGGCAGCCGCGCTTGAAGTCCGGGCCCATATGCTCGGCATGGATCAGGTTGCCGGTGAGGTCGTAGGTCCAGGAATGGTAGCGGCAGACGAGGTTGCCGACCGTGGACTTCTCCTCGTGGACCAGCCGGGCGCCGCGGTGGCGGCAGACGTTGTGGAAGGCGCGGATCTCGTTGTCGTCGTCGCGCACGATCGCGACCGAGGTCTTGCCGATTTCGACGACCATGACGTCGCCGGCCTCGGGCACGTCGGGCTCGACGCCGACATAGATCCAGTGTCGCCCGAAGATGACGGCCATGTCGGCCTCGAACACCTCGGGGCTGAGGTAGAACGGCGCAGCGAGGGTGTAGCCGGGGCGGCGCTCGCGCAGCAGGCGCTGCAGCGGGGTCGGCGTCACATCGAGCATGGGGACCTCCCGAGCCGTATCTGGCTTGCGGGAACTATCGTTCGTCGGGGTCCGCGTCGCTTCCATCTCAGCGACATCCCCTTGGCAAACCGCGACGCGGCGGCGGCCATCGGCTCGCGGGCCTATCCCCGCAGGATCGCCAGCGCCTCGGCGTGCAGTTCAGGCGTCGCCGCCGCGAGCACCCGCCCGTCGGAGTGGAGGGAAAGGTCCTCGCCGCTCCAGTCGGTGATGACCCCGCCCGCCGCGCGGATCACCGGCACCAGGGCCATGGTGTCGTAGGGTTGCAGGCCGGTCTCGGCGATCAGGTCGCAATGGCCCGACGCGAGCAGGCCGTAGGCATAGCAATCGCCGCCGAAGCGGCGCAGGGCCGTTTTCGCGATCAGGCGTCGATAAGAGGCCTCGTCCGCCCCGGTGAAACCCTCGGGCGAAGTGGTGAAGAAGCGCGCCGCCGACAGGCTCCGGCAGGTGCTGGTCCGCGCTGGCTCGGCCCCGAAGCGGGCCTGCCCCGGTACGCCGGTCCAGCGCTCGCCGAGTGCGGGCATGTCGATCAGCCCGACGAGCGGCACCCCTCCGTCGAGGAAGGCGACCAGGGTGCCGAACAGCGGCAGGCCGGTGACGAAGCTCTTGGTGCCGTCGATCGGGTCGATCACCCAGACCGGGCCGTCGCCGGGCGTTGCTCCGGGCTTCACCCCCATCTCCTCGCCGAAGATGCCGTGATCGGGAAACCGCGCCTCGATCAGGCCGCGCAGGCGCGCCTCGATGGCGCGGTCGGCCAACGTCACCGGGCTCTCGTCGGCCTTCGTCACGATGTCGAGCGGGGTGCGGAAATAGGCGAGCGCGATCGGGCGCGCGGCCTCGGCCAGTTCGGCGGCAAAGGCGAGGATGTGTTCCGGGGCGAGAGGGTCGGTCGCGGGCAAAGCCAGGTCCATCGCTCAGAGCGCCTTCAGGAAGAGCGGCCAGCGTGGGTCGTTCATGATCGAGCGGGCGCGCATGTGCTTCCAGATTCCGTATTTGTAGAAATCGAAGTCGAGGGTGGAGATCCGGTTCTGCACCATCGCCCAGGTCGACCATTTCACGTCGGCGAGCGCCTTGTGCACCATCAGGCGCGCGAACAACGCGTCGTCGTAGCGGCCGAAATAGAGTTCGATCAGTTCGCGATCGACGCTCTCCGGGAAGAACATCTCCCCGCTCCAGATCGCGATGTCGTAGAGCCGGTCGTTGTTGGAGGCGTACTCGAAGTCGATCAGGAGGATCGAGCCGTCCTCGCCGAGGAGGAAGTTGCCCGGCATCGGGTCGTTGAAGCAGGGCACGAGGTCGAGACCCGAGGCTTCGAGCGCCGCCCGCGCCAGCCGGGTCTGGCGCGTCAGCCACGCCTGATCGGGGGGCAGGAGGGCGCCGAGTTCGGCCGCTTGGCCGTCATGTTCGTCGATCATGTCGAACACGGTCTTGGTCAGCGGCAGGAGCGGGGCCGCGTGGAAGCGGCGGTAGACGCGCATCGCCTCCGCCCGCAGGGCCGGGTCGGCGAAGTCGCGGTTGGTCGAGGGGCGGCGCCCGTCCACGAACTCGGCGATCTCGATGCCGTGCGCGTCGAGATCGTCGAAGGTGCGGGGCCCCAGCCCGATCACCTCCGCCTGCCGGCTGGCGGCGCGGGCGGCGGCGCGGTCGATGAACATCTCGGTGCCGCGGCCGGGCATCTTGACGAAGTAGGGATGCGGCTCGCCCTCGATCTCGACGCGCCAGTTGACGTTGCTGATCCCGCCGAGCACCGGGCGGTAGCGCGTCGGGCGCCCCTGCCAGCGCGGGACGGTGCGCAGGGCCGCCTCGAAGGCGTGCTCGGCCTCGGTGGCGGCCTGGCCCAGAGCGATCATGGTCGTCTCCTCACAATGCCCTCAGGGTTTCCTCGAAGCCCGGCCGGCCGACGCGCATCCGGCAGCGCAGGAAGCGCCACGCGGCGTACTTGCGAAATTCGAGCCCGCGGCGCGGCGAGAGCCGATCCATGGCCAGCGCGCGCAAGGCCCAGTGCAGGTCGTCGGCGGCAGCATAAGCGCGGGCGCGGTTGAACACGTCCGGACGGAAGCGACCCTCCGCCATCTCGATGCCGGCCTTCATCGGCGCCTCGAAGGTGCAGGCCTCGTTGAGGAAGGCGCCGAGCTGGTAATGGGGGTCGGTGTCGCAGGCCATGTCGAAATCGACGAGTTGCAGGGCGCCGCCGGGGCCGAACAGCAGGTTGGAGGCGTGCGGGTCGGCATGGGCCGGGCGGATGTCGGTGCCGGCGGCCGTCAGCGCCGCCTCGATCGCCTCGGCCCAGTCGAACAGGAACCACGCATCGGGCGGCAGGGCATCGGCCTCCGGCCCCAGCAGGGCGCGAAGGGTACGGATCGCGTCGAACACGCTCCAGGGGCGGCCGAGGGCTTCGCCCGCGCCGATCCGGCGGAAGGCCTCGATCACCGTGGCCATGCTGTCCGGCTGCTGAAGCCTGTCGAGGGTGGCCGGGCGCCAATCCGGGCCGAGACACTGGAACAGGATCGCGCCCTGATCCGCCGCGAAATGCAGCGGTTCCGGTGCGAGACCCAGCGCAGCGATTTTTTCTGCGGCGCGGAAGGCGGCGGCGGGGTCGAGCAGCGCGGCGGCGCAGGGCTCGGAGACCTTGAGGAACAGGCTCGGTTCGGCGTTTCCGGTCTCGGCAACGTGGAACGTGGTGGATTCAACCCCGTGATAGGAGGGCGAGGCGAGGCCGGGCACCGCCACGGCGTAATGCGGCGCCTTGCCCCGAAGGTCGGGCCGCGCGGAGAAAGCCTGCGCCAGGGCGGCCTCGGCCAGCCGCTCGGGCGCGTCCTCGGGGGTGCCCAGCGCCTTCACCGGTCCCCTCCCACGGTCTCGAGGGCGGCCATGCCCTCGGTGGCGAGGATCATCAGCATATCGGCCAGCACCTGTGTGCCGAAGGCCTGATCCTCGGGGCTCGTGAACTCGGTCGGGTGATGCATCACGCCGCCGCGGCAGGGCACGGCCAGCACCACCGAGGGGCAGACGGCGGAGAGGCTGACGGCGTCGTGGCCGCCGATCGTGTCGAGGTGGCGGGTCGTCGTGCCGTTGGCCGTGCCCGCGCGCTCGGCGAGCCGCACGAGGCCCGGCGCCATCGGGCCGGCGGCGCGGCGATCGATGGCGCGCACCTCGTGACCCACCTCCGCACGCGCGGCGGCCAGATCGATGGCCGCCTTCAGCCGGAGTTCGGCCTCCTCGAGGATCGCGGGCGAGCCGGAGCGCAGCTCGATGAACAGAACCGCTTCGCTCGGCACGGTATTGGGCGAGTTCGGCCGCACTTCGAGCCGGCCGACGGAGGTGTGCAGGTCGAGGCCGTAATCAGCCGTCATCGCCTTGAGGTCGGCGATCAGGTAGGCGGCGCCGAGAAGCGCGTCGCGCCGCTCGGCCATCGGCGTCGGGCCGGTATGGGCTTGGCGCCCGAGGAAGGCGAGGCGGTACTTGGTGGCGCCCCAGTAGCGGGTGAAGGCGCCGAAGCGCAGGCCCTCGCGCTCGAGGATCGGCCCGCCCTCGATATGCAGCTCGATGAAGGCGTCCGGCACCGGCACGGCGTCGCTCCCGGCATAGCCGATCCGCGACAGGGCCTCGCCGACGGTGACGCCGTCGCCGTCGCTGCGGGCCAGGGCCCAGTCGAGCCCGGCCGCACCGGTGAAGACGCTGCTGCCGAGCAGGCTCGGCTGAAAGCGGGCGCCCTCCTCGTTGGTCCAGTTGGCGACCGTGAAGTTGCAGGCCGACGTCCTGCCCGCCGCTTCGAGCGCCGCGCGCACGGACAAAATGGCTTCGCAGGCGGCGAGGACACCGAGCGTGCCGTCGAAGCGACCGCCATTGGGCTGGCTGTCGAGATGCGAGCCGACCATCACCGTCGGAGCGACGGGTCCGGCCAGTTCCAGACAGCCGAACTGGTTGCCGATCGCATCGACCCGCGGGGTGAAGCCGTGCGCGGAAAACCACGCGGCGAGCCAGTCGCGCGCCTGCCCGTCCTCCGGCGACAGGGTGAGGCGGGTCAGGGCGCCCTCCGGCCCGGCGCCGAAGGCGGAGACAGCCTCCATCATCGCCTGGAGGCGGGCGGGGTCGATCCGCACGGGGGCGAAGGCCATCATGTCGGGCATGGATGTCATCGATGTCTCGGGAAGGAGCGGCATCAGGCAGCGCCCGCCAGCAGGGCGGCGCCGGCGCCCGGCACGCGGTGGCAGGCGGCGAAGTCGTGCGCGCCGCGCACGGTGAGGAACGGGGGATGCGTGGCGCAGGCGTCGAAGGCCTGCGGGCAGCGAGAGCGGAAGGCGCAGCCCTGCGGCAGGTCGATCGGGCTCGGCGGCTCGCCCTCCATCAGGCAATCCTCCGGCCGGTAGCGCCGCGCCTCCAGGGCCGGCATCGCCGAGAGCAGGGCGCGGGTGTAGGGGTGGCCGGGATCGAAGAACAGGCGCTCGTTGTCGGCGAGTTCGACGACCTCGCCGAGATACATCACCGCGATGCGGTTGCAGGCTTTGCGCACCATCGCGAGGTCGTGGCTGATGTAGATGTAGGTCAGCCCATGCGTGCGCTGGAGTTTCTCGAACAGGGCCAGCAGCTTGAACTGCTCGGTCTGGTCGAGGGCCGAGAGCGTCTCGTCCATGAGCAGGATCTGAGGCTCGAGCACCATGGCGCGGGCGACGTTGATGCGCTGGCGCTGCCCGGCCGAGAGCCCGAGCGGCAGGTCGTCGTAGAGCGCTGGCGCCAGGCCCACATCGTCCATCACCGCGCGCACCCGCTCGCGGATCTTTCTCGGGTCGCGCCAGCCATGGGTGCGCAGCGGCGCTTCCAGCATGGCGCCGATGCCGGTGCGCGGCGGCAGCGAGTTGAACGGGTCTTGGAGCACCAGTTGCAGCTTGCGGCGGAAGCCGAGGAGTTCGGCCCCCGACAAGCCGGCGATGTCACGGCCCTCGCACAAGACGCTGCCGCCGCTCGGGCGTTCCAGGCGGCTCAGGAGCCGCATCAGGGTGGACTTGCCGCAGCCGGATTCGCCCACCACCGCGAAGCTGTCGCCCTGGGCGATGTCGAAGGTGACGTTGCGCACGGCCCGCAGCGCGCTCGTGCCGGCAAAGCTCCCGCGCCGTTTCACCCGGTAGGTCTGCGACACGTCCCGCAGGCTGATGATCGCCTGGGGCGGTCGCGCGCCGGGGGCCTTCGGCACCGCGGGCAGGCGCGGGCGCTCGCCCCAGATCACCGGGATCTGCGCGACGAGATCGCGGGTATAGGCGTGGCGCGGCGCGGCGATCAGCGCCTCGGTCGGCTGCTCCTCGACCAGCCGACCGGCATCGATCACCAGGGTGCGGCTCGCCGCCTCGCGGGCCACGGGCAGCGAGGAGGAGACGAACAGGATCGCGGTCTCGAACCGCTCGGTGAGTTCGCGCATCAGGCGGATCACCTGGGCGGCCACCGTCACGTCGAGGGGCTGGGTCACGTTGTCGGCCACCAGCAGGGCCGGGTTCGAGACCATGGCATCGACGATGAGCGCGCGCTGCATCATCCCGCCGGAGAACTGCGAGGGGTAATCGTGGAAGCGCGCGGCCGGCGACGGGATGCGCACAGCATCGAGCAGGGCGATCACGCGCGCCTGCGCCTCTTTCCGGCTCACTTCGGGCATGACAGCGCGCAGCTTCTCGACGATCTGGCGCCCGACCGGCAGGGTCGGGTCGAGGGCGCCCATCGGGTCGGCGCCGACATAGGCGATGTCGCGGCGCAAGAGCCGCATCGCCCGCGGCGGCAGCGCCAGCAGATCCTGCCCGCGGAAGGACACGGTGCCGGAGCGGATCGCGAGCGGGGCCGTGATCCAGTTGACCACGGCGCGCGACAGCACGGTCTTGCCGGCGCCCGAGGCGCCGACGACGCCGACGATCTCCCGCGGGGCGACGTCGAAGCCGATGCGATCGAGAAGGGTTCGCTCACGCCCGGGGAGGGTGAGGGCGACGGAGAGGTCGCGGACGGAGAGCACCGGGTCCATCAGGCGCCCCCGTGGATCGAGTTGCGGGCACGCTCGAAGGCGGCGCCAATCAGGTTGATGCCGGTGAGCGTGAGGCACAGGAACACGCCCGGCATGGTGGCGATCCACCACGCGTTGAGCAGGTATTTGCGCCCGTCCGCGATGATGCTGCCGAAGGTCGGTGTCGGCGGCTGCACGCCGAGGCCGAGGAAGCCGAGCGTCGATTCGAAGATCATCATCCGCGCGACATCGAGCACCGAGGTGAAGAGCAGCGGCGGCACCAACAGCGGCACCAGCAGCGTGAGGATGATGCGCGGATGCGTGGCGCCCGAGACCTGCGCGGCCCGCACATATTCGCGCCCGCGCTCGGCCATCACCACCGAGCGCATGACGCGGGCATAGACCGGCCAGTTCGACAGGCCGAGCACGAGGATGATCGCGGGAATCGTCGGGCGGTCGGCGCCGAGCACGGCGATCGCCAGGATGATCATCGGGATCGAGAGCTGCGCGTCGGTGATCCGCATGATCACCGTGTCGGTGCGCCCGCCGAAATAGCCGGCGACGGTGCCGAGCGCGCAGCCGATGACCACGGTGACGGCGACCGAGGCCACGCCGATCAGCAGCGAGTAGCGCAGGCCCACGAGGCAGCGCACCAGCATGTCGCGGCCGATCTGGTCAGTGCCGAGCGGGTGCGCCCAGCTCCACTTGTCGCCGAGGAACAGCGGCGGCAGCAGCCGCGCCCGGATGTCCCGCATCGCCGGGTCGATGCCGCTGAGTTCCGGGTAGAGCGCGGCGGCGAGCACGAGGAGGGCGAGCACGACGAAGCCGACGCGAAAGCCCCCGGAGCGGGCGGCGCGCCCGAGGATGCGCCGGCCGATGGAGCGCGAGGCCGCGACATCGACGCGGGGCGGGGCGAGCGCCAGGGCGGAATCCACGGCATCCATCAGTATTCGAGCCTCGGATCGATGGTGGTCGCCGCGAGATCGACGAGGATGTTGATGAGGACGAAGATCGCGCTGGTGACGATCGCGATGCCCTGGATCAGCGGAAAGTCGCGCTGGAGCACGGCGTTGATGGTGAGCAGCCCGAGTCCGGGATAGTCGAAGATGTACTCGACGATGATCACGCCCCCGAGCAGCGAGGAGAACTGCACGCCGAGCAGGTTGAGGAGCGGCACCGAGGCGTTGCGCAGCGCATGCGCGGCGACGATGCGCGGGCGCGACAGGCCGCGGACATGGCCGACGGCGACGTAAGATTCGCCCATCTGCGCCGCCACCGCGCTCGACAGGGTCCGGATCAGCACCGGCGACAGCTCGACGGCGAGCACCAGGGCCGGCAGCACCGTATACGAGAAGCCGCCATAGCCGATCGCCGGCAGCCAGCCGAGCTTCACCGACAAGAGTAGGGCGAGCACGATGCCGAGCCAGAAATTCGGGATCGAGATGAAGACGGAGGAGACCGCGAAGGCGAGCCGGTCGAAGAACCCGCCGGGGCGCAGGCCCGCCGCGATCCCGAGCAGGGCCGAGAAGGCGAGCGCGATGGCGAGCGCCAGGGCGGCGAGCTGCAGGGTCATCGGCAGGGCGTCGAGGATGAGGCCGCCGACCCCGGCCCGCTCGCCGCGGGTCAGGTCGTCGAAATTCGCCCCCCCCGTCGCCGCGCCGTTGGCCGGCCGCATGAAGCTGCGGCCGAGATCGCCCTGGACCACCCCTGCCGCATAGCGGCCGAACTGCACGATGATCGGATCGCGCAGGCCCATCGTGGTGGCGATCTGCTCCACCAGGGAATCGGGCGCCATCCCACCCACCATCTGGCGCACGGGGTTGCCCGACATCACCCGCAGCAGGGTGAAGATCAGCAGCGAGACGAGGAAGATGATGAGCGCACCCTGCGCGAGGCGCCGGACGAGGAAACTAAGAACGAACATCAAAATGTTTCCGGTCCGGCGACGGGATCGGCGGGGCGGGATCCGGCCGCCCGCGAGGGGGCCGGGCTCCGCGCCCGGCGCGGGCAGTCCGGTCAGGCAGACTTGCCGGTCAGGCAGATTTGCCGGTCAGGCCGTCTTGGACGCGTCGATCGAGCCGTCCGGGTAGATGTAGAGGCCCTTCAGCTCCTGCTGCATCGCGTGGATCATCACCGAGGTGAACAGCGACAGCGCCGGCATCTTGGCGGCCAGCAGCGGCATCGTCTCGTTCTGCAGGATGGCCTTGCGCTCCTCCAGCGTCGGCGCCGCGCGCTCACGATCCAAGCTCGCATCGATCTGCGCATCCTCGATGCCGGTGATGCGGTGCGAGGAGGAGTGGAAGTGGGTGCGCAGCACCAGATCCGGCTCGGGCGAGGCGGTGGACCAGCCGCAATCGACCATGTGGCCGGGCCCGCCGCCGGGGCGGTGATAGAGCCGCTCGTTCCAGGCCGCCGGCTCCAGCACCGTGAGGCTCACCGGAAAGCCCTGCTCGTTGAGCATCGCGGTGATGACCTCGCCGTATTCCTTCGTCTTCGGGTAGAACCCGACCGAGGTGATGTATTCGAGCGGCGGCAGCCCCTTGCCCTTGGGAAAGCCCGCCTCGGCCAGCAGCGCCTGCGCCTTGGCCGGGTCGTAGGCCGGGTAGTTCTTGAGGTCGACGTAGCCGAACTTCACCGGGGGATGAAGTTGGCGCAGGCGTGGCCCGCCGCGCCCAGGATCTCCAGCAGCATCGCCCGGTCGATCGAGTGGCAGGCGGCCATGCGCACCCGCACGTCGTTGAAGGGCGGCTTGGAGCAGCGGAACCAGAGATACTTGTTCTCGACCGAGACGACCTCGTTGATCGCGATCTTCGGGTTGTTCTTGACCGTCTCGACCTGCTCGGGTTCGAGCCGCTCGACGATCGAGGCCTGACCGTTCATCAGCGACAGCATCCGCGTGGTCGAGTCGCCGGTGAAGGTGAAGTTGATGCCGGGAATGCCGGGCTTGCCGCGGAAATAGCCGTCATGGGCCTTGAGCACGGTGTCGTTGCCGCGCTGCTCGACGAAGCGGAACGGGCCGGTGCCGTTCAGGCGCCGGGTGAGGGCGCCGCCCGGGCCCTCGGCCACGTCCTTGGCCGAGAGGATCGGCAGGAACGAGGCGAGGAAGATGAAGAGGTGGGCGGGGTAACCGCCCTTCGAGGTGTCGACGATCACGGTCTCGTCGTCGGGCGTGGTGATCGTCAGCGTCTCGGTCGGGCCGGGATACCACTGCGCCGGCCGGTCCTTGCCCGAGCCGTATTCGAAGGTCGCCTTCACGTCCTCGGGCCCGAACGGCTTGCCGTCGTGGAAGTGCACGCCCTTGCGCAGCTTGATCTGCAGGCGGTGCGGATCGAGGAGCTTGATGTCGGTGGCGAGCTCATAGACCACCTTGCCGGGGTCATCGAGGGTCATCGGCGTGCGGGTCAGGAAGCCCATCACGAAGCCCTCGATGTTCTTCTGCGAGAGCGTGGTGTGGGCGGTGGGGTCCCAGTTGCCGGTGATGTTCTCGGCCGAGAGGAAGACCAGCGGCTTGCCGGTCTGCGCGAAGGCGGAGGAGATCAGGAAGTCGGGATCGATCTGGGCAAAACCCACAGCAGCGGCGCTCGCCTGAAGAAACCGCCTGCGGTCCATCGTACCGGCCATACTTGAGGCTCCCGAGTTCCCACGCACCCATCAAAGTGGTCAAAAACCACATTGCAGGACCCGTGCCAGAAGCCACAAATCACACAGACCGGTCAGCTTGGCGGTGATCGCCGCCCGGACGGGCGCACTCTGCCGGCGGCGGGCCGTTCAGCGCGGAGATCTGCCCGTTTCGGCGGCAGAGCGCGGGCGGATCGAGCGCGCAAATGCGAAAAGCCCGCCGCGCGCCCTGCGGGTGGGGCGATCGACAGGCCAGGCGTGCGCGACCGAGCGGCCCGCCCTTACCCCTTCGCGATGTCGGGGCAGGGCGGGGCTGGAAGCGACGCGTCGCTCTCTCAGAAATCGACGGAGGCGGAGACGATGAAGGTACGCGGCGCGCCGACGGCGAGGAAGCCGCGGGCGGCGGAGGCCCAGTACGAGTCGTCGAGCAGGTTCTGGACGAGGGCGCGGAACACGACGGGCTTTCCGTTCACGCCCTCTGTCGTGTAGCGCAAGCCGGCATCGAAGCGCGTCCAGTCCGGAACCGACTGGGTGTTGGCCTGATCGTAGAACATGCTGCTGGTGTAGATCGCCCGTCCCGTCAGGGTCAGGCCCGGCGCCAGCCACGGCGGCAGGTCGTACTCGGCGTAGAGGTTGAACGCGGTATCCGGCACGCCGGGCGCGGCCCGCCCGTTGAACTGTCCTCCCGGCGTGTTGACCAGTTCCGCGTCGATGAAGGTGACGCCGCCGAGCAGCCGCAGGCCCGGGACGACCTCGCCGAACACGTTCAGCTCGACGCCGCGGTTCCGCTGACGGCCGCTGACCGAGTAGATGCGGGTCCCGGGATCGGTGAAAGCGTTCGGCAGCTCGATCTCGAACAGCGCGGCCGTGGCGGCAATGGTGCCGAAATCGTACTTGACGCCGATTTCCTTCTGCCGCCCCACGGCAGGCGGGAAGAGGACATTGGCGTTGATCGCCGTGAGGGGCGCCGCGGCCACCGGATCGAGCGACTCGATGTAGTTGCCGTAGAAGGACAGGTTCTCGAACGGGCTCAGCACGAAGGTGATGGCGGGGCTGAAGCGGCCCTCCCGATAGTTCGAGGTCACCTGCCCCTGCGTCGGCCCCGGACGGGTGGCGAAGCCCTGCTGGTCGATCTCCTGATAGCGCCCGCCGAGCGTCAGCAGGAAGCGGTCGTCGCCGAAGAACGACAGGGTGTCGGCCACCGCCACGCTGCGCGCGGAGAGCTGGGCGAAGAGCGGCTGCGCGGCGGAGCGGGGAAGCCCGATCGTCGGAATCGATCCGGCCGGCAGATAGACCGGATTGTAGATGTTGATCGTGTAGGGGGTGAAGACGGGCGGGACGAAGCCGCTGCGGAAGTTCTTGTTGTTCGCCTCGACGGCCGCGATGTTCACCTGATGGTTGAGAAAGCCGGTGCTGAAGCGGGTGCGCAGGCCCACCTCGCCGGTGAGCCCCTGGATCTCCTGGGGCTGGATGGCGAGCTGGTTGGTTGCCTGCCCGGCCACGCTCGTCACGCGGTAGTTCGAGGTGAGGAAGTCCTCGTTGTAGCGGCTGGCGCCACCGGCGATGTAGACCGTCGTGTCGGGCAGGACGTCGTACTCGGCCCGCCCCGCGATCATGCCGTAACGGCTGTCGTTGTACTCGAACGGATTCGCGGTGTTGGTCCGGTTGTTCGGGGCACGGGGAATCTGAATACCGGGCGCGACCGCGTTGAACAGCGAGGTCGGCGCCGTGACGTTCTGCGTCGAGTGGGTCATGTCGAGCGAGGCGCGGAACCGGTCGCCGCGATAGTCGAGGCCCAGCGCCGCCACGCCCACCTCGATCGCATTGTTGTCGAGCGGCGTGGCGCCGGTGCGGTAGGCGCCGTTGAAGCGCACGCCCCATTCCTTGAACTCGCCGAAGCGACGGCCGAGGTCGGCATGGGTCCAGATCTGCGCGTCGCTGATGTAGGCCGTGGTGAGCCGGGCGAACGGCTCGTCGTAGGCGCGCTTCGGGATGAGGTTGATCGTGCCGCCGACGCGGCCGGTGCCGCCGCTCAGGAGCGCGGAGGGCCCCAGCAGCACCTCGACGCGCTCGAGACCTTCGGTGAAGGCGCGGCGCGGGTTGGCGAGATAGAACAGGCCGTCGAAGGCCGTGTCGAGGTTGGTCACCGAGAAGCCGCGGATGAAATAGGAATCGCGCTCGCTGTAGGGCGGCGCGTCGTTGCGCACCGACGAATTGTTCAGCACGACATCGGCGAGCGACACCGCCTGCTGGTCCTCGATCAGCTTCTCCGTGTAGCCCGTGATGCTGAAGGGCGTCTTCAGGACGGAGCGGTTGCCCAGGAAGCCGACCCGGGTTCCTGAGCCGACCTGGCCGCCGGCATAGGGCACGGGCGGCTGCCCGACCGTTCCGGTGGGCGGCGGCAGGCCGGCGGCCGTGGCACGGCCCCGGGCTTGAGCCTGCCCCTCGACGTGCAGTTCGTCGAGCGTCACCGTCCCGGCCGGCTCGGCGCCGAGCTGGACGTAACGCGGGTTGACCAGGGTGATGGTCGAGGCGCCGGCCGGGCGATAGGTGAGGCCGGTGCCCTCCAAGAGCCTGGTCAGGGCGTCGAGCGGGGCGAACGCGCCCGCGAGCCCCGGTGTCTCCAGCCGCGCCGTCAACTCGGTCGGGTAGACCAGCTTGACCCCGGCCTGCTCGGTGAAGGCGACGAGGCCGGCCTCCAGCGATCCCTTAGGGATGGCGAGCCGGACGGGAGCGCCCCCCAGCGGGGCTTCTGCCAGGATCGTGCGCGCAGCCGGGCCCCGCGGGCGTTTCCCCTCACCAATCATCTCGCCGGCTTGCACGGCCGCCTGAGCCGTCACCGCGACCGACACGCCGGCCAGCGCGATCCCCGCCATCCGGCCCTGTGAAAACCTGCGTGCGCGCGACGCCATACCAAAGCCCCATCGATCCGTCGGGAGGGGCGGCACGCCGTGCGCCGCCGCGCCCTCGATGGTTAAGATCAACGGGGGCGCCACCTCCTGACGTGGGAAGAGCGATTTTTTTCGCCTCTCCTCGTCGCCCTGCTCACAGGGGCGATCCGACCAGCACCAGCAGGGGCGAGAGCCGCCGGATGCGCGTGCCCATGGTCGCGGCGATCACGTCGAGGGCGTCGTCCGTGTTGCGGGCATCGAATGCGCCGGTCACGCGCCGCTCGCCGAGCCCACGGTCGAGCAGCACGATGCGCCCGCGGCGGTAGCGGTTCAGTTCCGCCAGGACCGCCGCCAGCGGCTTTCCGGAAAAGATCAGCCGGCCGTCGCGCCACGCCGTGGCCCGCTCCACATCCGCCGCCGCCACGTGCAGGGCGTCGCCGCCGATCCGGACTTCCTCCCCGGCCGAGACGACGACGCGCCCGCTCTCGGCCGAGACATCGACACGCCCCTCCGCGACGCCCACCGGACTGTCCGCCCCGTCCGCGCGCAGGAAGAACCGGGTTCCGACCGCGCGCACGCTCAGGCCGCCGCCCCGCACCACGAAGGGCCGGCTCGGATCGGGCACGACATCGAAGCTGGCCTCGCCGCGCAGAAGCGCGATCCCGCGCTCCCCCGCGGTGAACCGCACCGCGATCGCCGTGTCCGTGTTGAGGTCGACGCGGCTGCCGTCGGGCAGCGTCGCGTGCTCGATGGTGCCGACGCCACTCCACAGATCCGCGCGGAGCCGGTCGAGGAGACCGGTCTCGTAGGCCAGGGCGGCGGCGATCAGGGCGACGGCGGCCAGGCCGGCGAGCGATTTCGGTGTCTTGTTCGATGTTTTGTCCGACGTCTTGCGCGGGCGGGGATCGGGCAGATGCCCGAGCCGGCGCCACAGCGCATCCATCTCGGCATAGGCCGCCGCGTGGACGGGATCGGCCTTGCGCCAGGCCTCGAAGGCCCTGTGATCGGCTTGCGTGGCGTCGGAGGAGGAGAGCCGCGCGACCCAGGCCGCGGCCTCGCGCTCGACCGGATCCTCATCGCCGTCGGCCTCGTCAGTCTCTTCGGCCTCCGTCCCGTCGCTGCCGGCCACGCCAATCCCCCCGGGGCCCACCGCGGCCCGAAATGGCGCAGCGCGGGTGTCCTATCCCCTTAGATCAACGAGGTCGCCGCCTCCTGATGCGACTCGTTCAAAAAAGATCGAGGCGGCTGCGCCGGCAATGCAGCAGGGCCTTGATGATGTGCTTCTCGACCATGTTGCGCGAAATGCCGAGGCGCTGCGCGATCTCGCCGTTCGCGAGGCCGTCGAGGCGGCTGAGCAGGAACACCTCGCGGCAGCGGGGCGGCAACGCGTCGATCGCCGCAGCCAGGCGCTTCAGCTCCTGGCGGGCGATCGTCTGCCGCTCCGGCAGGGCGTAGCCGTCGGCGATCTCGGCGAGTTCCGCCTCGCATTTCGCCGCGAACAGAATCCGCTCCAGCCGGCCGCGGTTGCGCATCCGAAGGGCGACGTTGGTGGCGATGCGGAACAACAGGGCCGAGGGGTGCTCGATGCTCGTGCGCGAGAGCGCGGCGACCATGCGCAGGTAGGTTTCCTGGCTCGCATCCGCGGCGTCGGCCGGGTTGTCGAGCAGGCGCTGGAGGAATCGCCGGAGCTTCAGCCCTTCGTGACGGTAGAGGGCATCGATCGACACCCCCGTCGCCCCTCCCGCCATGAGGTCGGTCCCGTCGCCCACAGATGATCCCACGCTGATCGATGACTGAGGACCGACCAGAAGGAGACGCGTGGATTATGCAAGCCCCACAATAGCTTGTATCATTTCCAGTCTAGAGGACGATACTGTCGCAAAACGTTGCACAGACAGTCGAAATACCCGCCCCAGAAACAAGACGAGAATTATAACAGCTAAAGACTACAAATCATTTCATGGCCTCGTTGCGAATAAGCAACGGATTTTCCATCGCGGCGCAACGCGCGCTTCACGCGTCGCGATCATCCGACGGGTCCGGGAGCGAAGCCCGGTTCGGAGACGGACGGCGATGCGATGTGGCGGTCCGGCGCGGCAGGATCGCGGGCACAATCAGAGATGGCTCGCTGAGCGTGCTCACGCCGTGACCGGCGGAGGCATGAAACAGGCCCACACTCGATAAAACGACGGATAAATAAAGAATATTTTCGATGGCAACCAACTGCCACGACAAGGCAACCGGGCCATCACCCTATATCAAGAACAATTCCAATAAATTCATCTTCTCTTGACGCATGCTTTGAGTTTGCGCAACACGCCTTCAGCCTCAAGCGATTCGAGGGAGTCCTCAGTCCGATGAGCAATTATTACGAAGAGCAACTTTTCCCCTACGCTTCCATCGACGACCTTTTCTCTCTCGAAACCGCACGCTCCCCCACGCCTGCCGCCGCAACGCTGAGTTCGCCGCGCGCTCAGGCCTGATGACGACGATGACGCACAGGCTGCCCAGCGGCCGGACTGCCGCATCGATCCGACGGCGCGGCGCCGGGCCGGCAGATCGGAAATTCGGGCGCACGCCCCCGCCGCGATCCGGCCGGGCCCTCAAGGCTCACACGAGGTTTCGAAGATCATGCCACCATCGTCTCAAGCCGTTGCCGAGGCGGCCGCCTTCCGCAGCTTCGCCAACGGATATCTGCGCGAGATCGACTCCGGCATCCGCATCCGGCACGCGCTGACGGACGGGCCGCCCGCGCCGTGCGTCGAGTGGAACCTGCGCAGCCGCCGCCTTGCGATCCGCGCCGAGATCCTGTCGCCCTCGCTGTGCGGCGCGCACGCGTTCGGCCGCCTCTGGACCCGCCACCTGCACGAGCCGCGCTGGCGGCCGGTGGCGCCGATGCGCGCGCTTCAGGAGCTTCTCGGCGAGGCCTATTCGCGCACGGATGAGGGGCGGGGCGAGACCGCCCGCGAGCGGGAGCTGGAACTGCTCGGGCGCGTGCTCGACAGCTACCGCGAGACCGCGCGCCTGCTCGACCTCGCCGAGCGGACGGCGGAGGCGGAAACCGGCTTCATCGCCGCCGAGCGCGCCCTCGTCTTCGGCCACTGGCTGCACCCGACGCCCAAGAGCCGGCAGGGCCTCACCACCTGGCAGGCCCGGGCCTACGCGCCGGAGGAGGGGGGCACGTTCCAGCTCGCGGTGTTCGGCGCCGAGGCGAGCCTCGTCCGTCACGACTCGGCGGTGGCCCGCGCCGCGCCCGACCTCGCCCTCGACCTGCTCGGCCCCGACGCCGCCCGGCTGGGCTTGCGCGCCGACGAGATCGCCCTGCCGATGCATCCGCTCCAGGCCGAGGCGCTGATGCTGGAGCCGCACGTCGCCGCATGGGTCGAGGCGGGCCGCCTGCGGCGGCTCGGCGCCGTCGGCCCCCGCTTCACCGCGACCTCCTCGCTGCGCACCGTCTACGCGGCCGAGAGCCCGTGGATGGCGAAGTTCTCGCTGCCCGTCACCCTCACCAACTCGCTGCGGGTGAACCGGCTCGCCGAACTCAAGGCCGGCGTCGCCATGGCCCGGCTGCTGGCGAAAAGCCCGTTCGCCGCGCGCCATCCCAACTTCCGGCTCCTCGCCGACCCCGCCTACCTCACCCTGCACAACCCCGACCGCGAGGAGAGCGGCTTCGAGACGGTCCTGCGCGAGAACCCGTTCCGCGACGGGGTGGAGCGGGGTATCGCCACACTGGCAGCGCTCACCGCCGAGCCGCTGCCCGGCCGCCTCTCGCGGCTGGAGGCCCTTCTGCGGCAGGTCTGCCCGGAGGGTTCGGCGGCGCGCGCCCAGGCCGCCCGCAGGTGGTTCGCCCGCTATCTCGATTGCATGCTGGAGCCCGTCGTCGCCCTCTACGACGCGCATGGCATCGCGTTGGAGGCTCACCAACAGAACGCGCTGCTCGATGTCGCCTCCGGCTGGCCCGAGCGCGGCTTCTACCGCGACAACCAGGGCTTCTACCTCTCGGAATCCGCTCGCCCCCGGCTGCTGCGCGACGCGCCCGAGACCGCTTCAATCGCCTCGCTCTATTTCCCGGACGGCGAGATCCGCCGACGGCTTGCCTACTATCTCGTGGTCAACCAGATCTTCTCCGTCGTCGCCCGTATGGGCCATGACGGGCTGGCGCGCGAGGAAACGCTCCTCGACGACCTCGCCCGCCGCCTGGAGGCGATGGCACGCCGCATGACCGGCGCCGGTCGCGCCTTCGCCCGCTCGGTGCTCGACGGTCAGAGCCTCTGCACCAAGGCCAACCTGCGGGTGCGCCTGTCCGACCGCGACGAACTCGCCTCGGGCGACGGCACCGGCAACTACATCGACATGCCGAACCCGCTCATGCTTCGGGCGGCTCGGGGCGAGGCCGGCCATGCCCTCGCATCCTGAGACGATGGAGCAGCCCGAAGCGCGTGTCCTGCGCCAGTTGGCGGAAGCCGTCCTGTTCGAGGGGCTGGCCGAGCGCGAGCCGGCCCGCGACGTCGCCGGTCGGATCGCGTGGCGTCTCGGCCCGCACCGCTTCCGCGCGACCGGCACCCTCGGCCCGTTCGACCGCCCCCGCCTCGATCCCGGTTCGGTCGAGATGGCGGGCGAAGAGGGCGGCTGGGTGCCGGCCGACCTCTCCATCCTCGTGGAACCCCTTCCCGCCGCACCGGAGCACCGGACGCGGCTGCTGGCCGAGCTTCGGCAGACGGTCGAACTCTGCCGCTGGAACGCCCAAAACCTAGCGTTGCCGGAGCGCCGCCTTCTGCCCTTCGCCGCGCTCGATGCGGCTTTGTGGGAGGGCCATCCCTACCATCCGAGCTTCAAGGCGCGCACCGGCTTCACCCTGGAGGATCACCGCCGCTACGGCCCCGAGGCCGCCGCGCCGTTCCGCCTCGGATGGCTGGCTGTGCGCCGAGACACGATCGCCCTTGCGCTGCCGGGCCCGGAGGACGGGTTCTGGCGGGCCGAACTCGGCGATGCCCGGGACGTGCTGACCCGCCGCCTCGACGAGGCCGGGCATTCCCTCGACACGCACGCGCTGCTGCCGGTCCATCCCTGGCAGATGCGCCGGCTCGAAGAGGAGGCTTTGCGCCCCTGGCTGGCGGAGGGCCGCGCCGTCGCGCTCGGCACCGCCGGCCCGCGCTACCTCGCGAGCCAGTCCCTGCGCACGCTCCACAATTGCGACGACCCGTCCGCCGCGAGCGTGAAACTAGCCTTGAGTGTCGTCTCGACCTCGAGCCTGCGCATCCTCGATCCGCATTTCGTGCTGACCGGCCCGGCCCTGTCCGACTGGCTCGCCGACCTCGTCGCCGCCGATCCCGCGCTGCACGGCCGCGTAACGGTGCTGCGCGAATACGCCGCCGCGCTCGCCGACCGGGACGGGCCGCTCGCCGGGCAGCTCGCCGCGATCTGGCGGGAGAGCCCGCGTCTCGCACCCGGCGAGGCGGCCTTGCCCTTCAACGCGCTGGCCGTGTGCGAGGCGGATGGCAGCCCCTTCGTCGCGCCCTGGCTCGATCGCTACGGCCGCGATGCCTGGCTCGACCGCCTCGTCGCGGTCGCGGTGCTGCCGGTCTGGCACCTGCTCGCGGCCCACGGCGTCGCCCTGGAGGCGCACGGCCAGAACATGATTCTGGTCCATCGCGACGGCTGGCCGGAACGGGTGATCCTGCGCGACTTCCACGAGAGCGCGGAATACGCCCCCGACTTCGTGACGCATCCGGAGCGCGTGCCGGATTTCGGGGCGATCGACCCGGCCCATGCCGGGCCGGCGGATGACCGCTTCCACGCCATGCGCTCGGCCGCGACGCTCGCCGAACTCGTCACCGACAGCCTGTTCGTCTTCAACCTCAGCGAGATCACCGCTCTCCTCGGGCGCCGGCACGGTCTCGACGAGCCAGGGTTCTGGCGCCGCATCGGCCGGCAGTTGCGGCGCCACGCGGCGGAGCATGGGCTGGAGGCGCGGCTCGCCCGGCTCGCGGTCGAAGCGCCCCGGCTGCGGGTCGAGGCGCTGCTGTCGCGCAAGCTCGGGCTCGGCGAGGCGCGCGGCAGCCTCCATGCGCCCAACTCCCTGTTCCCTTCCCCCGACGCCACTTCCGGAGCCTGCATGATCGAGATCGACGGCCGCACCATCCCGGCAGACGCGATGGAGGCCGCCATCCGGCGCGTCGAGGCTGAGGCGGCCTTGCGCGGCGGCAGCGGCGAGCGCGTCGCCGCGCGCTTCCGCGACACCGCCCAGGGGCTCGCCTTCATCCTCGCCGCCCGCCGCAGCGGGGCGAGCCTGCTGCCGATCCATCCGGCGCTGCCGGACGAGGGCGCGCGCCGGCTCGCCGCGCGCGCCGGCTGCCACCGCCTGTTCCTCGACGGCCTGGAGAGCGAGACCCTGGACGGCGCCGCCCCGCCGGTTCCGGGGGAGGGCGAGCTGCTCCAGATGAGTTCCGGCACCACCGGCGAGCCCAAATGCATCGCCCGCCCCTGGAGCGCGGTGGAGCGCGAGGTCGAGAGCTATGTCGGCGCCTTCACCGAGCCGGCCGGGATGACCCCGGTCATCGCCTGCCCGATCACCCATTCCTACGGGCTGATCTGCGGATTGTTCGTGGGTCTGCGCCGCGGCCGCATGCCGGTGATCGTGGACACCACCAACCCGAAATACCTCCTGCGCCGCCTGCGCGAGATCGAGCGGCCGGTGCTCTACACCGCGCCGGCCATGCTGCACACGCTGGCCCGGCTGATGCCCGAGGGCGAGACCCTCCACGCGGCGATGGTCTCGGGCACGCTCCTGCCCGCACCCTGGTTTTCCGCCATCCGCGGGCGCGTCACCCACCTGTTCCAGCAATACGGCTGCTCGGAAGCCGGCTGCATCGCGATCAATCCGGATCTGCGCCGCGCCGACGCCATCGGCCGCCCGCTGCCGCATCACCGCGTCCGGGCGGGGACCGGCCCCGACGCCCCGGCGGAACTCGTGGTCGAGGGGGAGGGCGGGGCGATCCACACCGCCGATCTCGGCTATCGCGAGCCCGACGGCATGCTGGTCTTCGTCGCGCGCAAGGACGACACGATCAACGTCTCGGGCCTCAACGTCTATCCCGGCGAGGTCGAGGACGTGGTGATGGCCATGCCCGGCATCACCGACGCCGTAGCCTTCGCCCGGCCCGACCCGTTCGCGGGCGAGCGGGTGACGCTGCTGTTCAGCGCTGAAAGCCCCGTGCCGCCCCGCGCGCTGCAGGACTGGTGCCGCCGCTGGCTCGCCGGCCACCAGGTGCCGGTCGAGGCGGTGCAGGTCGGCGCGATCCCGCGCGAGGCCAACGGCAAGATTTCTCGACGCGCGGTCGCCGCGCAATACCGGGGCGGCGGCCTGGAGGCGGTGGCGTGAGCAACGAGACGCTGATCGCGGCCATCGGCACGGTGCTGCGCGAGGAGATGCGCCATCCCCATCTCGATGGGTTCGGGCCGGACGCACGGCTGAACGAGGATCTCTACCTCGATTCCGTCCAGTTGCTTCAGCTCATCCTGGCGCTGGAGCTGACGCACGGGGTGTCGGTGCCCGAAGCGGCGATCAACCGGCAGGACGTCTCCACCGTCGCCGACCTCGCCCGACTCCTGACGCCGGGCGCTGAGCCGGTCGCCGCCGAGCCCGAGACGCCCTCCGAGGGCGTCCACGGCGCGATGCCCTACGACCTGAAGATCCACTGCTTCGTCAGTTGCGTCTGCGACGGGCTGAAGGCGCGGGGCATCGACCATCGCCCGTTCTACGCCCTGATCTGGGACGCCGAGTTCGCCATCACCGACGGCACGCGGCTCGCCTACCACTCGGACGCGATGGATCACGAGTCGTTCCGCTACTGGTTCGAGCGGCTCTACGGCGTGCCGCTCGTCTCCTGGTACGACCATTCCCGTTCGAAGGACGAGAACGTCGCCACCCTGCTCGGCCTCATGGAGCGGCGCGAGCCGGACACGCGCATCATGGTGATGCTCGACATGTTCCACCTCCCCGAGCGGGAGAACAAGTTCAACCAGAACCCCTTCCCGCATTACCTGCTGGTCGAAGGCAGCGACGACCCGGCCCTCTGGCAAGTGCGCGACCCCGACTTCCGCTGGGCGGGCGTGATCGAGCGCGAGCGGATGCTGAACGCCATCCGCCAGCCGAGCGTCGCCGGCGGCTACCGCTTCGACCCATCGCGGGCCCATCCGCCGGCGGACACGGATCTGGCGGCCTTTTTCGAGGCCTGCTTCCGGTTCGACACCAACCCGCTGATCGATGCCGCGCGCGCCATCGTGCTTGCCCATGCCGAGGGACGCGGCGGGCTGAAGCTGACGGAGGTCGGCGAGGCCCTGCGCGAACTGCCGGTCATCACCATCCGCAAATGGGCCTACGAGCACGGCTTCGCTTTCTTCTGGCGGGCCCTGCGCTGGCCGGACCCGGAATTCCAGCGGATCTGCGACGAGATCGAGTCCCTGGTGAACGGCCTCACCGCCCTGCACTACGCCGTGCTGAAGCTCGCCCGGACCGGGGAGATGGGGGAGGTCGCCCCCGTCCTCGCGCGTCTCGACGCGCTCGACGCGCAGGAATTCGCGATCAAGCGGCAGCTCGCTTCGGCCTACGCGGCGTGGCGGGAGAAGAGCCCGGATCTCGGACAGACCGCCGTATCCTTCCGCGAAAGGCTCTCCGCATGAGAATCGCGCTCTGCACCATCAGCTTTCGCCACCATCTGGTGTCGGTCGGCGAGCTCGCCCGCTTCGCCCGCGGCCACGGCTTCGACGGGATCGAGTTGTGGGGCGTTCACGCCCGCAATCTCGGCCCCGGCGACCACGCCGAATGGCTCGCCGCCTACGGGCTGCGGGTGCCGATGCTGAGCGACTACCTGCCGCTCGACGCAGCCACCAGCACCCTGACCGAGCGGACCGCCGAACTGGCCGGCCTTGCGCGGAGCTGGGGGGCGCCGCGGCTGCGCACCTTCGCCGGGACCAAGGCCAGCGCCACCACCGCGCCGGAGGAGCGCGCCCACGTCGCCCAGCGCCTGCGGATGGCGGCGGGCCAGCTCGCCGACCAGGGCCTGCGCCTCGTGGTGGAGACGCATCCCGGCACGCTCGCCGACACCACCGATTCGCTCCTCGACCTGCTGGACGCGGTCGATCACCCGAACCTCCGGGTCAATTTCGACACGCTCCACGTCTGGGAGGGCGGCGACGACCCGCTCGCGGCCCACGCCCGGCTTGGCCCGCATATCGACTACTATCACCTCAAGAACGTGCGCAGCCGCGCCGACCTGTCGGTGTTCGAGCCGGCCAACGTCTACGCCGCGGCCGGACGGCGCGAGGGCATGACCGCCCTGTTCGACGGCGCGCTGGATTACGGCACCTTCCTCAAGACGCTGCCGCCGCAGGCGGAAGGCTCGCTCGAATGGTTCGGCGAGGCCAGCTTCTCGGTCCTGCCCACAGACCTTTTTCGCGTGCGGGCGGCCACCGCCGGCCGCCGCACCGAGAGCCCCCGCCACGCCGCACGCTGAGCGAGCACGGCACAGCCAGGAAACCGACATGCCCGAGAGCCACGCCGTCGTCAGCACCCCCCATGCCAGCCGCTACCTCCAGCAGCTCTGCAAGCACTGGGCCCACCGGTTCGAGACCGAGTTCAGCCCGACCGATGCCCGGATCGCGCTGCCGCTCGGCGAGACGCGGCTGAGTGCCGACCCCGAGACCCTGACAATCAACCTGACCGCACAGGATGCCGCCAGCCTGCCCGACCTGCGCGAGGTGGTCGTGCGCCACATCGAGCGCTTCGCCTTCCGCGAAACGCTGCGCTTCGAATGGACGTGAGCAACGCCGGCCAAGGCAGCATGGCGGCGTTGCCTCGGCAAGCACACCGCCCCTCTTGCACACCGCCCCTCAGGCTGAGGTGCCGAGCGAAAGCGCGGCCTCGAAGCACGCCGGAACGATCGATCCGAAACGTTCGATCCGACGGCATCGGCGACCGGGATGAACGTCGCGGCGTGCTTCGCGGCTGCTGCCGCAGCACCTCCGCGTGAGGATCGTCATCGTTGCCGGAAGGGACCGGTCGAACCGGCTCTCGGCGAAATCATGCCCCTTCACACGGAGCGAGGACCAGTATGGATGTGACGATACGGGCCATGCGCGCGGAGGACGCTCAGGATCTGTTCGAGATCTACAACCAGCCCGCCTTCCGCTTCGGAACGCTGGCGCTCCCCTATGAATCGTTCGAGGCGGTGAAGAAGTGGGCCGAGCCCCGCTCGCCGCGGGATCTGCATCTTGCCGCGGAGCGGGACGCCCGCGTCGTCGGGGCGGCGGCTCTGCGCCCCTTCTACGGCCGGCGCGCGCACGCGGCGGAGTTCTGGATCGCCGTCCATGAGGATTTCGCCGGATACGGCATCGGCTCGCGGCTTCTCGCCGCGGTGATCGACACGGCCGACAACTGGATCAATATTTCGCGAATCGAGATGACGGTCTTCACTGACAACGCCCGCGCCATCGCCCTCTACGAAAAGTTCGGCTTCACCATCGAGGGGACCCACAAGGCGGCCTCGTTCCGCAACGGCATCTTCGCCGACGTGCATTGCATGGCCCGTTTGCGTCCCCCGATCGGCCCCTGAATCCCGGCAGCAAACCCGGCCCGGATCGCCCAAGCGTCTTCGTTCGGTAAGCCCCTGCTACAGCAGGGCCATTGCTGATTTCGCGAAGATTTCGCCCGTCAGACTCCGGCACCGCCCAAGAACATCGGCGCCCGGCTGTCGTTTCCAGACCGGGAGATCCGAGACCATGCAGCGGCGCGATTTTCTGACGACCCTACTGACGGCGACAGCGGCCCTGGCCGTCGCCCGCGCCGCCCTGGCGCAACCGGCGCCGGCAGGGGCCATGCCGGCACCCGTCGACCTCGCCATGGCGACGAATCGCCGGGATGCCGCCCGGTCCCGAATACGACGCGATGTTCGTCAACGCCTCGCTCCAGGGCCATCAGGAAGCCGACCCGATCCACGGCTCCTACGCGCAAGCCGGCGACGACCCGGCCCTGCGCCGCTTCGCGGCCGGCGCGCTCCCGCTGCCAGCGGCACATCGCTGAGCTCACGCCGATGCAGGCGACGATGGGCGGCGGACGGGAGGGCTGAGCATCGTCCCGAAAGCTGGCAACCGGCTTTCGGAACGGCGCAAGAACAAGAGGCCCGAGCAGGCCGCGCTCGCTGAAGACCGAGGGGGTCAACGCGAGGACGCGTCGGTCCCTGGTCCCCGGTGTCCGCGGACCTGACTGAGGCCGAAGCAGGCCCGAGAACGCGGCGCATCGCTCGGATTTCGATTTCCGGAGCGATGCGCCTCGCAGCGGTCCGGCGACGATGTTGCCACTGGCACGCGGGATGCTTCTCCAGACGAAGGGAACGAAAGCTTTAGCGTGTCGTTCCTCAAAACAAGACACGGGAAAGGCGCATTCCATGAACGCCGAGGCGATCAAGAGCCGTGACGAAGCCCTGGCTCTGCTTGATGCCGAGCTGATCACGATCCACGACTTCATGACGCTCTGCGACCTGAAGGGGTGGGACCGGTAAAGACCCCGAGGCCGGAATGTCATCTCCGGCCGTTTGCGACCTCTCTTGCACCGGAGGCTCAGCGCCCCCGTGCTTGCGTAAAATCGGTTGAGCCTGTTGCAGAGTGCAGCACCGTCAGCGACGAAAGATCGTCATGGCCAGAACGGCTGCCGAGCGCGCGATTGAGCCGGATACGGAGCAGACGGGTCTTTGCCCTCGGCCGCCAGAGGCGCGGACCGTTTCCCAATACCCTTTCAGCCAGCGGCGGGCTTCGAGCACACCGACGACAGCTCCTACTGTCGAAGCTGTTACAGCGGCTATGACGATCTTCGAAGAATCCCAACGCAGCAGATATTCATCAGGACCAAGTCCTGGCTGATTACCATGCCGGTACCTATGGCAATCCCTAGAGCATCGTCCCGAAAGGGGGTTGCCGGCTTTCGGGACGAAAGCTCTAAGCTGGCCGCCTCGGCAAGGGTTACACACACCGACTTGTGCGTCGGTGCGCCGGATCATCGTTCAGCGATCGGACCGGCAAACGCGCTCCGACCCCGAACCCTCCCCCCCCTCGGAAGCTCTGCGCTCAGATCGCCGCAGCCGGGTCGCGATCCTCGCCATCACCCGCGGGCGGTTCCGTCCGGTCGCGGCGAGGGCGACGCTCCAGAACGGCACGGCCAAGGGCACGCAGGGGCGCGGTGAGGCGGCGGGCGTCGTCGGCGCGTTCCATGATGGTCTCGCCGCGGCGGATCTCGCGGTCGAGCTTGGCCATGGTGCGGGCGAGCGCCGGGTCGTCGTCATCGAGCCAGACCTCGACGGTGCGGGCGAAGGCGATCACGGTGCCTTGAAGCTTGAGCCGGCCGAGCGGCCCCTCCGTGTCGATACCGGCAGCGGCCAGCATGTAGCGATGGGAGTTCAGGGCGACCCCGTTGAGCGCCAGCATGGACAGGACGTCGCCACGCAGCGCGAAGGCGATGCGGCGCAAGGCCGGCTTGTAGGGCGTCATCGCATCGAGCCGGCGCATCAGCACGTCGAACAGGCGCTCGCGAGCCGGCTCGTCGGCGAGGTCGGCGGTGTCGACCTCCAGCACCTTGCGGTCGATGATCCGCGACAGGCCGCCGAGCACGGCCCCCTTCGAGGGGAACAGGTCGCGCAATTCGGCCAGACTCAGGTTCGCCTCGCGGGCGATGTCGCCGACTTCGATGTCGTTCCAGGGCTGCTCGGCCGCGAGCCGCATCAGCGCCTCGACCGCCGCCTCGCGCGGGTTGGGCTTGTGCGAGGCCGTGGCCTGCGCCGTGTCGGAGTTCGACGAACCGGATGGCCCGCCAGCTTTAGGATTGCCGCCGGTGTTGGGCTCGGGGGCTGTTTCCATGATCCGTGCTCCGCATTCGGTTCACGTCTCATGTAGGGCCGGAGCCGCCCGCTTGAAACCGCTGGGCCTCTCAGCCGGACAATTCGCCCGCCCGCCGCCGCGCCGCATCGACCGCCTCCCGCATCAGATCGGGCAGCGCGCCCTCGCGCATCAGCACGGCGAGCGCCGCCGCGGTGGTGCCGCCGGGCGAGGTCACGTCGCGGCGCAATTGCCCGGCCTCGCGGGCATCGGCGTCGAGCAGGGCACCGGCGCCCGCGACGGTGGCGCGGGCGAGCTGCGCCGACAGGTCGGGCGGCAGCCCCGCCGCCACGCCGGCTTCCGCGAGCGCTTCCGCCAGCAGGAAGACGTAGGCCGGACCGGAACCCGAGACCGCGGTCACCGCATCGATCAGCCCCTCGTCGTCGAGCCACGCGACAAGGCCGGAACGGGCGAGCAACGCCTCCGCACCCGCCCTTGCCTGCGGCCCGACCTCCGGGCTGCCGACGGCGCCGGTCGCGCCCCGGCCGATGCTGGCGGGCAGATTGGGCATGGCGCGCACCACCGCGCGGGCCGTCGGCAGGCGGCGCTTCAGGTCGGCGATGGTCTTGCCGGCCAGGATCGAGACGACGAGGGTGTCCGGGCCGATCCATCCGGCCAGCGCCGCTGCCGCCGCGTCGAGAACCTGCGGCTTGATGCCGAGCACCAGGGCTCCGGCCGAGGCGGCGGCCTCGGGGTTGAGGCGCAAGGCCCGCTCGGCACACAGCGTGGCGATCTCCGCGGAGGGCTGCGGATCGACGACGGTTACGGCGGCAGGGTCGAGGCCGCCCGCCAGCCAGCCCCGCAGCAGCGCTGCCCCCATCTTGCCGGCGCCGGCCAGAACCAGGGGCGTGGGGAAGGGGGCTCGGTCTTGCGTCATGCTTCCTCGGTATCCTCGAGCCGCCCCGCGGGTCAGGCCTCGCCCTCGGTCTCGAACAGCACGGCGTCGAGAGCCTCGCGGGCGCTCTTGCCGGCCCAGAGGACGAACTGGAAGGCCTGATAGTAGCGCTCGCAGGCGTCGGCGGCCGTCTTCATCATCATCGCGCATTGCCCCTGCGTCGGCGCGATGCCGTCAGTGAGCAGCAGGGAGTGGCGGAACATCACCACGCTGTCGGATGACCACAGGTCGAAATGGCCGATCCAGAGCTGCTCGTTCACCAGCGCGACGAGGCGCAGCATCTCGGCCCGGCGCCGCTCCGGCACCTTGAGGTCGAAGGCGGCGGCCACGTGCAGCGACTCGACTTCCTCGATCCAGGTGAAGGCGACGTGGTACTCGGCCCAGCGGCCCGAGACGGAGACCGACATCTCGTCGGTCTCGATGCGATCGAAGATCCAGTCGCGCAGCGAGGCGAGGCGCTCGACGACATCGAGCGGGTGCTCCGGCCGGTCGCTGTCTTCGATGAGGCTAAGCTGGGTCATGGCGATCCAAGTTGTCGGCCCGGTCGAGAGGCTCGATCGGGTCGGCGGGCAAAGCAGGGCCGTGACGGAAATCGAGGCAACGCCCGTCGATCTCCGTCCTGCGGAGGGGTTCAATCCAGATTTCGCCGCCCCGGGGTTTGGTTCCACCTTTCCGCCGGGGCGAATCAACTTCGGATCGTTTATAGCCCGCGCGCCCCGCGGGCTTCAAAGCGTCGCCCCGGCATCAGCGGTGGGCAACGCGGCTATCCACCGATGCTTCCTGTGCAAAGAAATTTGGATTCGCGCTTTCCCGCGAGGGTGAGTCCGGGCTGCCCGCTCAGACCGATTCCGTGCTGCCGGCGCTGCCCGCCTCGGCGCCGAGGCGGGTCTCCAGCGCGCTCACCCGGGCGGCGAGCGCGTCGTTCTGGCTGCGCAGGGCGGCGACGAGGTCGCGCAGCACGTCCACTTCCTCGCGCGTGGCGATATCCATGTCGCGGATCAGGCGCTCGATCTGGCCCTTGACCATCGTTTCCGCCTCGCGGCGCACCCCTTGAGCCGCTCCGGTGGCATCGGTGAACAGGCGGGCGACATCGTCGAAAAGGCGGTTCGAGCCTTGCATGGAAATCTCCTCCGGCGCCCGGACCTGTCGAGCACATGCCAACGACATAAGAATCGGCGGGCCGCAGGGCAATCGAGGGGCGCCGACGAAACGCTTCGGCCGCCGCGGCGGGCGGCGGCCGGACAATCCGCTCCGGATTGTTGCCGCACGTATCGGGGCAAGCTGCGGAAACCCGCGGTTACAATCTTGGCCAGCGGCCATACTTCCGGGCAGGAGGCGCGCGGGGTTAAGACGGAGGCCGTCATGACCGCCACCAACCTGCCGACACCCCACATCCTCGTCGTCGAGGACGACCGCGAGATCAGCGCCCTCGTCGCGCGCTACCTGCGCGCCAACGAGTGCCGCGTGAGCGTCGCGGGCGACGGACGCGAGATGGACCGGGTGCTGGCCGATGCCCGGGTCGATCTCATCGTCCTCGACCTGATGCTGCCGGGCGAGGACGGCCTGAGCCTGTGCCGGCGCCTCAGGGCCGCGTCGCAGGTGCCGATCCTGATGCTCACGGCGAAATCGGAAGAGATCGACCGGATCGTCGGGCTGGAGATCGGCGCCGACGACTATCTCGGCAAACCGTTCAACCCCCGCGAGTTGCTGGCACGCATCCGGGCGATCCTGCGGCGCAAGGGCGCCGAGCCGCAGGACGGGGACGGCGCGCGCCGCTTCCATTTCTCGGGCTGGACCCTCGATGTCGGCCTCCGGCAGGTCTTGAGCCCGGAGGGCGCACGCATCGCCGTCACGGGGGCCGAGTTCGACCTGCTCCACGCTTTGTGCCTGCGGCCGGGGCGCGTCCTCTCCCGCGACCAGCTCCTCGATCTGACGCAGGGGCGGGCGGCGGGGCCGTTCGAGCGCAGCATCGACGTCCTCGTCTCCCGGCTTCGCCAGAAGCTCGAGCGCGATCCGCGCAACCCCGAGATCATCCGCACGATCCGCTCGGGCGGCTACCTGTTCGCGCCGGAGATCGGCCGCTCATGAGTCCCGTGAGAACCACGGCGGAGCCGCCCGCCGCGGCCCCCGCACCGTCGCGAACTCGGCCTCGTTTGCCTTGGCTTCGTTTGTCTTGGCTTCGTTTGCCTTGGCTCCATCTGCCCTGGCCCCGCCCGAAAAAGGCCGCCGGGCAGATCGCGCTCCTCGTCGTGGCGGCCCTGCTCGCCGCGCATGTGCTCGCGGCGGTCATGCTGCTGGCCCTGCGCGAGCCGTGGCGGCCGGACGAGCGGCCCGGCGTCGCCGCGACCCGGCTCTCCACCGTCGCGCGGCTGCTCGATGCCGCCGAACCGAGTGAGCGCGACGGGATCCTCCGGGCGGCGGCGCGCGGCCTGCCGACCCTGCGCATCGCGCCGTGGGACGGCGCCGCGCCGTCGGCGGGGCAGGGGAACAAGGAGGACGAGATCGGCCAGCATCCCCTGATCGAGCGCCTGCGCGACGGCTTCGGGCGGGCGCTGCCGGTGACCGACCTCTCCCCCGGCCACGACCGGGGCAAGACCGGCCTCCTCCAGATCGGCATCACGACGCCGGCCGGCGCCCGGCTGCGGGCGGTGCTGCCCGACGATTTTCCACGCCCGCCGGCGCAAGCGCCGATCATCTTCACATTCGTCTTCCTAGGGGTCAGCCTCACACTGCTCTCGTTCTGGGCGACGCGGGCGCTCACCGCGCCGCTCGCCGGCCTCGCCGCGGCGGCGGAAGCCTTCGGCACGGCGGAGGAACCGCCGCCCCTGCCCGAGCGCGGGCCGGAGGAGGTGCTCGCGCTCGCCCGCGCCCTCGACCGGATGCGCACCCGCATGCTGCGCCTGCTCGACGACCGCACCCAGATGCTGGCCGCGATCAGCCACGACCTGCGCACCCCGATCACCCGCCTGCGGCTGCGCGCGGAGTTCATCGAGGACGAGCGCGCCCGCGAGATGACCCTGCGCGACCTCGACCAGATGAACGGGCTCGTGGAATCCGCGCTCTCCTATGTCCGGGACGGGCAGGGGGCGCCGGGCGAGGGCCAGACCACGCTGATCGACCTCGCCTCGGTGGTGCAGACGGTCTGCGACGGGTTCAGCGACATCGGCGCGGCGGTCAGCCTGGAACGGACCCGCCACGTCCTCGTGCGCGGCCGCCCCGACGACCTCCAGCGCGCGATCACCAACCTCGTCGACAACGCCGTGAAATATGGCGGCGGCGCCCGCCTCGTCATGGGTCCGGCGGGCTCCGGCGACCGCCCCGGCGTGGCGGTGGAGGTGATCGACGAGGGCCCCGGCATCCCCGATGCCGAGCGCAGTGCCATGCTCCAGCCCTTCGTGCGCGGCGACCGCGCCCGCAACCTCGATTCCGCGAGCGGCTTCGGCCTCGGCCTGTCGATCGTGCTCGCCATCGTCGAGGGTCATGGCGGGCGCCTGACCTTGGAGAACCGCCCCGGCGGCGGCTTCTGCGCCCGCATCGAGCTACCGCTCGCCGCCGGACGCTCCGGCGCGGCGCCCCGCGCGACGGGCGCCGTCCAGACCTCGTAGACCGTTGCGCAAAGGATGCGGCTTGACCTTGCCGAGCCCGGCCCCGGAAACGATTGCGCCGCCTCATCGCAAGATGCCGTTAAGCACATGTCCCGATGGGGATGGCGAACCGGGAAAGGCTATGCCGTCGGCATCGTTCCGGGTCGGAGATAGCCGAACATGTGCGGGACGTAATCCGCTTTCCCGACCTCAACCCCATGCCGGCGAAGGATCGCGTAGGCGGTGACGACGTGGAAATAGAATTGCGGCAGCGCCCAGTCGCGCACGTATTGCTCGCCCGTCATATCGAAGGTGATCCCGCCCGGAAGTTCGATCGCGATCGGCAGGGATGCTCCTGCATCCAAGGCAGCATCACTCAAAGTGTCGAGCATCGACAGCGCCTCATCGATCCGCACGCGGCTGTCGGCGATTGAGCCCGGCGCATCGCCCGCGTTGCGCCCCTCGGCCGCAACGGCATCGAGCCATTCGGGCGTCGGTTCGCCGCGAAGCCTGAACACCGCCTCCTGCGCCTGAAAGGCTGCGAAGCGGACTTGCGACGACAGTGGGAACATGTCGGCCGCCAAGCGGGCCGATAGCAGAGCTTCCGCCCTGTCGGCCATCTGCTGCTGTGCCCTGTCGAGCAATCCAGCCAGCGTCCGCAGCATGTTGCGGTAGGTCGGGGCCAGAAGACGGGTAGGGGTCATGGTCGCTCTCGTGGTTGGCCACGAGGCATGATCTACAAAGCTTGTGGTTGCAGAGCCACCATCCGCCTCCTGACGAATCCGGATTCGATGGGCAGGCGGCGCCGGAACGATCGGCTACGGGATGCGGACCGTCGGCCAGGCCGCGCGGCGCCTGAGCGATGCTCTAGGCCCCTGTTTTCGCATCATCTTTTTCAAAAGCCGGAAGCCACCTTTCGGGATGATGCTCTCGCTGTCCCGAAGGGACCGGCCGCCTGCACCGCCACGACTGGGGTCAGCGCGGTCGGTGATCGGAAGTTTGTGCGGCACGCTAAAACTCCATGTCGAGTTCCTCGATCTCCTCCGGCTCGCTCTCGGCGAGCGCCGCCCATTCGCTCATGAGATCCCAGGCGAGGATCGTGTCGCGGTAGGTGGCCGTCGTGAAGGGGAGGGCGACGTCGTAGGTGCGAAAGCGGGTGCAGACCGGGGCGTACATCGCGTCCGCCAGGCTGGGGCGCGCGCCGAACAGGTAGGGTCCGCCCGAGCGCGACAGGCAATCCTCGAAGATCGCGCAGATCCGCTCGATGTCGCCCTTGGCGCCGTTGAAGATCTTGAAGCCCCGATGGAGGCTGCGCAGGTTCATCGGCAGCGCCGAGCGCAGGTTGACGAAGCCGCCATGCATCTCGCCCGAAACCGCGCGGCAGCGCGCCCGCTCGGCGGGCGCTTCGGGAAGGAGGCCGGCTTCCGGACGGATCTCGTTGAGATATTCGGCGATGGCGAGCACGTCCCACACCACGATCGCGCCGTGCTCCAGCCGCGGCACGAGGAAGGACGGCGAGAGATGCAGCAGTTCGGCCCGCGTCGAGGCGTCCGAACCGGACAGCACCTCCACCGAGAGATCGAGCCCGGCCATCCGGCACAGCAGCCAGCCGCGCAGGGACCAGGACGAGTAGTTGCGGCTGGAGATCGTGAGCGTCGCCTCGGCCATGGCCCTCTCCCCGGATGCGCGTCGCCCAGGCCTGCTGCCCGTAGCCCGGCGTCCAAGGCGCTTCATGGCAAGTCTTGTGCCGGATCTCGGGCTTTCTCCCGGCCCTTCCGGCAATAAAATTCTTCTTCCCGCAGCTCCGATGCAAAGTGATGCGTCCGCACCACAGGCGCGCGATATATACTTTTGATCGGTTGCGCCCAATCCAGAACCGCTTAGCGTGTTCCGTCCGGCATCGTCACGTGGGGCGGCGTGGCAACCGGGAAAGCGAAGCGGGCGAATCCGGGACGTTCGGGACGTTCGTGAGAGATGGATGCGTGCAGGCACCTTGCGCGCTTGGAGTTTGCGCCCGATGCTCTACCAAGCCTTCGATGTCCAATCGGACATCGCCCGGCAGACCCGCCAATGGGGCCGCCTCCTCCAGGAAGCCTCCGCGCCGTGGATGCGGACGCCGTGGCACGACGCCGCGAAATGGTGGTCGGCGGGTGCGCGCATGATGATGCGTGCCGGCCTCACCTTCGCGCGGCCGGCCTATGGCATCCACGCCGTCATGGTCGGCAACCGCGAGGTCCCGGTGATCGAGGAGCCGGTGCTCGCCACGCCCTTCGGCACGCTGCTCCGCTTCCGCAAGGACATCGACACCGTCCAGCCCAAGGTTCTGGTGCTCGCCCCCCTCTCGGGCCACTTCGCCACGCTGCTGCGCAGCACCGTGCGCACGCTGCTGCCCGACCACGACGTCTACATCACCGACTGGCACAACGCCCGCGACGTGCCGCTCTCGGAAGGGCGCTTCGGCTTCGACGACTACGTCGATCACGTCGTGCGCTTCCTCGAGACCATCGGCGAGGGCGCCCACCTCATGGCCGTGTGCCAGCCCGCGGTGCAGGCACTCGCCGCCACGGCGGTGATGGCGCACACCAAGAACCCGGCGCAGCCGCGCAGCATGACCCTGATGGCCGGACCGGTCGATTGCCGCGTCAGCCCGACCTCGGTGAACCAGCTCGCCATCTCGAAGCCGATCGAGTGGTTCGAGAAGAACCTGATCGAGACGGTGACCGGACGCCACAAGGGGGCGGGGCGGCGGGTCTATCCCGGCTTCACGCAGGTCTCCGCCTTCGTCTCGATGAATGCCAAGCGCCACAGGGACGCGCATACGGACCTGTTCTGGCACTATATCGATGGCAGCGCCGACAAGGCGCAGGCGATCGAGACCTTCTACGACGAGTATTTCGCCGTCCTCGACCTCACCGCCGAGTTCTACCTCGAGACGGTCAAGATCGTTTTCCAGGACTACACCCTGGCCCGCAACCAGCTCACCTATCGCGGCGAGCTCATCGATATGGGCGTGATCCGGCGCACCGCTCTGATGACGGTGGAGGGCGAGCGCGACGACATCTGCGCCGTGGGCCAGACCATGGCCGCCCACGACCTCTGCTCGAGCCTGCCGCCGCACATGAAGACCCACCACCTCCAAACCGGGGTGGGTCACTACGGCGTGTTCTCCGGCCGCAAGTGGGAGGCGCAGACCTATCCGCTCGTGCGCAACTTCATCGCCTCGCACGCCTGAGGCCGTCTCTCGACCCTTGTTGCGGGACGAAGCCGGCGCCATCCGTGGCAAGGCGTTTCCGGATCGGATAACGCCTTGGATGACTTCGGCTTCGCCTCGCGAGGGCGGGGCAGGGAGAAACGGCGCAGCGGCTTTGCAAGAGGCTTTCCTGCACTTCCAACACGAACCTGTTTCGTGTATGCCGCGCGCTCAGGTGCAATTCTTTCGCACCGATTCGGCTGCCGTCACGACGCCTCCTCCGGAATGCAGCCCGGAGACAGAGGCGCCCGACGGCTTTTTTCCCGGTTCAGCCGGGAATCCGGGGCCGGTGCGGTTCGAAACGACAAATCTAGGGGTTGATTCCGTTGCAGGTACTCGTTCGCGATAACAACGTCGATCAGGCGCTCCGCGTCCTCAAGAAGAAGATGCAACGCGAGGGCATCTTCCGCGAGATGAAGCAGCGCAAGGCCTACGAGAAGCCCTCCGTGCGCAAGGCGCGCGAGAAGGCCGAGGCTGTCCGCCGCGCCCGCAAGCAGGCCCGCAAGACCGCGATCCGCGAGGGCTTGATCGCCGCTCCGAAGCCGAAGCCCCGTACCGGCGCCCCGCGCCGCCCCGGCATGCCGAGCTTCTCGCAGCAGCCCGCCGCGGCCCCCGCCGCCGCCCCGGTGCCCGCCGCCTCCTGATCCGCGCCGGCCGCCGCGCGCGGCCCGCAGCTTCGCGATACGAAAAAGCCCCACCGGCTCGACCGGTGGGGCTTTTTCGTCGTCAGCAGATCCGCGTCAGGCAGCGACCAATGCGCGAAGCCGCTTTGGCGGCTTGGCGGTGCGAAGAGCGCCGCGCGGAGCGGAAGCCTAAGTATCGCTCACAAAACTCCCGCCGCGCTGTCGTCGCCAGAGCGAGAACGGTCAGAGACCGGGAGTTTTGTGAGGCACTCCTAGGGCATCATCCCGAAAGGCGGTTGCCGGCCTTCGGAAAAGGACGATGCTCTATCCCGCGGAGGCGGGCGCCGGCGACTGAGGCCGGCCGATACAGGGAGATCGCCTTCGAGCGATTGCCCCAGTCAGGCGGCACTGGCCGTCAGGGTGGCGCGCTCGGCCTGACGCAGCAGTTCCAGCGGCAGCCAGGGCTTGCGCATGTAGACCGCGTGCGGCGGGATCTCGGTCCGGCGCTCCTCGCGGCCCCCGGAGGTCACCACGAGCCGCACTTCCGGCCAGCGATCCTCGACGGTGCGCGCCAGGGCGGCGCCGTCCATCTTGCCCGAGAGATGCGTGTCGGCGATCACCATCGCCACCGTCACATCCCCGCGTTCGAGCACGGCCAGCGCGTCCTCGGCGCTCGAACAGGCGATGACGTCGAGGTCAGTCTCTTCGATCAGGACGGTCGCGAGGTCTCGGGCGGCCTCGTCCTCCTCGACGACGAGCGCGACCGGGCTGTCTCCGGAATGAGCCATGATGTCTCCCTGAAGCTGTGCGAGCGGTTCGGAAGCGGCAGCCCATGGGCGCGCCGCGGCGGCATCGGCGGCGCCGACGATGCTTGCCCTGCGACAACAAGTTCGGGGATGATCGGTTCAGCGAAATTGTGCCCGCCTGAACCCTTCCGATCGATCCCTCTCTTAACGGGCTGTTCACCACACAGAACGAATTGTTACAGTCCGGCGACACGCAGCGGTTCAAGCGGACCGATGCTTGCATAGCTCGCCCTGGACCGCAAAGGAGGCTCTCGTCCCGCCATGTGCCGCTTCCTCGCCTATCTCGGTGAGCCGGTCTTCCTGAACGAGCTGGTCTGCGCCCCGACCCATTCGCTGGTCCATCAATCGCTGCACGCCTCCGAGGCGAAGACCGAAACCAACGGCGACGGGTTCGGGATCGGCTGGTACGGCGAGCACGCCGAGCCCGGCCTCTACCGCGACATCTGCCCCGCCTGGTCGGACGAGAACCTCGTGAACCTCTGCCGGCAGGTGCGGGCGCGGACGTTCTTTGCCCATGTGCGCGCGGCGACCGGCACGGCGACGACGCGAGCCAACTGCCACCCCTTCGCCCATGGCCGCCACCTGTTCATGCATAACGGCCAGATCGGCGGCTATCACCGGATCAAGCGGCGCCTGGAGGCGATGATCCCCGACGAGTTGTACGACACCCGCCGCGGCTCGACGGATTCGGAGGCCCTCTTCCTGCTGGCGCTCGCCAGCGGCCTCGACTCCGATCCCGTCGGCGCCATGGAGACGACCTGCACCACCGTGCGCGCCCTGATGCAGGAGGCCCGCATCGCGGAGGCCTTCCGCTTCACCGCCGTGCTCACCGACGGCGAGAACCTCACCGCCTTCCGCTGGGCCTGCGACGGGCGCCCGCCGAGCCTGTATTACCGGGAGAGCGAGCGCGGCCTCACCGTCGTCTCCGAGCCGATCGACGGCTGCAAGGAGGGCTGGAAAGTGGTGCCGAAGGGCGGCACGCTGCGGGCGAGCCGCGGCAGCCGCGCCACCGTCAGCCTACCGCGCGCGGAGCGGGCTGCCGCCTGAAGGCTTGCCCGGACGACACAGCCATGGTCAAGCTTTCGAAAGGACGAGTCCTTTCTCGGGTGCGGGGCAGGGCCCTGGAAATCGGCTTCGCCGGCTTCAGGGCCCTGCCCTGAAAACCCGCCAAAGGGCCTGAAGGCCCTTTGGGATCCCCCATGAGTATTGCGTTCGAGACCGTGGCGGGGCTGTTCGGCGTGGCCGTGGTGGCGGGCGCCGTCGATGCCATTGCCGGCGGGGGCGGGCTGATGACCCTGCCGGCCCTGCTGCTCGCCGGGCTCGACCCCGTCAGCGCGATCGCCACCAACAAGCTTCAGGGCAGCGCCGGCTCGGTCTCGGCCACGATCGCCTTCGCCCGGCGCGGGCTGATCCGCTGGCGCGAGGCCGGGCCGGCCGCGCTCGGGGCCGGTCTCGCCTCGGTGGGCGGCGCGCTCTGCGTCAGCCTGCTGCCGCGCCCGGTCCTCGACGCGCTGGTGCCGCTGATGCTGGTCGGCATCGCGCTCTACTTCGCGACCGCGCGGCGGATGAGCAACGAGGACGCGGCGGCGCGGATCACCCCCGGCCTGTTTGCTGTGACGCTGGCGCCGGCGGTCGGCTTCTACGACGGGGTGTTCGGGCCCGGTGCCGGCTCGTTCTATATGATCGGCTTCGTCACCCTGCTCGGCCTCGGCGTGGTGCGGGCCACCGCCCACACCAAGCTCTCGAACGCCGCGAGCAACCTCGGCAGCCTCGCCCTGTTCACGCTCCAGGGCGCGGTGATCTGGCCGGTGGGGCTCGCGATGGCCGTCGGCGCCTTTCTCGGCGCCCAGGTCGGCTCGGCGCTCGCCGTGCGCCTCGGCGCCCGGCTGATCCGCCCGCTCCTCGTCGTCATCGCCTGCGCGATGGCGCTCCGCCTGCTGTCGAACCCGGCCAACCCGTTGCGTCAGGCCGTGGCCGGGTTCTTTTCGTAGAGGCGTCAGCCACTTATAGGCCGACGTTTCAGCGCGGGATGAAGGCCCAGTAGTCGAGATCGAGGATCACCGACGGGTCGTAGCCCTCGCCCTGCCTGTCCGGATGGGCGCCGCAGGGCTGGTTCTTGGTCGCCACCGTGCGCAGGCGAAGCGCGCCGATATCGCTGCGGCCGGGCAGTTCCGCCGTCTCCAGCACCTCGGACCACGCATAGACCGTGTCGCCGGCAAACAGCGGCGCGACGTGGCGGCCGGCATTGATGCCGCCGATGGCGAAGGCGTTGGCCAGACCGTTGAAGCTGAGCGCACGGGCAAGCGAGATGACGTGGCCGCCATAGATCAGGCGCTTGCCGAACTTGGTCTCCCGCGTCGCCACCGCGTCGAAATGGACCTTGGCGGTGTTCTGGAACAGGCGGGTGGCGATCTGGTGCTCGGCCTCCTCGACGGTCATGCCATCGACGTGGTCGATCTTCTCGCCGACCGCGTAATCCGCGAAGCGGTGCGGGCTGCCGGCCAGCGCATTGTCGTAGGCGGCCGGATCGAGCGGGGGCAGGGCGCGGGCGAGGTCGGCCGGGTTCACCACCTTGGCGAGGCTCGGCACGTGCTCCTCGGCGATCTTGGCCTCCGGGTCGCGCTTGCGCACGAGAACCCAGCGGCAATAGCTCAGCACGGTCCGCCCAGAGGCGTCGGAGCCGGTAGAGCGCACGTAGACCACGCCGGTCTGGCGGTTGGAACTCTCTTTCAGTCCGATCACCTCGGAGACGGTGGAGAGCGTCTCGCCGGGATAGACCGGGCGGTGGAAGCCGCCCTCGGCGTAGCCGAGATTGGCCAGCGCGTTGAGGGAGACGTCCGGCACGGTCTTGCCGAACACGACGTGGAAGGTGAGCAGGTCGTCGAGCGGGCTCGCCGGGTAGCCGATCGCCTTGGCGAAGGCGTCCGAGGACTGCACGGCGAAGCGGGGGCCGTAGAGGGCGGTGTAGAGGGCCACGTCGCCCGTGGTGACGGTGCGCGGCGTGGCGTGGCGGATGGTCTCCCCGAGGCGGAAATCCTCGAAGAAGCGGCCCGGATTGGTCTTCATGGCGCGCGTCGCTCCCTTCACGGCTCTTGCAGGCCGGGCGGGCCTCGTCTTGAATATCGTATTCAGGACGCGGCCCTAAACTTCTGACATCGCATCGGCTTTTCGGCCGAGCCGGTGCGCGACCGCCTTAGCAACGAGCCCGGCGCCCACGCAATGCGTCGCTTGGCCGGGTCACGCCGCCATACCGAATTCCGCCAAACCTTCGGGATGGCGGATTCGGGCTTCGCTCCAGAGCCGCAAGACTCGGCTCGGACGATGTCCGCCGTGGTCGGCTAAAGCCCTTCAGAAGGCCAGTTGGACGTAGAGGTCGGTGGCGAGCTTCTGGGCGAACAGCAGCAGCAGGATCAGGATGATCGGCGAGATGTCGACGCCGCCGAGATTGGGCAGCAGGTTCCGGATCGGCCGCAGCACCGGCTCGGTGACGCGATAGAGGAACTCGCCGATCTGCGAGACGATCGGATTGCGCACGTTGACCACGTTGAAGGCCACGAGCCAGCTCAGCACGGCGCTCGCAACGAGCACGTAGATGTAGAGCTGGATGATGGTGTTGAAGAGCCAGAGCAGGGCGTTCATGCGGGGGGTATCGGTCCTCATCGCCCCGCACGGAGACCCGGCGTGAGGGACGCGGGTGCGGCGGGAAATTTCCGGAATTGACAGGCCGAAGCGGACAAGCCTACAAGGCCCTCGCCTCGGACGGGGCTGTAGCTCAGATGGGAGAGCGCCGCAATCGCACTGCGGAGGTCAGGGGTTCGATTCCCCTCAGCTCCACCAGGTTTTCCTCGCTAGGAAAGCCGAATGGTGGCAATGGGTTATGGGAGCGGCAAAGGACTGCTCTCCCCGACAATTCTTGTCAAGGGAACGGTTTTCTTCCCGAGCGTCCGGGCAGCACAGCCTCACTCTCGAAGGCCGCTTCTTCTTCTCTGCGACAGGCCACACTCGGCGCGCAAACCCGAAGATCGACGGACCGAGCCGGAAGGCACTGATCTGTCGGACGTCAGCCCGTCTCGAAGCCATGACGGCTGTCTCCACGTCGTCACACGCTGCGCCACTTCTCGGCGTGCTTGAGCCGCTGCAGAGCCGCGCCAACCTTCCGATTCGATATCTGAACGCCCAAGTCGACAGGACTTGAATGGAGTGGGAGGCTTGCGCCCTCGGCGTTCCGATATGGGCCTTCCAGGCCTTCGGCCAAAGCCGCCAAGCGAGCCGCTCGCCCCCACCCCGTAGACCTTCCGGAAACCTCGTTCACGGGCTGTCGTCCGCGCACGTTTCGGTGCTCCCGCCACGAAGGTGGCCAGGGTGCGTTCGACTCCCGCACCCGGAAAGGCACAGCCTGCCCGTGAGCACCCCAGACAGGCGCCGAGCGATGCGCTCAACGTCACTTCGGAGATTGCGGTCGCGTCATCGATTGCGATCTCAGCTTGGTCGGGAGCAAAAGCCTGCCCTTGTATGACACCGCAACCGCACCATCTCAGGACCATCCAACGGGATGGTTTAGGGATGGTACCAAGATGGCCGATGACGTTCCGGACCTCCGACCGAGAGCACCCGACAGTGAGAAACTGACGATCAACCTCGGCTTTGTCGATCTCGGCCGTATCGATCTGCTGGTTCGAGACGGCTTCTATGCCAATCGCGCCGACTTCATCCGAACGGCCGTGCGCAACCAGCTCGACCGTCAGGGCGATGCCGTCACCCAGTCACTGGCCCGTAAGAAGCTCAGCCTCGGCCTCTCGCACTACACCCGGCAGGACCTCGAAGCGGCAAGAGACGCGGGCGCTCCGCTCCACATCCAGGTTCTCGGCCTCGCCAGCATCGCTCCCGATGTGACGCCGGAACTCGCCCGTGCCGCCATCGCCTCCGTGCAAGTGCTCGGCGCCTTCCACGCCAAACCGGCAGTCAAGGCAGCCTTGGCCGACCGTACGGCCTGATCTCTCGCCTCAACGCCTTCGCGGCGCGTCCGGACACGCGCCCCGGCCCGTCGACCTCATTCAGGATCGTGATCATGAACGCATTCTCCGGCATCGACATGGGTGAGGTGACCCGTCTCACCCGCGCCGGCCAGCTCACCGAAGCCATGGCTCTCCTTCAGGGGCGCTCGGCCTCTGCCAAGCCGCAAGCGAGCCCGCAGGAGGGTGTGCCCGGCAAGGACGCCAGCACCGCGCGACAGGGGTCGACCATCGACATGGTCGCGCCTCGGACCCCGGGCGGAGCGTGGACCGCACCGGGTTTCGGCAAGGGGACGGCCGGGGAAGCGCCCGCTGACAGGACAAGCGCCTCAGAACGGCAAGGGCTTGCAGAGACCCTGCGGTCCTTGCGCGAGCGCTTTCCCAAGATGGGCGGGATCTCCGGCCTCGGGGATGGTCTCGGATCGCCTCAGCGATCTCCGATCCCGGTCCCGGATGGGGCTCGATACGAGGAGCGGACATTCTCCAACGCGGCGGGCAGCCGGACGTACAAGGTCTATGTCCCGAGTGGCTATACCGGCCAAGCTCTTCCTCTCGTCGTCATGCTGCACGGCTGTACCCAGTCGCCCGATGACTTCGCGGCCGGGACGCGGATGAACGCGCTTGCCGAGGAGCAGACCTTCTTGGTGGCCTATCCCGGCCAGCCCCAATCGGCCAACATGCAGAAATGCTGGAACTGGTTCAACGCTGCCGATCAGCAGCGCGGCTCGGGCGAGCCTTCGCTGATCGCGGGGATTGCCCAGGACGTCATCCGCGAGTTCTCGGCCGATCCCAGACGGGTCTACGTCGCGGGACTGTCAGCCGGCGGAGCGGCCGCAGCGATCATGGCGGCGACCTATCCCGATCTGTTCGCGGCAATCGGCGTCCATTCCGGCCTTCCCTATGGTGCGGCCAAGGATATGCCCTCCGCCTTTGCTGCCATGAACGGCGGCGGGACGGCTCAGCCGCTGGGAGCACGCGCTTCGGTCCCGACCATCGTCTTCCACGGTGATGCGGACCGCACCGTCAACCCAGCCAACGGCGACCGCATTATCGCTCAATCCAAGCCGGAGGGAGCCTTGGGGACGGTCGTCACCCACGGGGAGAGCCCGGGTGGCATGACTTACACCCGTCGCGTCCAGTCCGATCCTTCGGGCCGAGAGGTGGTGGAGCAGTGGGTTCTGCATGGAGCGGGTCACGCCTGGTCCGGCGGAAGCCCGAACGGCACCTACACGGATCCGCGCGGTCCAGACGCCAGCCGCGAGATGGTGCGCTTCTTCATGGCGCACACAGCCGGAAGCGATACACGACAACAATAAAGCGGCTGCCCAGGCGCTGCGTCGTGGAGCGCTCCCTCGCCTGGGCCCATCCTTCCTCCGGCTCGTCGAAGACGACGAGCGCTATGCCAGCACGCTGGCTGACCTGCCTCTCGTCGCCTTCGTCTGCCTCAAGCTCAGAAAGGCCGCTCGACTCGGAGCTGGTTCATAACAGCCCCCAGAGGATAAAGCATCGTCCTGGATCCGATCTCCAGGACGATGCTTTATCGCGGCAATCCGGCAAAAGGAAAAGGCTTCGACTCGCGATAGGACCGTGTCGCATTCCCGGCGAAGACGTTGTCCTGATCGACGCCGAGATCGAGTTTCAGCACTTTCCCCGATTCCCTGGAAAAATCGATCTGATTCAGGTCGGTCCAGAACGTGTTGGGCGAAAGCGCCGATTCGAAAAAATAGAGGCGGCGCTTGTGATCGAAGACCGTGCGCCAGCGTGTGGACGATATTTCCGGTTTCTCCGGCGTCGAAAGCCCAAGCGGCACGGAAACATTGCGTATGATGCCGCATACACTGGCCAAGAGGTGATCCGGGTCTCCATCCGGCGGGATCGATTTGACGTAGGAGGCGCGGGCGAAGCGATCGGACGCGCGGTTCGTACCGGGCAGCATGACCGTTCCGCCGATCTGTGACCCGTAGGAGGCAAGGGCAAGCTGCTGTTCGTAGGCCGGCGAGTTCGTCATCACTTGGTATTGACGTCGATGGTGAACGACCTGCTGGCCGTCGATATATTCGATGATGGCACTGTCTCCGCCGGAATCGGACAGGGACATATGGATACTTGCTATGACCTGAGTGCCGGGAATCGTGCGCGTCACGAGCGTGAAGGGCTATTTCTCGAGGGCGGCAACGGCTTCATCGACAGTCGCGAAGTTGTCGAGAGCGTATTGCGCCCAGACTGAGATCGCCAATCCAGGCGTGCCCTTGCCGTCGAAGGCCGGGTACTGCGATTGTTCAAGCCAGAGTACATTGGCCGTAAGGCCCTCTTCGTTAACGCCGTCCGACGTCGAATTGTCGAACGCTGTCGCGACCAAGGATCCATATTTCGACGTCCACCGGATCGAATCAGGCCCGACCTCACCATTGCGCGCCATGCCTCGTGGCAGGATGTAGAGGTTGGTTCCGATGGGCTTTTCCCAGTCCATCGACCGGGCCGTGAAAATCTTGCCGTCGCGTCCAAGGTAAACGAAGCGGGAACAGGCGCCTGCGGGCTCAATAACGACTTGGAGCACGGCCCAAAACATCACGACCGACACGAACACCGAGATCGGTGGAAGCATGCCGGCGCTGACAATTATAGGCCGGTCCTTTTCCAGCAATGACTTGAATCAAATATCACGATGAACACGACTTCAGGCCGGATCAATTCGCTCGGACCGGGCCCAAAACATTCCGGGGCGCATTCCGATGACGTGGTCACCGGTTCGTCGAAAGAATGCGTGTTGAAACAAAGACCGAGAGACGCCGGCCTGATGCAATCAGGTCGGGTGGGCTCTCGCGACAGCCGAGTCATCCTCGTATCCGGCAGCTTCTCGGTGACTTCGGCACCCTTCAGGCTTGAACCGCTCGAAGGCATCAAGGATGGCAATGCGTCGCGTTTGCCGACGCCGCTCCTTGGCCTGGACGAACGGCTGGAAGCAGGGCCCTTCGCAACACTTTCTTGAGCCGTTGCGTTTCGCAGGGCCGGTTCTCTCGGCGCTTCGTTCGAGAGCGGCTTTGGCTGAAACGGGAAGGTGCGTGTGTCCCTGCGGTGGATCGTTGTGACGGCTGGCGCAATCCTGGTTCGTCTACCCCTGGTGAGCTTCGCGACTCGACGGTGCGCCAGTCCGGATCACGGCCACCATCTGGGCCGGCTCGCGGCAAGGCACACCCGCGTCAACGGTCGGACGATGCATGCCCGTGTCTCGGCCGATCCCGCACCCGATGACCGCCTGCCCGTGATCCTGGTCCACGGGCTCGGAATGTCGAGTCGCTACATGATCCCGCTCGCGCGGCAACTCGCCCCTTACCGCCGGGTCTACGCGCCTGACCTGCCCGGCTTCGGCTTGAGCGAAAAGCCTCGCCGCGTGCTCACGGTTCGCGAGCTGGCCGATGCGCTGGCGGCCTGGATGGACGCGATCGGGATCGATCGCGCGGCCTTTATCGGCAATTCGCTCGGCTGCGAGGTGTTGGTCGAATTGGCACTCGCTCATCCGCAGCGCGTCGACCGCCTTGTCCTGCAGGGGCCGACGCCGGACCCGGAGTCACGCGGCCTCGTCCGGCAAGCGGTCGGCTTCTTTGCCATTGCACCGTTCGAGCGCTGGTCGCTCGCTTGGGTGGCGCTCGCCGATTATGCCCGTGGTGGGATCAGGCGCTACATCCTCACCTTACGCAGCATGGTCGGCAACCGCATTGGAGAGAAGGTGCTCCGAGTCACGCAGCCGACGCTCGTGGTTTGGGGAACGCGTGACTACATCGTCCCCTATGCATTTGTGACGAGCCTCGCAGCGGCCCTGCCTCGCGGCCGTCTTGCTGTCATCCCGGGCGCAGCCCATGGGATCAACTACTCGCATCCGAAGGCGTTTGCGGCGGTTTTACTCCCATTTCTCCTTGCGACAGGAGAGATGCCGGCCGCACAGAGCCTAACCCCGGCGCCCGGTGCACGCTAACGCTTCCGCCCCACCCATTGGTTTGCTTTTGCTTCTGGCATTTCGGCCGATGCGCTCGGCGGCCGCCCCGGGGACGTGCGGCGCGGTGCCCGGCCTCGAACGACGTCACGCTTCGGGAACGGATTGAAGCTCCGCCATGCTTGCGAGGATCGTCTCCTGTAACGCCGTCGCGGCGGGATGCTGTCGGCCCGAGCCGAGCACCACGAACTCGACCTCGCCGATCGGCGGCAATCCGGCCGTCTCCGGGATCGGGGCCAGTCCCGGCGGCGTCACCCTGGCCGAGTGCGGCGCGATGCCCAGACCGGCTTCGACGGCCGCGCGCAGCCCCATCAGGCTGCCGCTGGTGCAGGCGATCCGCCAAGAACGCCCCGCCGCTTCGAGGGCATCGAGCGCCAGGGTGCGCGTGATCGAAGGCGGCGGATAGAGCACCAAGGGCAAGGGCAATGCCGGATCGGGAACGAAGCCGGGCCGGCCCACCCAGACCAGCTCTTCCGCCCAGGCCAATTCACCGCGCGGATCGCCGCCTCGGCGCTTGCAGAAGATCACGTCCAGTTCGCCCGCATCGTAGCCCTGGTAGAGGGCCCGGCTGAGACCGACCGTCAGCTGCAGATCGACGGAAGGGTGGCCATCCGCGAAGCGCGCCAGAACCTGGGCCAGGGCCGACAGCGTATAGTCCTCGGAGACGCCGAGGCGGATGCGGCCGCGCAGGCCGCCCGGCGAGAAGAAGGCGCGAAGCCGGTCGTGCGCCGCCAGCACGTCGCGCGCAAAACCGATCATGGCTTGACCGTCCGGCGTCAGGGCGACCCGATGGGTGTCCCGCATGAGGAGAGAGCGGTCCAGTGCCTGTTCGAGCCGCGCGATATGCCCGCTGACCGTGGATTGCCGCAGGCCGAGGGCCTGCGCAGCGGCCGTAAAGCTGCCGCTTTCAAGGACGGCCAGGAAGGAGCGGATCTGCTCGACGTTGAGGTTGCTCATCATGGTTCGTGATAGCCGATATCCTTACCGCTCCGGAGCCCGGCAGGCTTAGGGTCCAGGCCGAACCCGCTTCGCCGCATCATCGCCGAGTCCCGCTCAGTGACCGCTCCCGCTGCCATCACCATGATCTTCATCGGCGGCTTCGTCGCAATCCCGGCTGCCGGCCGATGGGCGCATCAGGTCACGGAAGCGCTCGCCTTCCTTCTCGCGACCGTCGTGCTGGTCATTGCGGTCATGCTCCTTTGCAATACTTGGCCGGACGACTACGCCAACCCCCGGATTCCGGCTGTCATGACGGAAACACCATTCGACGATTAGAGCGCTTTTCGACGAAGTGGATGCCGATTCGGCAAAAGAACGCGTTTTAAAGCAAAGATCGAGAGCCGCCGACCTGATGCAAACAGGTCGGATACGGCTCTAGCGCATGGCATCGCCTCCGCCCTCCTACAAATCAGGGAAAGCCTCGTGAAGCCGCAGATCACGGATGGCGGCACGTCCGCTGGAACCGCTCTCGCCTTCGTCGCCGGCTTCGTGGATGCGGCGGCTTTCATCGCGCTGACAGGCCTGTTCACGGCCCATGTCACCGGAAACTTCGTCCTGATCGGTGCTGAATTGGTCGCGAGTTCAACCGGTGTGCTGGCGAAGCTTCTGGCGCTGCCCGTCTTCATGGCGGCCGTGGCGGGGACCCGTGTCCTTGCGTTGCTCCTGCAGCGGCGGGATGCCGATCCGCTGCCTTGGCTGCTCGCCGTAGAGGCTGTTCTCCTCGCGGGTTTCGGCTTGTGCGGGGCCCTATGGGCGCCACTCGATGCGCCGGACGGTGCCCCGGCTCTGATCGTTGGCATGCTCGCCGTCGCGGCCATGGGCGTGCAGAACGCGATCGGTCGCCTCTTACTCGGCCACCTCGCTCCGACCACGGTGATGACCGTGAGCGTCAGTCAGGCGGTCATCGATGCCATGGATCTTGCCCTGAGAACGTCATCGAACCCCGCACAGACGCGCGCGCGGCTGCGGCGGGTGTTGCCGGCCATTGTGACCTTCGCCGCGGGCGCCCTGTGCGGAGCCTTCGGGATCGCCCATCTGGCCTTCGGCTGCATCACGCTGCCGATCATGGTCTTGATCGGCTTGATCGCCCTTGTTGCGATGACGCCCGCCGAAGCGAACGCCGCGACGTGAGCGACGCCAGAGATGTCCTCACTCGATAGAACGGCCACGACGACCGTATGCCCGAACGCCCACTCCCGAGCGATGTGGCAACCTTCGCTTCCACCCCGCTCCAGTACGCCAGGATACGCCGCGGCGCTGTCCGGTGCCGAAGATTTGATTTCCGGCAGCGTTTCGAGACAATCGCCGGATGGCTCTTGGTTGCACCTGGAGCGCATCCCGACGCAGTGGCCACTGGTTCGTCGAAAGACCGCTCCACAGCGAAGCTGAAGGACGCCGCCGCGTCGATGAACGGCGTCGTCGAACTGATCCAGGGTGTCGGTCGGCAGATCAATCTTCTGGCCCTCAATGCGACGATCGAGGCGGCGCGGGCGGGAGAGGCCGGCCGCGGTTTTGCTGTGGTTGTCGGCGAGGTGAAGAACTTGTCGAACCAAGTGACGCAGGCGACGACGCGGATTGCACAGGACATCCATGGGATGCAGGGAATCGCGGAAGAAGCGGTGGGTGCCCTGCTCTCGATCGTACAGGCGATCGGGTCGGTACGGGAGACGGTGACCGGTATCGCCTCGGCTGTCGAGGAGCAAAGCGCCATCACCCGGGAGATTTCGCCCAGCATGCAGACGGCCGCACACGGCGTCGGTCAGATCAACACCAGTTTGCAGGCTCTCACGGGCTGAGAGGCTTGGCGCCTCGCGGTCGCGACGGGATCCGCCTAGGCGTGGTCCGCCCCGATGTACAGGCCGCGGGCCAGTTTGCCGGGCCAGGGTCACTCGCATGGAAAGCGGGCCAGCTGGAAGAATTCAAGTCATTCCTATCGTTCCGGCCGCCAATTCGTCTCAAATCCGCTGACGGCGGATAGCCTCCGACGCACGGGTTAGAGCTACGACTTCTTTGATCAAATGATCGGACGGCACAACCTACACTTTCGTTCATTGTCTCATAGTCCGACGTCCGGCCGCGTTCCGGCGCAGTCGGGCGGCAGGCTCCCGTGATTGATGTTCGGAGATTTCCATGCCCCTGACTGTCTGCCGCCGCCCTATCGCCTCCGTCGCCGCAGCCGCCCTCGTCGCGGGCGGCTGCGGCTTGGCCGAGCCTATGGCCCCGGCTTACGCCCAGGCCCTGCCCAAGACCCCGATCGAGGCGCCCGATCAGCCGCCGGGCTCGTTCGCCAACGTCGTCGACAAGGTGAAGCCGGGTGTCGTCGCCGTGAAGGTGAAGCTCGACGACGGCGCCGACGATGACGACGACAGCCCCGGCGGCCCCAACCTGCAGCAGGTGCCGCCGCAACTGCGCGAGTTCTTCAAGCGCTTCGGCCAGGGCGGTCCCGGCGGGCGCGGCATGCCGCCGCGGGGCGGGGTCGGGTCC